>CATKZW010000035.1 GCA_949841465.1 uncultured Oscillospiraceae bacterium
GCCCTCTGCGGGGCCCAGGCCCGGCGGCTCCTTCGGCGGCGGGCGTCCCTCCGCGGGACCCAGGCCCGGCGGCTCCTTCGGAGGCGGGCGCTCCTTCGGCGGTGGTGGACGGCCCGGCGGCAGCCGCGGCGGAGGCCGGCGCTGATACAGGTATCCTATGCAAAAGGGGTGGGCTGAAGCCCACCCCTTTTTTCTATTTTATCCAAAATTCGACCTGTCAAAAAAATTTTTTCGACGTCTTTAGAGAAATTGAAAAAAAGGCAAGCAATCCCTGCAAAGATATGATATAATATGAACGCATAAAATATGCAGCAGTCTGCCGAAAAGCGGGCCGGGCCCGCGGGAAGGAATCATACGCATGGGTATTGCGGACATCATTTCACTGCTGGGTGGGCTGGCCTTTTTCCTGTTCGGCATGACCCTGCTGGGGGACGGGCTGAAAAAGGTGGCCGGCAGCAAGCTGGAAACCGTCCTGGGCAAGCTGACCTCCAATCCCATCAAGGGCGTCCTGCTGGGGGCGCTGGTGACGGCGGTCATCCAGTCCTCCTCGGCCACCACCGTCATGGTGGTTGGCTTCGTCAACTCCGGTATCATGCAGCTTTCCAACGCCGTGGGCATCATCATGGGCGCCAACATCGGCACCACCGCCACCAGCTGGGTGCTGACGCTGGCCGACGTGGAGGGCCAGGGCGGCTTTACCTCCGCCACCGTGTTTGCGCTCATCGCCTTTATAGGCATTGTCCTATACTTTTTCTGCCGCAGGCAGGGACAGAAGAACGTTGGCCTGATCCTGCTGGCTTTCTCCGTGCTCATGAGCGGCATGCAAACCATGAGCTCCGCCATGGACCCATTGAAGTCCAACGAGGCGTTTTTGCAGTTTATTTCTGCCGCTTCCAACCCAATGGTGTCGCTGCTCATCGGGACGCTGGTCACGGCGGTTATCCAGTCCTCCTCCGCCTCCATCGGTATTCTGCAGGCCCTGTCCGCCACCGGGGCCATCAGCTATGAGGTGGCCATCCCCATGGTGCTGGGCATGTGCATCGGCGCCTGCGTGCCGGTGCTGCTGTCCGCCATCGGCGCAAACGCCAACGGCAAACGCACCGCCGTCATCTACCTCTATTTCAACATCGTGGGCTCCGTACTGTTCATGGCGCCCTTCTATCTGGCCCACGCCTTTATGAACTTCGGCTTTATGGCTCAGCCCGCCTCCTCCATGGGCATCGCCGTGTTCAACACCGTGTTCAAGGTGGCCGCCACCCTGGTGCAGCTGCCCTTTACCGCCCTGCTGGTGCGGCTGGCCATGCTCACCATCAAGGAGGAGAAATCTGAGGACGAGGAGGAGTTCGAGGAGAACCTCCTGGACGAGCGCTTCCTGGACTATCCGCCCCTTGCCCTGGAGCAGAGCGGCCGCACCGTGGTGCGCATGGCCTCCGCCGCCGTGAAGAACCTGAACCGCTCCATTGAGCTGTTCACCACCTTCAGCGGGGAGAAGTATGAGAAAATCCTGGGTCGCGAGAACGTGGTGGACCGCTATGAGGACACGCTGGGCAGCTACCTGTTCCACCTGAACAGCCGGGGCCTCAACGAGCGGGAGACCTTGGTCAGCTCCCACTACCTCCACTGTCTCACCGATCTGGAGCGGATTTCCGACCACGCGGTGAATTTGGCCGGCCTGGCCAAGGAGATGGACAGCAAGGGCGTCTCCTTCTCCCCTGACGGGCTGGAGGACTTGAACCGGTCCGCCGGTGCGGTAATGGAGATCGTCTCCCTGGCCCAGCAGGCCCTCACCGAGGAGGACATCGACGTGGCCCTCCAGGTGGAGCCTCTGGAGGAGGTCATCAGCACCCTGCTGGAGGGCATGAAGCTTCGCCACATCCGCCGGCTGCAAAGCGGCGTGTGCACCCTGGAGCTGGGCTTTATCATCAACGACCTGATCAACAACTTCGAGCGCGTGGCCGCCCACTGCTCCAACGTGGCCCTGGCCGTGCTGGAGCTGCGGTACGCCGACCTCCAATTCCACAACTACGCCCGGGGCGTGCGCCAGGGCGACCAGCCGGAGTTCCGCAAGTGGCTGGCCTTCTATCAGGCCAAATACCTCAAGCTCCCCAGCACCGCTTCATAGCTGCATAACAAAGCCGCCCGTCCCCAAACCGGGGGCGGGCGGCTTTTTGCGCTCAGCGGGCGGGCGGCAGGGGGATCATCACGTTGATCTCAAACCAGCTGTCCCTGCTGTGGACGGTGGTGGTGCCGCCGTACTTGGCCGCAGCGAGCCGGACAGATTTGATGCCGTAGCCGTGGTTGGCGCTGTCCTCCTTGGTGGACACGGGCAGGCCGTCCTGAAACACCGGGGGCTCCGGGCAGTAGTTCTCGCAGCGGATTACCAGAAACTCCTTTTTGACATGCACCGCCAGGTGAATCAGCCGCTTCTGCTTCTCCTCAATGCGCAGCTCACACTCGATGGCGTTGTCCAGGATGTTGCCGAAAATGGTGCAGATGTCCATCACATCCAGGAAATCCAGCCTCCCGCCGTCGGCCACGCAGGTGAGCTCCACCCCGTGGCGGGCGCAGTACAGGCTTTTTCCGGTGAGCACCGTGTCCAGCACCGAGTTGCCCGTCTTGTTCTGAGCCTCGTAGTCCCGAATCTCCTCCTCCATGCCGTCCAGATAGGCGGCCCGGCGCCGTGCGTCCGGCTCCGCCCGGAGCACGGCAATCTGGTGCTTCAGGTCGTGGTACTTGTGGTTGATGACCTCGATGCTCTCACGGGACTGGCGGTACTGGGCGTACTGGTTCTGCAGAACGCCCTGAATGGCGTTCAGCTCCCGCTGCATGTACAGCTCGCACCGCTGGAGATGGTAGGCGTACAGCATGGTCACCCCCGCCAGGTCAACCAGGGTACGGATATTGTAGATTTCAGCGAGGATGGAGCTGGTGAAGGGGGTGTTGCTGTACACAAAGCTCAGGTTGCTCATAAGGAAGCAGACCGACGCCATGAGGATGGGGGCCCACAGCTCCTGGAGCTGGAAGTTTATGGCGGACCGGGGCTCCCCCAGCCGCCGCTCCAGCCATGCCATGAGCTGGAATACCAGCGCATATACCGCCCCCAGCATGGCCAAGGCCAGCAGGTTCCGCCGCCAGCCCTCCTCCCCCTGCCAGCCCAGGAGATACAGGACATAGGAGTACAGCTGCCACTCCAGCGAGGCGGTAAACTCCGCCAGCAGGAAGGTCCGGACGGTGACATAGGCGGCGCTGGTCAGGGGCATGTCGCAGCAGGTGGCGATGAGGGCAAACATCAGCCCCACCGCCAAGATCATGCAGGGCAGCCACAGGGCGATGTGCTTGGCGTCGGTGAGCTGCAAAAACAGGCACTGAATTACCAGCCCCGCCGCCAGGACGCCCCAAAGCCGGGGGCCGGAGGTCCGCCGGGGGTACTTCCGGATGTACAGCAGGCAGGCCAGCCACTCGGCCAGGCCGGTGAACAGCCGGGGAATGTCAGACAGGTAGATGTTCACAGGCTCACACCCCCCACCCAGTCGGTGAGGGCCTCCAGGAAGGGCTGGCGGCGGCCCCGGCTGATGAGCAGCTTGTCCCCGCCCACCACGGCGCACCCGTCCTGGACGCCGTCCACGTGCTCCAGATTCACCAGATAGCCCTTGTTGCACCGGATGAAGCCCTTGCCCTCCAGCTCCTCCTCCACCTGCTGGAGGGTGGCTGTGGAGGCGTATACGCCGGTGCGGGTGTGGAACATAAGCTGCCGTCCCAGCCGCTCGATATAGAAGATGCCGTCCAGCGCCAGCTTGACAGCGCCCCCCTTCACCGCCACGGTGAGGAAGGTCTTTTCTTTTTTGCGGGCGTATTGCAGCGCCCTGCTCAGGTGCTGGGAAAAGGAAAAGTAGTTCAGCGGCTTGAGGATGTAATCCAGGGCGTTCACCGCGTAGCCCTGGACGGCGTACTGGGCCAGATTGGTGACAAAAACGATGACCACCTCCGGGTCCTTCTTCCGGATGTAGCCCGCCGCCGTCATCCCGTCCATGAAGGGCATCTCCACATCCATCAGGATCAGGTCAAACTCCGGCTGATAGCGCTCCACCAAATCCTCCCCGTTATCATAATGGGTGATGTGAAAGGCCCGGCCGGTCTCCCGGCCGTAGTCGCCGATGTACTGCTCCAGCTGGGCGAAGCACTGGGGATCGTCCTCGGCGATGGCAATGCGGATCATCGGCTTCCCCTCCCTTTCGTCTCACAGAAGTCCCAGGCCTCCCACAGCCAGCCCAGCAGCTCTCCATCCACTTCCTCCTCCGCTGCCACCGCGAAGAATTTTGAAGTGATGTCACAAGAAAGCTTTGAGAAGCTGTACCGGCAAACCCCTTGAGCGGCATATTTCCCGCGAACCGGGCCTGGGCTCACTTCAGCAGCGCCTCCACCTGTTCCCGCTCGGGCATGGAGCGGATGGCCCCCTTCCGGGTGGTGACCAGGTAGGCGGCCGTGTTGGCGAAGCGGAGCATCTCGGTCAGGTCCGCTTCGGTGAGGCCGTCCAGGCCGTGGTCCAGCACGAAGTTCAGCACGCTGGCGCAGAAGGTGTCCCCGGCCCCGGTGGTCTCGATGACCCCGCCCAGCCTGCAGGAGGGCACGAACACCCGCTTGTCCTCGTAGTAGGAATAGCTCCCCTCCGCCCCGGCGGTGACGTTGAACAGGCGGATGCTGGGATACTTGGTGCGCAGGATGGCCGCGCCCTTGTCGAAGTCGGTCTGGCCGGTCATGAACTCCAGCTCGTTATCGGCGATTTTCAGCACGTCGCACCGGGCCAGGCCGTACTCGATCTGGCGCTTTGCCTCCTCCAGGCTGTCCCACAGGGGCGGGCGGAGGTTGGGGTCGAAGGAGATGACCGCCCCGCCGGCCCTGGCGTGGTCAACGGCTTTGCAGGTAGCCTTCCGCACCCCCTCGTGGGTCATGGACAGGGTGCCGAAGTGGAAGATGCGGCTGTTGGCAATCACATCCAGGGGCAGCTCGTCCTCCCGGAGCAGCATATCCGCGCCGGGATTGCGGTAAAAGGAAAAGTCCCTATCTCCGTTGGGGAAGGTCTTGACAAAGGCCAGGGTTGTGCGGGCGTCCTTGTCGGACACCAGATAGTCCACGCAGATGCCCGCCTCCGCCGCCACGCCGCGGAGCAGACGGCCGAACATATCCTCCCCCACCTTGCCTACGAAGGCGCAGGAGCGTCCCAGCTTTTTCAGCATGGCCAGCACGTTGCAGGGCGCTCCGCCGGGGTTGGCCTCGAACAGGCCGTTGCCCTGGCCGCTGAGGCCGTTTTCCGTGAAGTCGATAAGCAGTTCCCCTAGGGCGGTTACGTCAAATAATATGTCTTTTGCCATCTTGTGCTTCCCCTTTCTGATGGTCCTGGACCGGTTTGGTTCTGCGGCGGCAGGTGGGTTGTCCGTCCGTTATTATAAAGCCTTTCGGGTGAAATGGCAATATCTCTTTTGCGCCGCGGCGGCTCCGTCCTCTCCGCATTTGACAACCGTGCCACGGCGGATGGAGCGGTGCGGCAGCCTGTATCTGGACCTGTCCGGCACGGGGATTTTCCGTTACGGACTGATCGCCTTCGGCGTGGCCTGGGAGTGAAAATCAAATCGTTTTATCGAAATATAATTAAAAATTCCGAAAATAAAATATTGGTCGGCGATGGTTGAAATTTGAAAAAAGATGTGCTATTATTAATAAAATAGTCAAATACCTGAATCAGCTGGGGGAACAGATCGACACGCGCCGTTGATACGGGCGGTTGGACGTGCCTTTTGCAGAGAACGGAGCGGACATGAGTATTACAAGGATCAAGATAGAAAATTACCGATCTATAAAATATTGCGTTCTCGATTTTAAGGATATCAATCTGTTGATTGGCGAAAACGGAACTGGAAAAAGTAATATCTTGGACGCGGTCCGCCATTTTTATCGCTGCCTGCTGCAGGAGAATGACGATATTGCCTGCTATAATTATCAGAACCGCTTCAGCAATGAGTTTTCAATCTCTTTGATGTTTGATTTCAGGCACTTAAAGATGATATCCGGGCGGAATCGGCAGCGAAACGCCGACCTGGACTACGAAGGGTATTACAACTGGATCAGCAGAAGGAAACCGTTTGAGACCCTGACGATGCGGCAGATTAAAGGCAAGCCCGTCCGCTGGAATCAGGAGCGCCAATACAGGCAGAACATTTTGAACCTCTTCCCCCTCTACGTGGTAGACGCCCGCAAAATCGACCTCACAGACTGGAGCCAGCTCTGGGACATGATCGGCGATTTGATGAAGGTCCACCGTACGCGGGAGGCAGAAATCGCGGCGGAGATCACCGCTATCAAGGACAATGAGAAGTATAAGCTGGAGGAGAGATTTGAGAAGCTCCTGGCGTCGTTTGCCAGGGCCGACATCCAAATCAAGCCCTATACGCCCAAGCAATACGCGTCCACAATGTCAACGCTGCTGTTTAAGGGAGAGACGTTTTCTTTCAAAGCCAGCAAGCTGGACTATATGTCCAACGGCACAAATGCGTTCAACTACACCAACCTGCTGATTGAAATCCTAAAGCTGATATTTGAGTACAAAATCAAGGAGCCCATTGTGATTCTTGACGAACCGGAAATAAGCCTTCACCATAAGCTGGTCGACCGGCTTACTGCCAGGATACTCGGCTGTAAGGATGCCATCAGGTTCTTGATTGCGACGCACTCCCCAAGGATGCTGAAGGATATCCTGAAGCTGGAGCAGTCAGACTGTGAGGTAGTCCATGTATCCCTGTTGAACGGGCGCACCTATGCTGCGCCGGTCAAGCTGTTCTCAGAGGACTCTGACAACCGCCTGAGAGTTTTCATGAACGATCAGCATGCCAACGCCTACTTTTCCCGGTACATTTTGTCCGTGGAAGGGGCGTCGGAGGTTGAGGTTTTTTCCAACGCCTTTCTGCTGGAGCTGTTTCCCTTTTTGCGGGATGTCGATATCATGGAGGGCATGGCGGACGATGTGATCCAAAAGATCATCTCCCCCAGGCACCGGCATTTTCACACGCAGTTTTTATTTCTGGCAGATATGGACAAGGCAATGCGCTGGAGCACGAATAACAAAAGCTTTCAGCTGGAGGGCAGATACTTTCCGAAGAAAGATTTGCCGGAGGAAAAGTATTATTATTCACCTATGCGCACCCATCAGCTTCTCTGCTTAAAAAGAATCCGCGCCCTTTCGGAGCGGGGCAGATTCCGCTATTGGCCGCCCTTCTTTGCCTGCCGGGACCTCAATTTCCAGGAACTGATTCAGCTCATTAAGGATTATCTCAAACAGAGGAATGTCTACGTCGCGTCAACCACCATTGAGGGGATGCTGATAACCGACAGAAACCTCAGCGCTTTTTGGACGTACTGCCAGGAAGCAAAGGTTTTCCGTCCAACTGTACTGCCCGAGCTGCAAAAAGTCTATGACAGTCTGCCCCAAAACGACTGTCTCAATTTTGTGAGGCTCCTATTTGACGGAAAAAGCGATTTCATTTTAACCTTTGATGAGATTTGCAAACGCAACCCAAAGATAGCCCCGGATTTAAAGCGCCTGATCGAGAATAACAAGCAGGGGAAAACAAATGGATGGATGAGCGACTGGCTGGACTACTTTCTATGCAGAGCGGCGGCGTCAGATTCGGACACTCCCTGCGGCAGCTTAGGGCAATTCTCCAAGGCTGTGGCGGATTCGGACATTCATTTCCAGGTGCGGCAGAGCTTCCGCGACTATTTTCCGGAGTTGTTTGAGGTAGTGGAAATTATGAGAAAACAAATGAGCGGCAAATAAACAAATCTGAGCGGTGAGCAGGAATTCCATGACCTTGTACCTTGTACATAGCCGTGGACCCCGTGAGAGGCAGCGGTTCCGTAAGGAGCCGAGGTTTCGGACAATCCGGGGAAATCATGATGCAAAATGAAACGCGCAATGTAATCAAATATATTTATGCCATTGCCGCCTGATGGGCGCAAGCGAATGTTTCAGGGAGTGCTCACCGCTCAGATTGTTTATATATAGAGTTGAAAGGACGGCCAAACGTGTATATTGGAAGCCGGGAATACTTTTTGGAGCGTATTCTGCACACGGATGCCTCGAGCCTGAAAGACGTGCTGTCCGACGTAGGCGACTCCTACCATATCTTTCAGATTCCCAAAAAGGGTGGGGCGCGGGAGATTCGGGCCATCGAAAGGGGATCCGATCTCTATGAGCTCCAGAAGGCCCTTTGCCAGAACTTTTTGGAAAAAGTTCCTCTGCCGATACCGGCCGTCGGGTTTGTAAAGGAAGAAAGCTACCTCACCTTTCTCAGGCCGCATGTCGGGAAAACCCACTATTTGCGGCTTGATATCCAGGGCTTTTTTGACTCCATTACAACAGGGATGCTCAAAAAATGCTTTGGGGAATTTTTTTCGGAGGACGTGCCGGAGAACTTGACGGATTTTTTGGCGCTGTGCACCTGCGAGGGGTGTCTGCCCCAGGGGGCAGTCACCTCCCCGGCAATTTCCAACATTGTGTTCCGGCGGGCGGATCAGCGTATTTTAAAGTACTGCCAAAGCTTTGACGCTCTGTATCAAAACGGGAGGAAGCTGGCGGAGGATATCTGCTATACGAGGTATGCCGACGACATGCTGTTTTCCAGCAGGTATCTCGACTTTTCCAAAGCGCCCTATTTTATCGGCATGATAAGCGGAATCCTCAAAAGCATGGGGTTCCGCCTGAATAAGAACAAGCTAAAGTACGGACTGGACGAAATATCGCTCTCGGGATTTGTAGTGTCTGAAAACATCCATTTATCCAGGAAAAAATTATATTCTTTAAATAAGCTGACCTACTTTTTGGGCAAAACAACGGTATGCGGCGCGAAGAAGTACCGCGTCAAAAACGCGTTCTTTCATGAGCCGGATTGGCTGGAGCAGATAAATCGGCTGGGGCTGCCCAAAGGCCGCGGCGGCGTCATGCATTTTGCCGAGCCGCGGGACTTTTTGAACTATTTGTGCGGGTATCGGTCGTTTTTGCTGTCAATATTGAAAGTTAATGACACGATGGATTCCGATATGAAACAGCTGAGCAAAAAAGTGAAGAAGCTGGAGTTAATCATTGACTGCGTTTTGAAATCGACAGAAAGCGCAACAGTTTGACCCAATGAGCCAAATTCCCGCCCGCCCTGGGCCATCATCCGGGGCGGGCGGGAATTCTTTTGGAAAAGTGGTTGACAGCCGTAGTCCTTTCTGCTATAGTAGGCTTACAACAGTAAACCAACCAACAGTAAAGGAGGCGTAACAATGGGTGAAAAGCGGGATTTGCTCTCTCCCAGCGAGTGGCGGGTGATGGAGTGTCTGTGGACGGGCCCCAAGACCTTGATGGAGCTGGTACGGGCGCTGAAGGACAGCGCGGGCTGGGCCAAGAGCACCGTCACCACCATGGTGCGGCGGATGGAGGAGAAGGGGCTGGTCACCTACGAGGTGTCGGGCCGGGCCAAGGTGTTCCGGGCGGCGCTGGCCCGGGAGGAGGCCGCGGCGGCGGAGACCGATTCCCTGCTGGAGCGGGCCTTCCACGGCAGCGTGGGGCTGCTGGTCAGCTCCCTGGTGGACCGCAGCTCCCTGTCCAAAGCGGACATTGACGAGCTGTACGCCATTTTGAACAAGGCGGAGGAGGAGAGAAAATGAAATCGGTCCTGATTACATCGTCCATCCTCATTCTGGTCATAGCCGCCCTGCGGCCCCTGCTCCGGGGGCGGTTCAAGCCCCAGGCCCAGTACGCCCTGTGGCTGGTGGCGGTGGTGCGGCTGCTGGTGCCGCTGGAGCTGGCCCCCAGCGCATTCAGCGCCCTGGCCCTGCTGGACAAGGCGGAGGAGTCCACCCACATGGCTCAGACCATCGGGCAGACCACTGTCCCCGTCCCAGCTATGTCTTATGAGGACGCCTACCACCAGGCCCTGCGGGAATACGACGGCACACTCAACCGATACGTCGTGATTGACGACTGGTACACCGCCCCCTTGACGACTGAGGAGCAGGCCATGCTGGAGGCCCGGGCCCGTGAGCTCCAGGCCGAGGACCCCACCCTGGCCGAGTTGGCGGCCAAGTGCGCCCGTCCCGTCTGGCTGGGCGGCGGGTTGGTGATGGGGCTGTGGTTCCTGCTGGTGAACCTGGGCCTGCGGCGGAAGCTGCGCCGGGCCCTGCCGGTGGAGGCGGACTGCCCCCTGCCGGTGTACGTCACCCCAGAGCTGCCCTCCCCCTGCCTGAGCGGTGTGCTTCGCCCGGCGGTATACGTTACCCCCGCCGCCCTGGCGGACCCGGACCGCCTGCGCCACGTGCTCACCCACGAGCTGACCCACTTCCGCCACGGGGACCACTGGTGGGCGCTGGTGCGGTGTTTGTGCCTGTGCGTGTACTGGTTCGACCCGCTGGTATGGTGGGCGGCGGCCATGTCCCGGCAGGACTGCGAGCTGGCCTGTGACGAGGGGGCCATCCGCCGCCTGGGGGAGGCGGAGCGCATCCCCTACGGCCGCACGCTGGTGGATATGATCGCGGCGGGGCGCAACCCTCTTTTGCAGACCGCCACCACCATGACCGGCGGCAAGCGCCGGGTGAAGGAGCGGGTGGAGCTCATCGTCCGCCGTCCCAGGACCGTCATCGCCCTGGTGCTGGCGGCGGCACTGGTTTTGGGGCTCACCGTAGGCTTCACCTTCACCGGCGCGCCGGAGGAGGCCCCGCCTCTGTCCGCCGAAACCCTCCGGGAGCGGCTGGAGGACATCCCAGAAGAGCTGAAAAACGAGGTGAAGACCTCCTACCTGTCGGAAGAGGTAAAGGGCGGCACTCTGGTCTGCTATTACCTGCCCGCCATGTTGGAGGACTCGGAAGACGGGCAAGAGGAAGGGTCGGCGCTCTGGATGCTGGCGGTATCCCGGTGGAGTCAGGCTCAATTCGACGCCCATGGCTACCCTGACAGCAATGACACAACGGGCCGTGAGCTGTTTGCCCAGGACAGCAGATACTACTATGCAATTGACCGGCCCTTCGACGCACTGATGGAGTTATATGGCTGGGAGCCCTACCGGGATACCTTTGACGCCATCCAGGCCTTTGCCATGCGGACCGTGCTGGAAACCGAGGGCGTGGAGCCCTTCGCCATGCAGACTGTGCTGGCCACCGAGGGGGTGGAGCCCTTCGACGCTGACACTCTGTGGAGCGACCCGGTCCAGGCCGCCGTGGACCGGCTCATGGGGGCCGCCTCTGTGGATCTGGAGCTGGCCATCGGTTCCCAGGACAACCCCAACCATTACACAAAGCACATATACTCCTCCGTCCCCAGCCAGGACTTCTGCGCCCACTATCTCCAGGCCCTGACCACCGACTTCTCCTGGGAAGAGTTCGACTGGGGCACCACTGAGGACCCCAAATTCCCCGTGCCGCTCAACACCAGCAGCTATCTTGCCATCACCGCCCCGAACTACTCCGCCTACATCCGCGTCTGGGAGGACTCCGACCTGGTAGCGGTGCACGACATCATAAACGGCACCAACTATTACCACGCCAAATACACCTATGATTCCGCCCGCCAGTTCTCTGCCTTTGAATATCTGCGCCAATTCTGGTTCGATAGCTTGGAGCTGGACTGCCTCCGAGCCTCCGCCCTCCCCATCCCCGGCCAGGGCCGGAGCCATGAGGAGATTGCCCTCCTGTGGGCGGAAGGCTGGGAGGGGGCCCTGACCCGTACCGCCCCGGGCAGCTCCTACGCCTGCACCTACGTGGAGATCACCGACGTAAGGGCTGATCTGCCCGACTGGCTGGAGGGCGGCGATCTGGCCGAATTCGCCGAAGCCCACGGTTTGCCTGCCGAGGGCTTTGGGACGGACTGGTTCGGCTTCAGCTACCGGACAGTGTTCGTCCCGGTGGACCAGACCACCGCCAGCCCCTTCTGGGTCGGCAACACCTGGTACTACGAGGGCGGCGACGCCCCGGAGGGCGCTCTGGTCTACAGCCGCATCGGCATCCTCCACCGCACCGGCGAGGGCTGGGTCTGCGAGGGCGCCGGCACCGGCTGGTGACGGTCCCCGCGCTTCAAAACACGCGAAAGCTCCCGCCCGGACAAATCATCCGGGCGGGAGCATGTTTTGACGGTCGGCCGTTTTCCCTGCCGCTGCTAATCATGCGCACGCAGGCCGCGAGCGGGGAACCGCAGGGGTGTCACTCATCCGGAACGACCACGCTGGGCTCGAAGCCCTCAGGCTGGTCCGGGGACGGCGTGACCTCCGGGCTCGGGTCCGGGTCTGGGTCCTCCCCGGCGCTGAGCAGATCGGCCACGCGGCGGATGACGGCGCAGGCCTGGGCGCGGGTGGTGTGATTGCCGCCTAAAAACTGGCCGTCGGTGCCGTTGAGCAGGTCGAGGGAGTAGCAAATCAGCACCGCGTCCCGGTAGGCCGCGGGGATGGCGTCCAGGTCGGAAATCTCCGCCTCAGCCGCCCTCTTTTGCGCGTCGGTCACAGTCACGCCCTTCTTGGTCAGCACGTTGGCAATGATCTGGGCCATGTTGTTCCGGTTCATGGCAGACATCATGCTGCTGTAGCTGGTAATCATAGCGCCGGCGTTTGTGAGCAGCTTGTTGGACAGGAAGAAATACGCCCGGTAGCTGAACCAATAGGTGTCCTCCCCGAACACCTCCTTCAGCCGCTGGGCATTGGCGGCCTCATAGGCCTCGTACTCATCGGCGAAAAAGGCGTTGCAGAGCATCTCCACCATGGCGGCGTAGGAGACGTCGTCGCCGGGCGCGAACATGTTGCTGCCAATGCCGCCCACAATGCCGTTCTGCCGGGCCCACATGATGTCGTCATAGGCCCAGTGGCCGGCGGGCACATCGGAAAAGCTGCCCACGGCGGCGTAAGCCGGGGCAGCCGCCCCGCACAGCAAAACCAGCGCCAGGAGCAGAGACAGCAGCCGGGCCAGATTCTTTTTGTACATCAAGGACCCCTCCTTGTCTGTGTTGCATTCTATGATACCACCTTTTCCTCCAGACTGCAAGGGGAACCGCCGCCCGCCGCTGGACAAACCGCCGCCCCCGTGGTATAATGGCCTGCCCGCCAGCCGGCGGGCCCCAGTCTGTCAAAAGGTCGTGATGATATGGAAAACACCCAGAGGAAAAAACGCGCCGGGAAAATCGTCCCCATTGCCCTGGCCGCGCTGGTGGTGCTGGTGTTTGGCGTGCTGGCCTTCGCGGGCAATTATCTGTTCCACTTTGCCCTGGACCCTGAGTTCGGCGGCATGATCGACAACAGCCAGCAGTGGGACCTGGAGGGGGACAGCGCCTGGCTTGACGAAAACAGCGAGGACCGCTGGCTCACCAGCCAGGACGGGCTCAAGCTCCACGCCCTGTACCTGGCCCAGCCCCAGCCCAGCCACAAATACGCCGTGCTGTGCCACGGCTACGGCAGTATCCCCCAGTATATGGGCCGTTCCGCCGTCCAGTTCTACGATATGGGGTATAACATCCTGGCCCCCGCCGCCCGGGCCCACGAGCTCAGCGAGGGCCGGTACGTCAGCATGGGCTGGCTGGAGCGGAAGGACATCGCGGACTGGGTGGGCGCCCTGGTGGAACAGGACCCCGAGGCCCAGATCGTGCTGTACGGCATCTCCATGGGCGGGGCCACGGTGATGATGACCGCCGGGGAGGAGCTGCCCGCCAACGTGAAGTGCGTGGTGGAGGACTGCGGCTATTCCTCCGTGTGGGACGAGTTCGCGGGACAGCTCCGGGAGCTGTTCAACCTGCCCACCTTCCCGGTGCTGGACGCGGCCTCCCTGGTGACCCAGGCGCGGGCGGGGTTCGGCTTCAAGGAGGCGTCGGCGGTGGAGCAGCTGAAAAAGACCGCCCTGCCCGTGCTGTTCATCCACGGGGAGGAGGACACCTTTGTGCCCTACTACATGCTGGATCTGGTATACGACGCCTGCGCCAGCCCGGAAAAGGAGCGGCTGTCCATCCCCGGCGCGGCCCACGGCGAGGCGTCCTGGGAGGACCCGGAGCTGTACTGGTCCACCGTGGAGGCGTTTCTGGGCAAGCACATAAAGTAGAATATTTATTTACTTGAAATGGATGTGAGCAAAGGCCCGCCCCGCCTGGAAATCAGGCGGGACGGGCTGTTTGTCACTGCGGCATCCTGTAACCAAAGGAGCCGCTGAGGAGCTGGAAGCCGCTTCCAGTGTAACGCAGGCCCCAGCTTAGATAGCAGATGTGGCCGCCAAAGCCGCCTTCCAGCCAGATGGGGATCGTCATGTCAATCCCTCCATATGCCCACTGCCCGTCGTAGGTGTATGTGGTCTCCCGGTCGTAGGCAAAGGGGTAGTAGCTGCGCCCGTGGGTCATCATGGCGGTCCAATGTTCGGACAGGTCCACCTGCATGCCATATCCCTGGTAGGTGAAGTTCATCGCCTGGTACTCGTCCACCAGTTCATAGGTAACAGTGCTGTTGAAGTCGTCGGCCAGATAGGCGGGATCGAAGGTGTAGGTCTGGAACTGCCCATCCACCACGTCGGCCATCAGCAGCGTTCCGTCGTCCCGTGCGAAGTCCGGATCGGTGCGGGTGAAGGCTAGCTCGATGCGGCCGTCGCCGTCGAAGTCCCCACGCATGTGCGACTCATAGTTGGCGTTGGTGACGGCGGGCACAGGATAACGGGTGCCATCCTCCTCGCAGTAGATGACCAGAATGCCGCCCATGAACTCGAACACGGCGTTGTCCAGCCCGTGCTCACAGGACACAGGCGCGGCCGAGGGCTCAGAGCTCGGCTCAGCGGAGGGCTCAGGGCTGGGCTCGGGGGAGGCAGAGGGCTCGGAGCCGGACGATGCGGTGGGGTCCGGATAGTCCATGGTGATCTGGTCCCACTCCTCCAGCTTCCATTCCGTCCCATCATAGCTCAGATAGAATCCGCACGTGCCCACCGGCTTGTCCAGCATATAGTGGTCGGCGTACTCGGAATGGGGCGGGTCGCCCAGCAGGGTGTCCACATAGTCCAGCTCCTTCATGGTCTCGTCCGCCAGATAGACGTCGAAGTCAAAATAGAACTTCCCTGTATCCCTTTGCAGGTAAACCAAGTGGAACCCGTTGGCGTAGGCGTGGGGATAGCCGTCCCGGATGTGCTCATAGCCGCCGTCGAAGAAATCGTCGGGCAGGCGGGCGTGGCCGGTCACATAGTGCCGGTAAAAGTCGGTGGATTCCGGGGTGTCCTCCCCCTCCACATGGGCGTAGTTTACCGTGAGCCCAAGGCTCCCGTCACGCCATGGCCCAACCCCCGCCACGTTATTCTTGTTGAACCGCACCAGCATCTGCTGGCTGTCGTAGGTGGTTTTGAGGACGGGCCGGCCGTCCTCCCACTCATACAGGTCATACTGGGCGTAGCCGTTGATATACCAGGTGACAACCACCTCGTCTTGGCCGTCGCCATCAAAGTCCCAGCAGTAGACGAACGGGGACTGGGCTGGCGTGATGAGGCCGTCCAGCCTGGTGGTGGCACCGTTCCACTCCAGCCAGGGGATCTCCCCGCCCTCCAGCCACAGCTTGGCCTCGCCGCTGTCCCGGTCGCCGGTCTGGGCCGCCAGCTCCATATTGTCCGGGCGGTAGGGCTTGAGCACGCCGTCCTCAAAGACGTACCAGGCGGGCTCGGGCTTGGCACCCTGGCCGTCGACGGCGGAGGCTATGAATTCCTCCCGGGTGGTCCGCACGCCGTCCACAAAGTAGTTCTCGTCGTCCGGACCGAGATTGTCGTACCAGCTGATCTGCTCCACCTCAAAGTTCCCATTTTCATCGAACCGGGCGCGTCCGGTGCCCCAGTGGGAGGCGCTGCCGCCCCAATCAAAGGTGCCGTCCGCTTTCAGAGTGCCGATGGAGCGCCAGCCGGGGTAGTAAACCCGCACCGCGTCCCCCTGACGGCGGAAGATAAAGTAGCCGGTGGTGTAGCCGATCTCGGTGGGGTCGTCCCGCTCCCCCAGGGTGTCCACGGGCCAGACCACCATCTCATTGACCCCGTCCCGGTCTAGGTCGATGATGGCCAGCCTGCCCACCTCCAGGGTCAGCCTGGGCGGATCCTCGTCCCCGTACACCATATCGCGCAGCTGATGGATGTTGAACTCCTCCGTGCCGGCGCGGAAGGTGCGCTCCCCGTCCAGCACCTCGACCATCCAGGGGTCCAGCAGGGCATTCAGGCCCTCATCCTGGGCCTGGGAGGCGGAGGGGGCCGGATCGGGATCGTCCGGGGCCTGGGCGGACACCGGGTCGGTGAGCAGGCACACTGCCGCCATCACCGCCGCCACCGCGCTGACCACCACGATCCACAGGGCGGGGCGGCGGTAGCGCAGGACGTTCTTGATGCGGCCTTTGGCGTCCCCCTCGTCGAAGGCCAGGGGACAGGGGGCGGGCACCCGCCCGTTGGTGGCCAGGGAGAGCAGGGTGGCGGAGTAGTCCGCCTTCACCTTGGGGCCCAGGCGGCGGATGACGGCCTCGTCGCAGGCGGCCTCGATGTCGCGGCTCATGAGCAGGAAGGCCATCCACACAAGGGGGTTGAACCAGTGCAGGGCCAGGGCCAGCCAGCAGATGGGCTTGACGATGTGGTCCAGCCGGCGCAGGTGGGCCCGCTCGTGGCAGAGGATAAATTTCCTCGGCATGCCGTACAGCCCGGCGGGAAGGTAGATTTTTGGGCGCAGCACCCCCAGGATGAAGGGGGAGCCCACGGCGGGGTGCTCCCAAGCGCCGTCCTGGGCGCGGATGGCGTCGAACAGGCGGCTTTTCAGCCGCAGGTAAGAGACCAGGCCGTAGCCGCCCATGGCCAGTGCGCCCGCCAGCCACATCCCCGCCAGCAGGGCCGGCCAGGGGAAGCCCTCCTGGGGCTCGGGCTGGGGGGTGACGGGGGTCGCACCGTCGGGAGCGGTGAGGACGGGCCCGGCGCCGGTGTTCACGCCGCCCTGGGAGACGGGGTCCGCCGTCACGCCGGAGGGCTGGCCCTGGGCGGGCTTCTGCACCGGGTCAAGGCCCTGGACGGGGTCCTGCACGGCGGGCTGGTGGGTCACGGTCTGCCCCCCGCCCTGCTTCGGCGCGGCGGGGACCTGCCCGGTGATCTGCTGCACCTGCCGGGCGTCGGGGACAATGGACAGCGGGCTCTCCAGGGACACCGGGATCAGCAGCCGGGCAAATACCACCAGCCACAGCAGGCACAAAACCTGCCGGGGGGCCCGCTTCTTCAGCACCAAACGCAGCAGCGCCACAATGGCGGCGGTGTAGGCGGCGGTTAGGCTCATCTCCCACAGGGGAGACAGGGCGTTGAACAGGGATGCCAGCAGGTCAATCATGGTAATCCCCCTCTCTGAAACGGTCAATGACGGCCTTCAGCTCGTCGGCCTCGGCGTCGGAAATGGTGCGCCCACCCATGAAGTGGGCCAGGAAGGAGGGCAGGGAGCCGTCAAAGGTGCGTTCCACCACCGCGCGGCTCTCCTCCCGCAGCACGGCCTCCTTAGGGACGGCGGCGGTGACCACCGCGCTGTCGTTGCGCAGCACTCCCCGGTCCACCAGCTTTTTCAGCACGGTATAGGTGGTGGATTTCTTCCAGCCCAGCTGCTGTCCGCACAGCTCCACCAGCTTCCCGGAGGGCAGGGGCTCGTTGTCCCAGACAATGCAGGCGAAGCGGTATTCGCCCTCGGCTAATCTCAGGTTGTCCATGGGGTATGCCTCCTTTGGTCTATCTCGATCGACCTTAAGGAGAGTCTATCACAATAGACCGACCTTGTCAACCAATTTTCCATCTTTTTCAATCATGTTCTGCTAAAACTATTTTTCTCTAGTCTTCTTGTATACAAGTCTTGCAGTTTCGGCAAAGATGCGATATACTAGGTAAAAACAATTTGGAGGTAAGCAGGATGAAGCTGTTGGAGCGTCTGCCCCGGGAGAGCAGCGGCGAGTACGCCCTGCGGATCATCAAGGAGAGCATCATCAGCCTGGAGCTGCCCCCCGGCAGTCAGATCAGCGAGAGCGAACTGGCCGCGGAGATGGGGCTGTCCCGGACCCCGGTGCGGGAGGCGCTCATTGAGCTTTCCAAGGTGAAGATTGTGGACATCCAGCCCCAGAAGAAGAGCACCATCCCCCTCATCGACTACGAGATGGTGGAGGAGTCCCGGTTCATGCGCAGCCTGCTGGAGTGCGCCGTGGTGGAGCTGGACTGCGAGATGGCCGCCCCCGCCGATCTGGACCGCCTGCGGGAAAACATCCGGGTGCAGAACCTCTACCTGGACGACTTCTACTCCACCCAGCTGCTCACCCTGGACAACGAGTTCCACGGGATGCTGTTCAGCATCGCCAGAAAGTCCCAGATCTTTGCCCTGATGCAGAACATCTCCATCCACTTTGACCGGGTGCGGAGCATGGCCCTTTCCTCAGTGAAGAATCTGAAAATCGTCCAGGACCACGTGGACCTGGTGGACGCCATCGAGCGCCGGGACCCCGCCGCCGCCAAGGCGCTGATGGAGAAGCACCTGAACCGGTATCGGATCGATGCCGCCGCCCTCCGGGCGGAATATCCCCAGTATTTTAAATGATGCCATGGAGTGATGTGAGCATGGAGAAGCAGACAATAACCATCGGGCTGCCCCGGGCCCTGCTGTATTACCGGTACGCCCCCCTTTGGAAGACCTTCTTCCAGGAGCTGGGCATGGAGACGGTGGTCAGCTCCCCCACCGACCGGGACATCCTGGAGCAGGGCACTGCCCTGGCCATCGACGAGGCGTGCCTGTCGCTGAAAATCTACCTGGGCCATGTGGCAGCCCTGGTGGGCAGGTGCGACTGCATCCTGGTCCCCCGGGTGAGCAATTTCGGGCGGCACCGGAACATGTGCACCCGGTTTGAGTCCACCCCCGACCTGGTGCGCAGCGTGTTCCGGGATTCCGGGCAGAAGTTCCTGTCCTACGAAGTGGACGAGGAGCTGAAAAAGGGCGAGGAGGAGGCTTTTGTGGAGCTGGGCAAAGCCCTGGGCTCCACGGCCAAGGCGGCAAAGAAGGCCTATAAGGCGGCGAAAAAGGCGGAGGCCGCATTCCACAAGGAGCGCGTGCAGAAGCATGAGCAGCTGTATAAGCGGGAAAACATCAAGGTACTCATCGCAGCCCACAGCTATGTGATTGAGGACCCGTACATGGGCCGGGCCGTCACCGAATACCTGAAGCGGGCGGGGGTGATTTCCCTGCGGGCGGACCTGGTGGACCGGGAGGCCGCGCTGAAGCACAGCCGGGAGCTGTCCCCCACCTGCAAGTGGGAGATCAGCCGGGAAATATTGGGCGGTATTCAGCAGCACAAGGACGATGTGGACGGCATCATCCTGCTCAGCGCCTTCCCCTGCGGGCCGGACGCCATGGTCAACGAGCTCATTACCCGCCGGGTAAAGGGCGTGCCCATGCTGAACCTGGTGCTGGACAGCCAGAGCGGCACCGCCGGGGTGGAGACCCGGCTGGAGAGCTTTATCGACATCATCCGCTTTAAGGAGGGGAAGCTGTAATGGCGGAAGCAAAAAATAGAAGCGTCTCTTTTCCCCGGTACGCGGAGTACAACTGCGCCTTCAAATACATCGTAGAGCAGGCCCTGGGGTGCCGGTACGTCATGCCCCCCGCCCTGACCAAGCGCACCATGGAGCTGGGCACCAAGTACAGCCCGGACTTCGTGTGCACCCCCTTTAAGACCATGCTGGGCAGCATGATCGAATCGCTGGAGGCCGGGGCGGACACCCTGCTCATGACCCACGGCCTTTGCCGCCTGGGGTACTACGGGGAGCTGCTGGAGCAGATCCTGCGGGACCTGGGATATCAGTTCGACTTCATCAACCTGTCGGACTACGACATGGGCAAGAAAAAGGAATACCTGCGCATTGTGAAGCGGTTCAACCCCAAGGCCAACCCCGCCCGGTTCCTGACCCAGTTCCTGGAGGGACTGCGGATGGCGGAGTATGTGGACGAGATCACCGGCGAGTATTACAAAAACTGCGGCTTTGACGCCGTCCCCGGCCAGAGCAGGCAGGCGTACCAGGACTTCCTCACCGCCATGTACACCGCCCAGAACCGCGGCGACGTGGAGGCGGGCTACCGGGCCGCCAAGCGGGCGCTCCAGTCCGTGCCGCTGGACAAGCCCCAGAAGCCCCTGCGGGTGGGCGTCGTGGGCGAGTTCTACACCGCCATGGACGCCTTCTCCAACCTGGAGCTGGAGCAGAAGCTGGCCGATATGCGGGTGGAGGTCCACCGCTGGATGAACGTGACCAACCAGTTCCTGCACTATGGCAGCGGGCAGAAGAACCTGCGGGTGAAGATTCAGGACCTGTGCCGGTACGACATGGGGCCCACCTCCACCGCCAACATCTGGTACGCCCGGGAGTGCGCGGAGCGGGGGTATGACGGCATCGTCCACATCAAGTCCGCCGGGTGCACGCCGGAGATCGATGTGATGCCTGTCCTCCAGAACATCAGCGCGGACTATAAGATCCCCGTGCTCTACCTGACCTATGACGCCCAGACCAGCGACGTGGGGCTCATGACCCGGCTGGAGGCGTTTTACGATATGATTGACATGAGAAAGAAGGTAATCTGACATGGAACACGCCTACCTGGGCATTGACGTGGGCTCCATCTCCACCAAGGGCGTTATCATCGATAAGAAGAACAACATCCTGTCCAGTCAGTACATCTGGACCCAGGGCGACCCCATCGGCGCGGTGAAGGAGCTGGTGCGGCTGCTGGAGGGGCAGTTCGACAAGGAAAAGTACAAGATCGTAGCCACCGGCACCACCGGCTCCGCCCGCAAGCTGGTGGGCACCATCGTGGGGGCCACCATGGTGAAGAATGAGATCACCGCCCACGCGGTGGGCACCACCACCTTCTACCCCGACGTGCGCACCATCCTGGAGATCGGCGGGCAGGACTCCAAGATCATCCTTGTGGAGAACGGCGTGGCGGTGGACTACGCCATGAACACCCTGTGTGCTGCGGGCACGGGGGCCTTCCTGTCCAGCCAAGCCAAGCGGCTGGGCATCGAGGTGGAGGAGATCGGCGACTACGCCCTGCGCTCCACCCACCCCACCCAGATCGCCGCCCGGTGCACCGTGTTCGCCGAGTCCGACCTGGTGCACAAGATCCAGATGGGCCACCCCAGGGAGGACATCATCGCGGGCGTGTGCAACGCGGTGGCGGCCAACTACCTGAACAACGTGGGCAAGGGCAAGAAGATCGTCTCCCCGGTGGTATTTCAGGGGGGCGTGAGCAAAAACCAGGGCGTGGTGGCCGCCTTCGAGCGCACCCTGGGCTGCAAGGTCATCGTGGACCCCAACGGCCATCTGATGGGGGCGCTGGGCGTGGCCATCCTGGCCCGCCGGGGCAGCGGGCGGCAGGAGTTCGACTTCGCCATGGAGGACATGGAGTTCCGCACCCGGGAGGCCAGCTGCGGCGGCTGCTCCAACAACTGCGAGATCATCTGCGTCTATCGGGGCAATGAGCTCATCGACTCCTGGGGCAACCGCTGCGAGCGGGGCGCTCGGGTGCACTGAGGGCCCGGCATGAAATTCGTCATGTCCTACAGCTGCGGGAAGGACAGCACCCTGGCCCTGCACAAGATGATCCAGGCGGGGCACACGCCGGTGTGCCTGCTGGTCATGGTGAAGAAAAACGAGGGGCGTTCCTATTTCCACGGCGCAGACCCGGATATGCTGAGACAGTACGAAAGCGCTTTGGGCCTGCCCATGGTGCTGTGCCCGTCGGACGGGGCGGACTACCATGCCGCGCTGGAGGCCGGGCTGCTGAAAGCCAGGGCCATGGGCGCGGAGGGGGCCGCCTTCAGCGACATCGACCTGGAAGAAAACCGGGCCTGGGAGGAGGCGCGATGCACCAGCACCGGCCTGACCCCCTTCTTCCCCCTGTGGCAGCGGGGCAGACGGGACAACGTGGCTGAGCTCATCCGGCTGGGTTTCCGCTGCCTCATCAAAAGCGTCAACAACACCCTCCTGCCGGAAAGCCTGCTGGGGCGGTATCTCGACGCTGAGGCCGTGGAAATCATGGAGCAGGCAGGCATTGACGTCTGCGGCGAAAACGGAGAGTATCACACCCTGGCGGTGGACGGCCCCATATTTAAAGCTCCGCTGGACTTTACCGTCGGTGATATCCTTCGCTTTGGGGATTATTCCGTTGTATCCATTGGTCCGCCCGATGAGCCGCGGCCCGCTGATTGAAAAAGCGAAATCGGCGTTTTTCAACTTTGTTCCCTATATAAAGACGGCGAGAATCAGAAAAAGAGCGTCAGGGCGATTCCCTGACGCTCTTTTTGCACTTTCATCCCGGTTAAGGCTTGGCCGCGGGCTCCTGCGCCTCCTGGGACTTGGCCGCGGGCTCCTGCGCGGCCTGGGGCAGGGACAGCCGCTCCAGCCGCCCGCCCACGTCCTTGCGGCCGTTGATAACGCCGTTGTTGACGCATCCCGCCAAGCAGCCGCTCTGATGCGGTTGGTGCCGAAGGTGACGAACTCCTCGTCCATCACGGTGAGGCCCTGACGGGACTCGGTGTCGTCGGGCAGGTAACTGGTCAGGTCGTCGTTCACTGCCACCCATCCGTTGTGCGCGTACTCAAAGCGACCGCTCCCTTCACAACTAAATTGAGCATATTGCAGATACATGATACGCTCTTCCTCTGTGAAAGGCAAGCCGATCATAGCGCATGGTTTTTGACACCGCTTATCAACTGACAAAATCTGGTTTGGACCGGCGCAGCAATGCCTCGTGCATCACCACCATGACGGCGAGGATGGCCAGCAGATATACCGGCAGCAGCGCCGTGCTGATGTGGGCGGCGATAAGGCCAAACAGAGGCGGCATCAAGCAGGTGCCCACATAAGCGCTGGCCATCTGCACGCCGATCACCGCTTGGGATTTGTCCGCGCCAAAATGATCCGGGGTGGAGTGGATGACGCAGGGATAAATAGGGGCGCAGCCCAGCCCAACGAACACCAGCCCTGCCAACGTGACGTATTCATGCAGGGGCAGCAGCATGGCAAGGATGCCCAGCGCCGCGGTGACCTGTCCCAGCCGGACCATTTGCCCATCACTGAACTTCATTGTCAGGAAGCCGCTGAGGGCCCGGCCCGTTGTGATGCCAATAAAGAACAGCCCCGCATAGCCCGCCGCCGTTTCCGCCGGAACGCCCTTTTGCAGATTCAAATAGCTGCTGGCCCACAAAATCGTGGTCTGCTCCAAAGCGCAGTAGCAGAAAAAGGTGACCATGACTTCCTTTGCGCCGGGGATGCGAAAGATTTGCGGCAGGGTCAGAGGCGGCGCGGCCGTTCCCTCCGCCTCGGTCTCCGGGCTCTGATGGACGCGCCAGAGGGGCAAGCTCACCATCAGGATCACGGTAAGCGCCGCCTGGAGCACAGCGATATACCGATAGCCCATATTCCACCCGGAACCGCCGGACAGGGCAAGGCCCATGACATAGGGCCCTATGGCTGCTCCCAGCCCCCACATGCAGTGGAGCCAGCTCATATGGCGGCTGGCATAGCGCAGGGCAACGTAATTGTTCAGCGCCGCGTCTACGCTCCCCGCGCCCAGGCCATATGGAATCGCCCACAGGCACAGCATCCAAAAGGAATTGCTGATGGAAAAGCCGAGCAGGGCCGCGGCAGTCATGCCTACACTGACCGCAGTCACCTTTCCGGTGCCCAGCTTTTTGGTGAGCCGGTCACTTTGCAGGCTGGACACCACGGTGCCGGCGGAAATGATGATGGAGATGGCTCCGGCCCATGACATGGGAACATTCAATTCAGCGTGCATCACCGGCCACGCGGAGCCCAGCAGAGAGTCGGGCAGCCCCAGGCTGATGAAGGATAAATAGATCACAGCTAGAAGCAGACGTATCATATTGCGTTCCTCCTTTTTTGGTGGTATGATTATACCAGTAAAAAGAGAGAGCATCTATAACAATATAGCCATAAGAGTCGTCAGGATTGCGCAGGCGAAATAAGGCTGATACGCCTGGACCAAAAAGGTACGGAGAGCGGCTGAGGGGGTTGTGGATACCTCTCGGCAAATGGACACAGTCTCTCCCGGCTCATAGATGGCTCCTAAAGCACACACAATTATTTGTTACGTGGAACGTGGTAAGCCCTATGCGTTTCTCCACAGTCCGCAAATATAAAGGCAAGAGGGAATTTGCAGGAAAGCGGAAAAATGAGGGAAATAAGCGGGTACGAGAAAAAGGCCGCCACCAAAGCGCCGGCCTAAAAACTGTATGTGGCAAAGGAGCAGGCATGCTCACCGGGGTCAAGCGCAGAAGGTTTCTCCAGCGAAGCCAAATATTCCCATACCCTGCCATAGGTAGATGCGCAGGAATTTATTAGCGCCAGCGGTCATGTAGACCAAGTAGGGCTTGCCCTCAGCGCTCTTCCTATCCATGAACAGGTACACAGGATCATCTTTATTATCTAGTTGAAAATCAAATTTAAGGCGTGTGCCAAGTCGTCTACAGCGTCCACGTTGTCGTGCTGTTGTGTTCCTCCCCGAAGGAGCAGCACTGGCCTGATCCCCGCACTCCTCGCCCCCACTACGTCGGTGGCATAGGAGTCCCCGATATGGACGGCCTCGTCCGGCGCGCAGCCGCTGAGCCGCAGGGCTTCGTCGAATACCTCCCGGTGGGGCTTGTAGGCCCGGACGGTATCGGCGCTGACCACCCCCGCCGCCTTTAGCCCGTTGTGCCGCAGGGCCCGCTCCATGTAGGGCAGCCCGTTGTTTGTGATGATATAGATGGGGACTGGGCACTGCTCAAAAAAGGCGTGGGCATCCGGGAATACCGGGGCGTTGACCCAGTGGCTGCGAATCAGGTCGCGCAGGGCGGCCCGCTCGTCCGCCAGCCCGATCTGTGCCTCCATATCCGAAATGAGCCGGTCCACGATCTCGTCCTCGGTGAGGTAAGCGTCCAAATAGCTGTCCGTCTCATACCGGCGGCGTGTGTCCAGGATGAACCGCTGGACCTGCCGGGGGTCATGGACGCCGCTGTTTTTGCAGATGCGCCGGACGATCTCCGCCATCTCCGGGCTGCGCTCATCCACGGTGGTGCCCATGTAATCGATAAAAACCACTTTTGTCATGTCTTTGTACCTCTTTCTGTTGACAGATGCTTTCACAATTATAACATGGCATGAACAGCGGTTTCAAGGCTTAATAGAACGAGCGTGCAAGGAATAACCGCATTTTAAACAAATGCTATTTCTTGAGGCAAATTAGCTCAATCCCCTCATTTTTGCCCAAATTTCGGCTATATTGCTTAGCTACAAAATTATTCCCGTGCTCGTGAGTGCCCAAATTGGCAATCGTACCACCTTTGCTGTCCGTGTAGGTTGTGCCGGAAGGCTCGTGACCGACCAGACCGGCCTCATGAAGATAGTTTTCCACAGTGGGGTTATCCCGCAAAGAACCGTTGCGGCTGGTGATCGTGGGCTCGTTCATCAGGAAGTCGGCCCCCACGCTGTCGATGGCCACTGGGTTCTGGGATACAAACACGCTGGCAGTGTAATGGTCGTTAAAGGGGGCTTGCTGCCAACGAGAATTGTCTCCGGTGATGGAAGCGCCCTCTGAGGGAGCGCAGATGATGGCGTCCAGCATATAGAGTACGGTTTTGCCGCCCAAATCGGCGTTCGCCATCAAATCGTCCAGCGGGCTGTAGATACCCATTTCATCCCGGATAAGCCACTGGTGGAGGTTGGCGCCTTCCGGTGTCAGCGCTGTCAACGCCAATCTGAAATTGTAAGAAAACGCCGAAGAAATTTTGTCATTTTTCGGCGGGGGGATAACAGAATCAGATACTTCCTTGCTGGAAAAGAGTGTTCACGATTTGCTGTTTCTGGCGCATAAATTCCTTGCGCTCCTTCAGGCGGTAAGACTCGCCCTTGATATTGATCACGGTACAATGGTGCAAAACACGGTCCAGAATAGCGGAGGCAATGGTAACGTCGGCAAAGACCTCGTTCCACTGGGAGAAGGTCTTGTTGGAGGTAAAGACGGTGGACGTTTTCTCATACCGTCTGGCAATGAGTTGGAAGAACAAATTGGCGCCCTGGATGTCCATAGGGAGATAACCAATCTCGTCAATGATGAGCATCCTGTACTTGGCCAGTATCCTGAGCTTGTCCGGCAGGCGGTTCTCAAAATGGGCCTTTTTGAGTTGTTCAATGAGCTGGTGGCAATTCACATAGTAAGTGGAGAACCTATGCTGGGCGGCCACAAGGCCCAAAGCTGAGGCCAGATGGGTCTTGCCCACACCTGGCGGGCCGAGGAAAACCACATTCTCGCCATTTTCCAGGAAACGCATGGTGGCCAGCTCGTCGATTTGACGCTTGTCAATGGAGGGCTAGAAGGAGAAGTCAAAGTCGTCCAGGGTCTTCTTGATGGGAAAGCCGGGCATCTGAATTTGCTTTTCATAGGCCCGTTTCCGCTTGGATTTGGCCTCCTCCGCAAAGATATGGTCCAAAA
This sequence comes from uncultured Oscillospiraceae bacterium, assembly GCA_949841465.1. GTDB lineage: Bacteria > Bacillota > Clostridia > Oscillospirales > Oscillospiraceae > Enterenecus. The sequence goes on from CATKZW010000035.1 coordinate 26,546, forward strand.
CGTCCACAATGTTAAGGTTTTCTGCCACAGCCCGTTCCAGGTAGTTGTCTAGAATTTCCAATGTGTTTTTCATCTTGAGGGCTTCCAGGTTCTCCCTCAGCCTGTCCATGGTAAATTCAGTCATACAGCACCTCGTCATATCTGGACAAATCGGAGGGTTTCAAGGGGAAATCAATGACCTTACCCTGTTCTAACAGAACATTTTCGGCGTCCATCGTCTGTTTCAATGTAAGCCTTCTATAGTGCTGAAGATTGACAACCTCGTCGGGACAAACTTCGCTCTACTCGCCACGCCCTTTCGGGCATGGCGAGTAGAGCGAAGTTGCCCCTCCTCTCCAAGCCGAAACCACTCCGTTGTCCGGGTTGGTCTTTTCCAAAATCATCAACACACGGGATGAGGCAGTCTTTTTGTACCCGCCTCAGGTTGATCTTATCGATGATGTACTCCCGCGTAAGGGGGTTCAGCCCCTCTTTCTTCAGCCGCTCAAAGGGAATCTCGTTGGTGGTGGCGTGTACGTTCCCGTTGACTTTATCGCACCAGGCCAGCGCCTGTCCATTCATATGATCTATTTTGCGCAAAAAAAGCCGGGAGACGTATGGCCTACCCCTAACAGGGGTATCTACGACTCGGGGAAGCACCCCGGCAGGAATTATGCTGAAATCTCCTGCCGGGGGTTTTCCTTGTTCTGCGGGACTTCCCCACCAATGCAGCCGATGTCGCTGTAGTGGATTTCGATGGTCTGCATAGCCTTTTTCGACCACTTCGTGCTTTTCTCGTGTACCACAATTTTCTGGATGAACAGTCGCAGCAACTCCGGTGTCAGCTCCGTGATATCCGTGTACCGCTTGGCCTTGGCGATGAAACCATCGGTGCTGGAAACCGTATCCCGCAGTTTCTGGATAGCCGTTTCTTTTGCGGGAAATCTCATTTGCCAGTTTTGTCTGCTCCTCGGTGTAGCCGCCAGACAGCGTCTGGAACTGCTCCACCGAGATATGGCCGAGTACCCGATCCTCGTACAGTTTTTTGAAGATGGCATCCAGCTCCGCTCCACGTTTCCGCATAGCGGTCAGTTCCCGTTCCTGCCTGCGGATCTCCTGCTGGATCTCAGCGGACTGCCTGCTGCCGATGTACTCCGCGGACTCCCTGGTATGTTCCCTAGCCATCGCTGTCACTCGCCGCAAGTCCTCCAGGATTACTTCATCCAGCACACACTCCCGGATGTAGTGGGCGGTGCAGACTTCAGCCCCCTCTTTCTTATAGGTGCGGCAGGTGAAGTTGTTCCAGGTGGGTTTCATCGTATGCGCCCGGTGCAGCACCATGGTGGCCCCGCAGTCTGCGCATACCACCAGCCCGGAGTACTTGTTCTGCTCGTTCATCTTGGTGGGGCGGCGCCTGTTCTGCCGCACCCGCTGGACGATGTTCCAGACCTCCTGGGTCACCAGCGCGGGATGCGTCCTCTCGAACACCAGACATTCTTCTCTGGGGTGTTCCACCTTCCGCTTGTCCTTGTGAGATTTGCTGCTGAATCTCATGTTGATGGTATTGCCCAGATACAACTCGTTTTCCAGCATATTCGCAATCGTGCTGTCCATCCAATGGCATGGTTTTTCCAGGTTTAGCGACACATGACCGACCCCGAATTTCTGATAGGCATAAGTCGTGGGGCACAGGATCTGCTCCTCACTTAATTTGCGGGCGATCTGGCTCGGCCCGCTGCCAGCGGCGCACATGGCGAATATCCGGCGGACAATGGCGGCGGCTTCCTCATCTACCACCAGCTTTTTGCTGTCAGCTTCGTCCTTTTTGTAGCCGTAGGGCGCTCTGGTGCCGAGACGTTCCCCACGCTCCGCCTTGGCCTTGAGAACGGCCCGCACCTTGCGGCTGGAGTCCCGAACGTACCATTCGTTAGAATATTTTTCATAAAGAATGATGTAATTACAGTTCCACAAATCCGACAAAATTGTAATAGATTTTAATGTCACGCTCATCGCGTCCGTTGACTGTCCTGCGCTCTCCGACCTCAATGCGCTTCACCAGCCGCAGAAGCGTCGGACGGTCCAGTTCCTCCAGCTTGGAGTAGTCTCGAATCATCGCCAGCCAATCATCAGCAGCCTTCTCATCCTCCTGGCAGGTTTCCAACTGGGCGGACAACTTTGTCCGCTGTTCCAGCTTCTTTGTGCGCTCATCCTCATACCGCTTCAGCAACTGGACACATACCATCTCCGGGATCGCACCCTTCACCTTGTCCTCGTAGGCCGCAACCACCAGCTTCTCCAACTCCGCCAGCCGTTTATCCATTGCATCCACGGTTGCCTGGAGTGTTTTCCGCTGCTCCAGCCCGGCAGCATTCTTTTGAGCCATGATCTTATCCTTGAGAGTGTCAGGCTGATTCTGCGCCAGCGCTGCTTTGAAACGGATGTCGATCAACAGAAGTTCAATCAGTACCCTCTGGTTGACAATGTGGCCTGAGCAAACGGTCTTGCCGCCGGTGACATAACGGTTACAGGCGTAACTTTGATAGGTGGAGGGGCTTCCGTCCTTGCGCTTCCGGCCATCCCTATAGTGCCGCATAGGGGATTTGCAGTCCATGCAGAACAGAACGCCTGTGAATAATGCTGTCTCTCCGTTCTTGCTGCTCCGGAATTTTGCTTTCCAGGCATCCAACTCCCGCACCATATTCCATGTCTCCTGTGAAATCAGCGGCTCATGAGTGTTTTCCACCCTGATCCATTCGCTCTCCGGCTTGGCAATCTGCTTGTGAACCTTGTAGGAAAGATTGCCCGTTTTGTTCTGTACCATGTGGCCAAGATAAACCTCATTGCGAAGGATGGATTTGACCGTAGATCTGAAGGTCACGGAAATTTTTTCCGCCACGTTGATGAAGGTGACCGAAAATTTTTCGGCCACCTTACCCACATCTCACAATCTGGTGGCGGACATTTCGTCCGCCACCACGGCTTACCGCTCCGTCTCCCGGTTCTTTTCCCATGTCTGCTCTTGTTGGCGCATGGCGGTATCGGCGTTCCGCTTCACCTGCTGAAGCTGCCGCAAATCGTCCTGGATAGGCTTGTACTGCTCATACTCAGCCTTGTACTCTTGTTGAAGCATCGTCTGCTCCTGTTCCCACGCATGAACGGGGATTTTACCAGCAGGGGAACGGTGCTTCACCTGTTGTTTATCGTATGTTTGAACACGCGTGTGCTTTCGTTGATTGTGCAGAATATTGCCAAATAGAGCCCAACAATATAAAGTACAGAACAAAATCCCATTCGGTATCAGGCATTGTAAATTCAGCTTTTGCGTGTGAGGTGTTTATTAAAACGCTATTGGTTTTTCATGGTGTGTCAGTCGAAGAATTAAAGCATAAATATCGCCACGATTTGAAAAGTTTGTGGGAAAAGTTCAAAACAATAGATGACCAAACTGCGTTGTCTGTTGAGCGGGCATTGCAGGCATGGTTTAACTCTCAAAACGAAAATATGTTTAATGAATTGCTTGACAACATATCTGATGCTTTTGATTACTGGCGATATATCTATGAAAAACCGGATGGCACTATTAACCTCAATTTTTTAGTCGGTTTCAGAAAATTGTTGAGAGATGTGTGTTGTAATCATTTATATGGAAAGTCATGGAGCGAGTACGTCAAAGATCAAGAATAATGGCAACTGTTCGGAGTGGCAGCGGTAACTTAACCGCTGCCACTTTTTTGTGGAAGCGAGGTGAAGCCCACGGCGGCGACTTTTATCAAATCCCATAAGCAGGCCGCAAAGCGGACAGCTCTGCAAAGCCTGAAGGATCGCTTTGACTATGGCCTGAACCCTGAGAAGCTGGGGGCGGTGTCTGCGTACCTCTGCGATCCCAAAACGGCCCATCTGGAGTTTATGCTCATCAAGGAGCAATATCAGGCGGCAGCCGGACGGCCTGCGGAGCATGGGGCGCTCTGCTATCAGATCCGGCAGGCGTTCCCCCAAGGGGAAATCACCCCGGAAGAAGCAAATAAAATCGGATATGAAACTGTTATGCGCTGGACAAAGGGAAAGTATCAATTCTTTGTCTGTACGCACATCGACAAAGGGCATATTCACAACCACATCTATTACAATTCCACGGCCTATGACTACTCCCGGAAGTTCCGCAACTTCCTCGGCTCCACCTTTGCCCTGCGGCGGCTCTCCGACAGGGTATGTCTGGAGCATGACTTATCTGTTATTCAAAATCCCAAGCTGCACAGCAAAGGGAAGTTTCTACATTATGGGCAATGGCTGGGCGCGGATCGTCGGCCCTCCCAAAAGGAGCAGCTACGATCTGCCATAGATACCGCCCTTGCCCAGCGGCCCGCTGACCTCCCGGCGTTTCTCTCCCTGTTGGAGTCCGCTGGCGTTCAGGTGGTGCATGGGCGGGGCGGCGTTCTCTCGTTCAAGCTCCCCGGCTATGAGCGGCCTGCCCGCTGGCGGAGCTCTACGCTGGGCAGCGGCTATGGCCCGGAGGATGTGCAGGCCGTCATGCAGAACGGAGGTGACGCATGGCGAACAGGAAGCGGAAGATCGTGCTGCGTGTCCCGGTGACGGCGGAGGAACAAGCGTTGATACAGCAGAAAATGGCCTTGCTCCATACGGCCAATTTTTCGGCCTATGCCCGGAAGATGCTGATTGACGGCTACATCGTCAACGTGGACACCAGCGACATCCGGGCGCAGACAGCGGAGATACAGAAGATCGGCGTTAATGTCAATCAGATCGCCCGCAGGGTGAACAGCACCGGCACAGTGTACGCACAGGACATGGAGGACATCAAGGGGGCACTGGCGGAGATATGGCGATCACAAAGATACATCCTATCAAGTCAACGCTGAAACAGGCCCTTGACTACATCGAGAACCCGGACAAGACAGACGGGAAAATGCTGATGTCCTCCTTTGGCTGTTCCTATGAAACGGCGGACATCGAGTTTGAAATGCTGTTGGCCCAGGCTATCCAGAAAGGCAATAATCTGGCCCACCACCTGATACAGTCCTTTGCTCCCGGCGAGGCCACGCCGGAGCAGGCCCACGAGATTGGGCGGCGGTTGGCCGACGAGGTTTTGCAGGGCAAGTACCCCTATGTGCTGACAACCCACATTGACAAGGGCCATGTCCATAATCACATTATTTTCTGCGCCGTGGATATGGTGAACTGCCGGAAGTATGTTTCCAATCATCGTAGTTTCAACTTGTGCATGGCCAAGATACTGCGAAAGCAGCACCATGGGCATCCCAGACCGGTATAAGTGCATTGCCCGTGTGTGCCGCATCATATGCGGGTGGATGTGTTCCGGGACTTCCGGGCAAACAGTCTTTGCCATGCTGCCGTACTTTGTAAAGAACGCAGCTACCGTATCAGGAGACATCTTCTGTTGTATCCCATGGATCACGGTATAGAACAGCGGAGCGTCGCTGTGGTCATCTTTGCCCGGATGAAATTTGTTCAGCCGAGATTTCCCGGCTTCGGATGGTGGCGATCAGCTTGTCAAAGTTGGGTATCTGCCCGATGTTGGCGAACTCGTCCAAAATCAGCCGCACATGGACGGGAAGCCTCCCGCCGTACACATCATCGGCCCGGTCGCACAGCAGATTGATAAGCTGGCTTTGCAGCATCGCCAGAATGAAATTAAAAGTCGTGTCCGTGTCGCTCATAATCAGGAACAGCGCCGTTTTGCGGTCGCCCAGGGTGTCCAGCTCCATTTCGTCGGTTTCCATCAGCTCACGGACTTCCCGGATGTCAAAGGGCGCTAACCTTGCCCCGCAGGAAATCAAGATCGAGGAACGAGTTTTGCCAGCGGAAAGCAAGAATTTTTGATACTGCCGGACGGCAAAATGCTCCGGCTCCTTTTCCGCAAGCCGGGCGAACATTTCATCCACGGGACTTTGAAATTCGGCGTCGTCCTCCCTCGCTTCGCTGGCATTTATCATTTCAAGCAGGGTGGTGAAATTCTTTTCGTCCTCCGGGGCCTCGTACCAGATGTAGCCGATCAGGGCGGTATAGAAAAGCCGTTCGGACTTCACCCAAAAATCTTCTGTGGATTTTTCGCCGTCGCCCTTGGTGTTGGCGATGATGGTGTTTACCAGCTTCAAGATGTCTTTTTCGCTGTGCAGATAGGCGAACGGGTTATACCGCATGGATTTGGAAAAATTGATGGTATTCAGCACCTTTATCCGATAGCCGCCCCGCCTCAAAAGCTGGCCTACCTCGATCAAGAGGCTGCCTTTCGGGTCAGTGATGCAATAGCTGCTGTGCATCTGCATGAGGTTGGGTTTGACAAAAAATCTCGTCTTGCCGCTGCCGGAACCGCCGATCACCAGCACATTCTTGTTCCGGGCGGTCTTGGGGTCTTTGGGCCTGCCGTTCATCGTCAGCCGTTCGGTCTGCGTGAGCAGGATGTTATTTTCAAATACGGGGTCGATATATGGGGCTATGTCTTTGGCTCCGCCCCATCGGGCGCTGCCGTATTCCATGCCGTGGCGGTACTTCTTGGCGTTCTTGCCTTTCAGGTACACCGCCAGCCGCACCAGCACCGCGCCCGCCACGCCGATACACAGGTCAAAAGGGTGGAAGCTGGGCAGGCCGTTGGCAAACGCCGCCGCCAGGCTGTCCAGCAGATGCACCAGCTTTTGAGAAGCGTCCGCCCCCGCAGCCAGCCGCCACGCCTCCGACAGCTTGCCGAACAGGTACACAAACAGCAGATAGGGCAGGTTGAGGATTACCAGCTTTTTCAGGTCAGGTTTCAACGCTCCATCCCCCTTTCCCTGATCTTCTCCTTGGCCCGCTGGACGTTCCGGCCAGCCGCTTCCCGCAGGACGGACAGCGCCTTGCGAATAGAGGGCTTGGCCTCTCTCGACAGCTTCTTGGCGGTGAACTCCTTGAAAGCCTGTTCCAGATTGTCCGCGTCCCGGCTCTTGAAAATGACGATGTAGTGGGGCGGTTGGGTGGTCTTGTCCTTTCGCAAGGCGAAGTCCACGCCGTATTTCTTGGCGCAGGGCTTGAAAGCGGCGATGTTGGCGTCCGTGATCTCGATGTTGGACAGCGCCGCCCCGTGCTGCTTCAACTGCTTTAGGCTCTGCTGGCCCTGATGGAGCTTGGGGCCGTGCTTCTTGGCCTCCAAAAACTTTTTCAGGGCGGTTTGCAGCACTTGGGCCGTCAGCTTCCCGGTTTTCATGGATAACGCGATGGTCTTTTGAGTGACTTCCTCCTGCAAGTGTCATACCTCCTTTGCCAGAAGTTGGGATAAAAACTAAGGCGGCACTACCAGCCGCCGCAGGTAAATCCGCATCAGATACGCACCCGCAGGCCGTTCAGGTCGTCGGCCCGGACGCCCACCAGATACCAGTCGGCGGCGTACTCAATCCGAGTGGGCTTCCAGCGGCCTCCCACCATCACGTCGAAGCACTGTCCACAGTGCAGACCGCCGTAGTAGTCGGCCAGGTCAAAGCGGATGTCATAGCGGTCTGTCCGCTCGTCGAAAATCAATGCGCCCTGTTTCATAGTCGGGGCCTCCTTTGTCAGATTTTTCCCTCCGCCATATCGTGGGCGACGAGGGCGGTGTAGTAGCTTCCCATTGTGCTGGGGGCGTTGAACAGCACCGCCAGCAGGTATTTCTTGATGTTGCGGATTTTCGTGGTGTTCTGCCGCATACAGTCCATGACGAACTCAATGTGGCCGCTGTTGAGTTTCAGCAGCTTGGCCT
>CATKZW010000036.1 GCA_949841465.1 uncultured Oscillospiraceae bacterium
GTGCAGAATGTGCCCCCGGTCTGTCCGCCGTGGATCCTCCAGCTCTGCCAACGCTGTCCTTAATTCTTTCACTTCCATACCTCTAGCTTACCATATCTCTCGCTAATTTTAAATGCTGTTGCCCTGCCCTCTGCTGCCCAGCCCCTTGCGCCGGGGGATGTTTTCTGCTATCATTCGATATGGAATCAATTTCATCTATGTGCAGACAGGAGGCCGCTATGGAACGCAAACTGATTTTTCTGGATATCGACGGGGCCCTTACCGAGCCGGGAAAAATGTGCCTCCCTCCTCCGGCGTGGCCTTCGTGCTGACCCGGCTGTTCGGCTGTTAAGGACGCCGAGCCCTAGGAGGCCAGAAACCCGCCCGAACCCACCCTCCATCCAGTGCCGGCCCCTGTAAGGCTTTGGATCAGGTTATCCAGGTAAAATAACAAAAAAACCCATCGCAGATGGGGAAAGAGGTGCCATTCATGACGAAGAAAGAAGAGACTTTATTCCAAACCCGGCTGGAGCGCCACTTGGACGAGCTGCGCTGGCTGTACATGGAGCTGTATGACAACGAAGCCATGTTCGACGAACTGTGCGGCGAGCTGCGGGTTTACGCGGAGGAGCGCTCCGCCGCCCTAAAGCGGCGGGACCTGGAGCGGGAGGCCGATCCCGAGTGGTACCGCTCCAACAACCTGATGGGCATGATGCTGTACATCGACAACTTCGCCGGGGACCTGAACGGCGTGCGCAAAAAGCTGCCCTACATTGAGAAGATCGGGGTGAACCTAATCCACCTGATGCCCTTCCTGGACACCGTCCCCGGCCGCAGCGACGGCGGCTACGCCGTGGCTGATTTTCAGGCGGTGCGGCCCGACCTGGGCACCATGGACGATCTGGAGCAGCTCACCGCCGCCTGCCACAAAAAGGGCGTCAACGTGTGCATGGACTTTGTCATGAACCACACCAGCCAGGACCACCAGTGGGCCAAACGGGCCCGGGCGGGGGACGGGGAGTACATGAGCCGCTACTTCTTCTTCGCCGACCCCTCCATCCCCCAGGAGTACGAGAAGACCGTGCCCCAGGTCTTCCCCACCACGGCCCCCGGCAACTTCACCTGGCTCCCTGACTGCGGCCATTATGTCATGACCTCCTTCTACCCCTACCAGTGGGACCTGAACTACCGCAGCCCCCGTGTGTTCAACGAGATGATGTACAATTTCCTGTTCCTGGCCAACAAGGGCATGGACATGATCCGCATTGACGCGGTGCCTTACATCTGGAAGGAGCTGGGCACCGACTGCCGCAACCTGCCCCAGGTCCACACCATCGTGCGCATGATGCGCATGATCGGCGAGATCGTCTGCCCCAGCGTCATCCTGCTGGGGGAGGTGGTGATGGAGCCCGTCAAAGTGGTGCCCTATTTCGGCACGGTGGAGAAGCCGGAGTGCCACCTGCTCTACAATGTCACCACCATGTGCACCACCTGGCACACCGCGGCCACCCGGGACACCCGGCTGCTGCGCCGCCAGCTGGACACGGTGAACGCCCTGCCCAAGCAGTACGTGTTCCTCAACTACCTGCGCTGCCACGACGACATCGGCTGGGGGCTGGACTACGCCGCGCTGAGGCAGTGGGGCATCTCAGAGGTCCCCCACAAGAAATTCCTCAGCGACTGGTTCCAGGGCCATGTGGAGGGCAGCGTCAGCCGGGGGGAGCTGTACAACGCCGACCCCGCCAGCGGCGACGCCCGGCAGTGCGGCACCACCGCCTCCCTGTGCGGCATTGAGAAGGCGGGGTTCGAGGGGGACCAGGAAGCCATGGAACGGGCGGTGCGGTTTGATCTGACCCTCCACGCCATGATGTTCATGCAGACCGGCGTCCCTCTGCTGTACAGCGGGGACGAAATCGCCCAGATCAATGACTACAGCTACAAGGCCGATCCCAACAAGGCGGAGGACAGCCGCTACCTCCACCGGGGAAAACTGAACTGGGAGCTGGCCGCGCACGCGGACGACCCCTCCACCCCGGAAGGCCGGGTGTTCCAGGGGCTCAACGCCCTGGGCGCCCTGCGTAAAAACAACCCCGCCTTCAGCGCGGCGGCGGACGTGTGGACACTGGACACCGGGGACGACGGCCTGCTGGCCATCGGGCGGTATCTGGACGGGCAGAAAATCATCGGCGTATTCAATTTCACCGGGGAGGAGAAGTCCGTAACCTTCCCCCATGATTCGGGAAAATTCACAGATTTAATCAGCGGAAAAAAATATATTCTGGAGGGGTTGCACATTCCCGCCTATGGGTGTTATTATATGGAGCAGAAGCAAAGCCGTGAAAGCGCCGAAGCCAAGCCCGCCGACGCCTGAGCCTGGAGCGGCCTCCCCCGGTCCGGCCATCAAAACGAAAGGAAGATCCACCATGAAGCAGTTCACCTACACCATTACCGACCCCGTAGGTATTCACGCCCGTCCCGCCGGCATGCTGGCCAAGGCCGCTAAGGCGGTGGACAGCACCGTCACCATCGCCAAGGCCGACGGCAAGTCCGCCGTGGCCACCAAGCTGATGGCGCTGATGGGCCTGGGCATCAAGCAGGGCGAGACCGTCACCGTCACCATCGAGGGCGGGAACGAGGACGCCAGCGCCGCCGCCATGGAGCAGTTCTTCAAGGATAACCTGTAAACGCCGGTTGTGGGGGCGTCTGCCCGGCGGGCGGACGCCCCCAACCATATTGTATAGGAGGGGAACCATATGATTTTGATGCAGGGAAAAGGCGTCTCCAAGGGCGTAGTCAAGGGGCCCATCTATTTCTACCAGCGGGCTGAGGCGGCCGTGTCCACCGCCGCCGCCGCTGATATCGAGGAGGAGAAGCGCCGCCTGGAGGAGGCGAAGGCGAAATCCGCCGAACAGCTCAACGCCCTGGCCGACAAGGCCCGGGAGGAGGCCGGCGACGAGGCCGCCATGCTGTTTGAGACCCACGCCATGTTTATTGAGGACGAGGACTTCGTGGACTGCATGAACGACGCGCTGGAGTCGGAGCACTGCGCGGCGGAGCGGGCTGTGGAGATGGCCGGGGAGCAGTTCGCCGCCATGCTGGCCGCCATGGACGATGCGTACATGCAGGCCCGCGCCGCCGACATCAAGGACGTGGCCCGGCGCATTCTGAACAACCTGATGGGCGTGGCCGAGGGCGGCATCGACTCGGACGAGCCGGTGATCCTGGCCGCCGACGACCTGGCCCCCTCCGAGACCCTTCAGCTGGACAAGAGCAAGATCCTGGGCTTCATCACCCAGGGCGGCTCCGGCAACAGCCACACCGCCATCCTGGCCCGCACCATGGGCATACCCGCTATCTGCGGCCTGGGCGATTCCCTCAAGCAGGAGCTGAACGGCCGCACGGCCTACATAGACGGCGAGACGGGCAAAGCAGCCATTGAGCCGGACGACATCACTCTGACGGCCTTCCAGGCCAAGCTGGAAAAGCAGCAGGAGATGAAGCTGCTGATGGAGACCATGAAGGGCCAGGAGGACGTGACCCTGGACGGCCGCCACATGATGGTCTACTGCAACATCGGCTCTCCGGAGGACGTGGCGGCGGTCCACGCCAACGACGGCCAGGGCATCGGCCTGTTCCGCTCCGAGTTCCTGTATCTGGCCGCCAGCGACTACCCCACCGAGGAGGAGCAGTTCAAGGCGTACCGGGAGGTGGCCGCCGCCATGGACGGCAAGCGGGTGGTCATCCGCACCCTGGACATCGGCGCGGATAAGCAGGTGGACTATTTCCAGATGCAGAAGGAGGAAAACCCCGCCCTGGGCGTACGGGCCATCCGCATCTGCCTGAACCGCCCCGAGGTGTTCCGCACCCAGCTGCGGGCGCTGTACCGGGCTTCCGCCTATGGCAAGATCGCCATCATGTTCCCCATGATCACCTCCGTGTGGGAGGTCCGGGAGTGCAAGCGGGCCTGTCAGAAGGTGATGGCCGAGCTGGACGCGGAGGGGATCCCCTACAATAAGGACACCGAGATCGGCATCATGATCGAGACCCCCGCCTCCGTGCTGGTGGCGGAGGAGCTGGCAAAAGAGGTGGACTTCTTCTCTGTGGGCACCAATGACCTGACCCAGTACACCCTGGCCTGCGACCGTCAGGCCAACGACCTGGGCAAGTTCTTCGACCCCCACCACCCGGCGGTGCTGCGGGCGCTGAAGCTGGCCGCCGACGCCGCCCACAAGGCGGGCATCTGGATCGGCATCTGCGGCGAGCTGGGCGCGGACCTCACCCTGCTGGAGACCTTCCTGGCCATCGGCATCGACGAGCTGTCCGTGTCGCCCTCGGCGGTTCTGCCCCTCCGGGCGGAGATCCGCAAGTCTATCGCCAAGACCTGCACCCTGGAAAAGCTGGAGTGCTGAGGGATTGGCAGCAGTCCTGAACCAACCGGAAGCATATGCCGCAGAGTTGAAAAGAAGCCTTTGCTTCTTTCCAACTGCGGCGACTATAAAAAGAGCCGCCCGGCTTTGTGGCTGGGCGGCTCTTCCTGTTCGCGGGGAATCGTCAGCACCGGGGCAGTATTACCCCTGGGCAGGGGCGGCCTCCCCTCCGCCGGACGCTCCCGAGGGCTCCACGGAGGCCGCTTCGCCGCCGCTCTCCTGTGCGGCGGCGCTGTTCGTGTCCTCATCGTCCAGGACGCTCTCGCAATCCTCCGGGTCCTTTTTCTCCTGCCGCATGGCCATGGCCAGCTTGTAGCCCGCCGGGTCGTTATCCATCAGGTACTTCAAATCCTCCGGCGGCACCCGGTTCCCCTTCATGATGGACGCGGCGATTTTCAGGCACTTCTCCTGCATATCCACCTGCTTGGCCAGCAGATCCAGCTCGCTCTTGCCTTCGGACTCCCGCCGGGCACGGCGCTCCGCCGCCTCCTGCATCATCCGGTTCTGCTCTTCCAGGTAACGCAGCGCCTGCTGGGACAGGGTGCATCGGTCCGCAGCCTGCCGCTGGGGCTGGGCTCTTTGGGCAGAGGTATCGGCGGACTCCTCCTTTTTAGGCAGCGTCCTGCCCAGCTGTTCATTGCGGCGCATCTCCCGCGTGGTGCGCAGTTCCATCTTGACCGCTCCTTTCATTCCTGTTACTCTACGGAATATATCGGAAGGTTTCGCCCTGTTGTTAAGGCCAGCGGCAGGCCGAAAAAATTTTTGCCGCCCTGTCAGGAAAACGCCCCCTCATTCGTATTGTCAGTGAAGGCGCCTTTGAAGGAGAGAGCTACATGAAACTAGATCAACAGGAAGCCGAGCGGCTGGTGCGGACCTACTCCGACCTGATCCTGCGGCTGAGCTACACCTACCTGAAGTCCACCCAGGACGGGGAGGACGTGTGCCAGACGGTGCTGCTCAAGCTGCTGACGGGGAACGAGGCGTTCGAAAGCCCCGAGCACGAAAAGGCCTGGGTCGTCCGCACCGCCATCAACGCCTGTAAGGACGAGCTGCGCGCCTTCCGGCGGAGGGCGGCGCCTCTGGACGGCGTGGCGGAGCCGGCGGCCCCGGAGCCGCCTCGGTCGGATGTGCTGGAGGCGGTGATGGCCCTCCCGGCCAAATACCGGGAGGCAATTTATCTCTTTTATTACGAAGAGTATTCGGTGAAGGAGATCAGCGGGCTAACCGGACGGAGCGAGGCGGCGGTGTCCGCCCATCTGAGCCGGGGGCGGAAAAAATTGCGGGCTATGTTAGGAGGAAGCGAATATGAACCAAATGGAGCGAAATGAGCGGGAATACCAGCAGGCCATGGACGCCCTGCGGTTTTCCGGGGAGGCGAAAGCGCGCATGGCTGCAAGTCTCACCACAGAGCGGGAGGAGCGGCCTGTAAAGGCAAAACGCTTTCGCCCCCTGCGGACGGGATTGCTTGCGGCCTGCATGTGCCTGGCCCTGGTGGGGACGGCCTTTGCCGCTGTCTATCAGCTCACCGTCCAGATTAGCTCCGACGAGGAGCACGTGCGCTATATCGTATACGGCGAGGCCGTCAAGCATCCTCTGGAGGATTACAGCCCGGAGATGCAGGCGGACTATGCGGCCTTTGACCGGAGCAAGGGCGGCATCCTTCCCGGCAGGAAATTCGACGGCTGGGACGGTGCCAAGGCCTATCTGGGGGACAACATCCCCTGCGTTTGGCGGAATACGGACGATGTGGTGTGGGACGGCGAATACCGTGTGCAGATGATCCCGGATCTGACCTGGGACACCAACGATCTGCAATATGCGCATTTTTACAATAACGCACTGCTGGACTGCGGCATGAGCTGTGAAACCATGATTTATATCTATGGGCCCAGGCATACCTACGATCAGCTTTACGGGATGGGTCAATTTCTCGGGGCAGAATACCGGCTGCTGGAGGACTACGCCATGGCCAACGGGTGCGTGGCTAAGATCATCCTGGAAAGCGGCGCGGAGGATTGGCCCACACAGTACTCCATCGGCATTTTTATGAAAGAGGGTATGCTGTACAAGGTTTCCCTGTACGGCGGAGCTGCGGGCCAGTTCACGGATGAGGAGATGGTAACGCAGCTCTGCCAGGTCCTGGACAGCTTCTATTAAATCCGTACAAAAAGCAGCCCTGTGCATAGTACAGGGCTGCTTTTATATCATTTTCACCGTTCCGGAGGACACAATATGTGTTTTCCCGTCGTCCCCGGTCACCTGTAAAGCGAAATCGCCGTCCACCCCGGCGACCGTGCCGGTTTGGAGCGCCCCCTCCCCGTCGAAGCTGACCCGCCGCCCCAGGGTGACGCAGTGGGCGCGGTAGCGGTCCAGGTATTCCGGGCGCTTAGCCGGGAAGTCCCGGACCAGCCTGTCCAGCTCCTCCAGCAGGCACACGGCCAGGTGGTTGCGCTCCACCGGGTATCCCTCCCCCGCCAGTGAGGCGGCAATGCCCTCCAGCCCCAGGGCCCGGAAGGTCTCGCCGGTCTGGTTCATGTTCACCCCCATGCCGATGACCACGTAGTCCGGCTCCCCGCTCTCCGCCAGCAGGGTGAACTCGGTGAGGATGCCGCACAGCTTTCTGCCGTTCAAATACAGGTCGTTGAGCCACTTGATGTCCACCGGCGCACCGCTGGCCCTTGCCGTACCCTCTTGGGCGGCCACCGCCACCCAGCCGGTGAGGGTGAGCAGGTCGGCCAGTCCCACATGGGGCCGGATGAGCACCGACAGATACAGCCCGTCCCCTTTGGGGGACTGGAAGGACCGCCCATGGGTGCCCCTTCCGCCGCTCTGCTCCTCGGCCAGCAGGGCGGTGCCCGTGGGGAGGGACGCCGCCCGGTGCTTCAGCCATGTGTTGGTGGAGTCCACCAGCGGCTCCACCCGGACCTTCCTGGCAAACAGATTTCCTTCGCTCAGCCGCGCGGAAATGTAGGGCGCGGACAGCGCCGGAGGCGGCCCTGCCAGCCGGTAGCCCTTCCGGGTGGACGACTGGATGGGCCAGCCTGCCTGGCGGAGGGCCTCGATTTCCTTCCACACCGCCGCCCGGGTGACCCCCAGGGTGCGGCTCATCTCCTCGCCGGAGAGGTAGCCCTCAGTCCCGGCCAGCAGGGCGGCCACTTGATCCCGTTCCACGGCCGCCGCCCTCAATCGTCCTGGGCGGGCAGCTCGATGAGGGCAAAGGAAATCTCCAGCTCCACCCCGTCCCGCACCACGGTGCAGGTCAGCTCCCCGTCCACGCCGGTGCGGTAGAGCACCCGCCGCAGCTCCACCAGCGAGGTCACGTCCACGCCGTTGGCAGTCACAATCAAGTCGCCCGCCTTCAGCCCCGCCTCCTGGGCGGGCACGCCCTTGTTCACCGAGGCCACCTCAACGCCCCGCCGGCCGTCCACCGTCTGGGCGCGGCACTTGATGCCCATGGCGGGCCGCCAGGTCTGGCCGGTGGCCAGAATGTGGTTGATGAAGGGCAGCGCGCCGGTGATGGGGATGGCCAGCCCCATGCCCTCCAGCACTGCGGCCTCGTCGACGGTGTCTCCGTTCTCCCGGACCAGGCCGGTGATTTTGGCGCAGGTAATGCCCACCACCTGGCCGGATTCGTTAATCAGCGCCCCGCCGGAGTTGCCGGGGTTCAGCACCGCGTCGGTCTGGATCAGGCCCAGGGCGTTGCCGGAGGCGTCCTCGTCCCGGTCCAGGGCGGACACCACCCCCACCGACATGGAGCCCAGCAGGTAGCCCATGGGATTGCCCACGGCATACACCCAGTCGCCCACGGCCAACTGATCGGAGTCCCCCAGCTGAGCGGGGGTGAGCTCCCGGCCGTCGGCTTCGAACTTCAAAATGGCGATGTCAAATTCCTCGTCAAAGCCGATGACCTTGGCGTTATAGGAGGTGGCGGTATCATCCAGCAGCTGCACCCGGATGGCGACAGTCTCGTCAATGATGTGGTAGTTGGTGAGCACATACCCGGATTCGTCCACCACCACACCGGTGCCAACGCTGATGTCGCCAAAGCGGTTGGCATGGACGGCCTCCACGCACACCAGGGTGGGCAGCACCTGCTGATAGGCCTCTCTGCCGGACAGGATGGGGCCTGCGGGTTCGGTGGACAGCACCAGCAGCGGGTCCGGGTCGCCCCAGGGCAGATCGTCGGGGGACCATCCGGGGCTGTCCTCCACCCGGTGGCTGGCCCGGGGCGGGGCTTCGTCGGGCAGGCTGGGGTTGGCCTGAGCAATGGCGTCGGCAATGCTGCCCACCGCCCAGACGCAGATGCCGCTGAGCAGGGACAGGCACAGCACAATGGCCACCAGGGGGGCAAACCACCGCCGGGCGCGGCGGGGCGGTTTCTCAGGCTCCGGCCGCCGGACGTATGGCATGGGGGGCGGAGGCGTACCGGGGCCCTGGGGCCAGCGGTGGTTGAGATAGTTATCCATAGGGAGTCCTCCGATTCAGATCTGAAGTCCCTTCTTGTTCATTCTGAAAGAAAGAGCAAGAAGCAAAAAGAACGACTTTTTGATATCTCACGCCCGGGTCAGCGTGAAGATGAACTTGGTCACGCCGTCCTCACTGGTGCAGGTGATGTTCTCCTTGTGGCTGTTGAGGATGGTCTTGACGATATACAGCCCCAGGCCCACTCCGTCCCGGTCGGCGCTGCGGGAGTGGTCGGTCTTGTGAAACCGGTCAAATACCAGCTGCAGCTCCTCGGGGGGGATGGTCTCTCCCTGGTTGCTGATGGTGATGGTGGCCTTGGGCCCCTTCACGGTGACCCCCAGCCCCAGCACGCCCCCCTTCTGGGAGAACTTGATGGCGTTGTCCAGCAGGTTGTAGCACACCTGGGTGATGGCGTCCTGGTCTCCCCAGACAGGGACGGGCTCATCCTCGGGGAGCTGGGCGTCCACCTCCAGGTGCTTGGCGTTCACCTTCCGCTCCAGAGTGACCAGGGCCCGGACCAGGGTCTCGCAGATGTCGAACTGCTGCTGGGCGGCCCGCTCGTCGGACTGGAGCCGGGACAGGTCCAGCATGGAGCGCACCAGCCGAGACAGCCGCCGGGTCTCCGAGGAGATGATCTCCAGGTAGTGGCGCTCCTGCTCCGGGGGGATGGTGCCGTCCAGGATGCCGTCGGCAAAGCCGGCGATGGTGGTCATGGGGGTCTTGAGCTCGTGGGACACGTTGGCAATAAACTCCGAGCGCCGCTGCTCGCTCTTGGACAGGGAGTCGGCCATGGCGTTGAAAGCCTCGGCCAGCTCCCCCACCTCGTCCCGGCGGTTTCCCACATCCACCCGCACGTCCAGCTGGCCCAGGCCAAACTGCCGGGCGGCGGCGGCGATCTCCTTGATGGGCTGGGACTGGCGCATACTGGTCACCGAGCTGATGATGGCGGCAATGAGCACCACTGCCAGGGTGGTGACCAGCAGGATGGCAAACAGGTCGTGCCACACCCCGCTGATGTTGGACGCGGAGGCGGACACCAGCACCAGCCCCTGGAGGTAACCGCTGCCCGCGGTGGTGATGGGCAGGCCCACCAGATACCGGGGCTCGCTGTACAGCCCGTCCAGGGTGGTCATACCCATAAAGGAGCCGTTCACCACATTGTCCACCATCTGCTGGGACAGGGGGGAGTACTGCAAATCGCTGAGGGCCGCGTCGCCGCTGGTGGCGAAGAGAATGAAGCCCTCCGGAGTGGCCACCATGACGTGGGAGTCGGACACCTTGGCCACCGAGCTGAGATAGCTCTGGAAGGCCTCGGTCTGCCACACGGTGCTCCCCCCGGTGATGACCGCGTTGGAGGTGAAGTCGGCAATATACCGGGCGTTGCGCTCCAGGGTGTCCTTTTTCTCCCGGATGGTGTACTGGTAGCTCAGGGTGGCGAAGGACGCCCCCAGCATCAGGAAGGACAGCAGCACCATGCCCACCATAGTGGCGAACTGGCGGCCGTACATGGTTTTCAAGCTGAAGTCACCTCAAATTTATAGCCCACACCCCACACGGTCTTGAGGCTCCACTGCTCGGACACGCCCTCCAGCTTTTCCCGCAGGCGCTTGATGTGCACGTCCACCGTGCGGCTGTCGCCGAAGTAGTCGAAGCCCCACACCTCGTCCAGCAGCTGGTTGCGGGTAAACACCCGGTTGGGGGAGGAGGCCAGGTGGAACAGCAGCTCCAGCTCCTTGGGGGGCGTGTCCACCCGCCTGCCGTCCACCAGCAGCTCATAGGAGTCCAGGTTGACCACCAGCTTGTCAAAGCTGAGGCGCTTTTCCGGCTGCTCCTCCTCGCCGTACCGGCGCAGCACCGCATGGACCCGGGCCAGCACCTCCTTGGTCTCAAAGGGCTTGGTGACGTAGTCGTCCGCGCCCATCTCCAGGCCGGACACCTTGTCGTCCAGCTCCCCCTTGGCGGTGAGCATGATGATGGGGGTCTTGGAGGTCTCCCGGATTTTCCGGCACACGGACCAGCCGTCCATGCCGGGCAGCATGATGTCCAGCAGCACCAGGTCGGGCTGGACGGACTGGAATTTCTCCAGGCCCACCAGGCCGTCCCCGGCCACGTGGCAGATCATACCCTCCTTCTCCAGATAGAGCCGGAGCAGGTCGGCGATATTTTTGTCGTCTTCTACGATTAAAACCGTGCGGGGCATGATGATACACCCTTTCTGTAAATATGCGTGCAGCCGTCACGAACGGGCGCAGCATAGCAGCTTTGATTCTTTTGTTATTATAAGTCGAACGCGGGAAAATTTCCACATATTTTTGTAAATAAACCAAATTTACAAGACATGTGACCGGTCCACCCCGATGACAGGCCGGCAGTCCGGCTCCCGGGCGCGCAGCTTCTCCTCCAGGGCGGCGCGCACCTCGCCGTCGGACAGGGCCACGCCGTAGGGCACCACCACGTCGAAGGCCACCTGCCCCTCCCCGCCGCAGCGGAAGTCGTGGACGGTGGCGGCGGGATCGACCTCCCGGGCCAGCTCCTCCGCCAGGGCCCGCAGCCGGTCCGACCGGGGGTCGCCCTGCTCCACCGGGTCCAGGTGGATCACCGCCTCCAGGCCGAAGCGGTCCGCCAGCTCCCGCTCCGCCCGGTCCACCACGGCGTGGAGCTCCACCAGAGAGCCGTCGGCGGGCACCTCGGCATGGACGCTCATCATCCGCCGTCCGGGGCCGTAGTCGTGGATCACCAGGTCGTGCACCCCCAGAATCTGGGGGTGGCTCAGGATAAGCCCCTCGATGTCCGCCACCACGGCGGGGTCGGGGGGCGTGCCCAGCAGGGGGTCCAGGGTGTCCCTGGCCGCGCCCCAGCCGGAGCGCAGGATGAACGCCGCCACCAGCAGCCCCAGCCAGCCGTCCAGCCGGACGTGGAAGAAGTGGGAAACCACCAGCCCCACCAGCACCACCGACGTGGCCAGCACATCGGACCGGGCGTCCGTTCCCGCGGCGCTGAGGGCGGAGGAATCGGCCCGCCTGCCCAGGGCGGCGAAGAACCAGCCCATCCACAGCTTCACCCCGATGGAGACCAGCAGCAGCCCGGCGGCCAGTGGGGTGAGGGCGGTGCTCTCCGGGCGGAAAATTTTCTCCAGGGAGCTGCGCCCCAGCTCCACCCCCACCAGCAGGATGAGCATGGACACGCCCAGCCCCGCCAGATACTCGATGCGGCCATGGCCAAAGGGGTGGCGCTCGTCCGCCCGCTGGGAGGCCAGCTTAAAGCCCGCCAGGGTCACCGCCGACCCGGCGGCGTCGGACAGGTTGTTGAAGGCGTCGGCGGTGACGGAGATGGCCCCCGTCAGCACCCCGGCGCACAGCTTGACGGCGAAAAGCAGCAGATTGAGCCCCAGCCCCACCCCTCCGGCCAGCAGGCCGTAGCGCCCCCGGACGGCGGGGTCGTGGGTCTGTGTGTAGTTGGGGATAAAGCGGCGCAGGATTGCGTCCAGCATGGCGGAGCCTCCTCTCCGGGATTTGGGTCCTTATCATAGTATGCCCACGAAAGCACAGATAGCAATCTGCCTGGACCGCAGTCCAGGCAGAGAATGTATTCACGCATGTTTGATTCACGCTTCAATTGGCCGCGCGTCTATTGTCGCGCTATGCGCTATGAGCTGGGCCGGCAGGCCCTTACGACGGACAGCGGCGGAACGGCCCGGGGCAGCTTCATATGGAACTCCATCCGGGGCCGCTTGGGCTCAATGAGCTCAAAGCCGTCCATGTCCCGCATCATGGGGGCGGTCATGGGGAAGGCGGGCACGCCGGGGCCCACCACCTCGATCTCATCCCCAGCGGCGAACTTGTTGCGCAGGGACAGCCGGGCCTCCCCCCGCCCGTCGCAGGCTGTGACAACGGCCAGCACCTGCCAGTCCCGGACGTACCGGGCGGATTCGGTGTACTGCCCCGGCTGGCCAAACCAGAAGCCGGTGGAGTAATGCCGGTGGCTGACCTTGTCCACCTCCGCCCGCCACGCCGGGTCCATGGGAAGCCCCGCCCCCGCCGCGTCCACCGCGTGGCGGTAGGCGGCGGTGGTCATAGCTGCGTAATAGGCGCTCTTGGCCCGGCCCTCGATCTTCAGCGAGTCCACCCCGGCGGCCATGAGCTCCGGGATGTGATCGATCATGCACATATCCCGGCTGTTCATGATGAAGGTCTCGCCATTTTCCTCAAATACGGGGAAGTACTCCCCCGGGCGCTTCTCCTCCATCAGAGCGTACTGGTAGCGGCAGGGCTGGGCGCAGGCCCCCCGTGAGGCGTCCCGCCCGGTCATATAGTTGCTGAGCAGGCACCGCCCCGACCAGGACACGCACATGGCCCCGTGGACAAAGCACTCCACCTCCAGCCCCTTGGGAGCTCTCGCTTTCAGCTCCGCCACCTCGTCCAGGGACAGCTCCCGGGCCAGGATCACCCGGCTGGCCCCCAGCTCGTGCCACACACGGGCCGTCTCATAATTGGTGATACCCGTCTGGGTGGACATATGCACCTGCACATGGGGCGCGTGGCGCTTGCACAGGTCCAGCACGTCGGGGCCCGCGGCGATCACCGCGTCCGCCCCGATGGCGTCCAGGTATTCCAGGTACTCGGGGAGCTTTGCAACCTCGTCGTTCCGGGCCAGGGTGTTGCAAGTCACGTGGACCCGCACTCCCTTGGCATGGGCGGCGGCCACGGCCAGGGCCAGTCCCTCCCGGTCGAAATTCCCGGCGAAGGCCCGCATGCCGTAGGCGTTTCCCGCCAGATACACCGCATCCGCGCCATAGGCCAGGGCCATGTCCAGCCGCTCCCTGTCCCCCGCGGGTGAGAGCACCTCCGGCTTAACCATTGCCGCTGTAGCGCTGCACCAGCGCGTCGTGCTCGGCATAGGTGCGGGTGTACTCATGCTGTTTAGTCTCCGGGTTGAGGACGTAGTAGTAATAATTGCTCTTGTCCGGATTCATGGCGGCCAGCAGCGACTGCATACCCGGATTGGAGATGGGCCCGGCGGGCAGCCCCTGGTACAGGTAGGTGTTGTAAGGGGAGTCGATGGCGCGGTCCGCCTGGGTGGGCACCTTGCCGCCGTTGATATACACCAGGGTGGCGTCGATCTGGAGGTAGCCCACCGTCTCGGCGGTGGGGTTTTCCAGGCGGTTGTAGATGACGGAGGCAATGCTGCGGTAGTCGTTGCGCTCGTCGTTGTTGGTGCCGTCGGTCTCCTTCTCGATCATGGAGGCGATGGTGACGATATCGTGGAGGGAATACTGGGCGTCCTCCCCGGTGTACTGGGACATATACTCGTCCATTTTCGCGTCGAAGTTCACCAGCATCTTGTTGATGACGTACTTGGGATTCTCGCCCATCTCAAAGGTGTAGGTGTCTGGGAACAGATATCCCTCCAGCCGGTGGTAGTCCCCCAGGGGACGGTCCTGGAGCCAGTCGAAGGCGTAGTCCCAATTGGCCGCCATGTCCTGGAGCCGTTCCACCGAGCACACCCCCCGGTCGTCCAGCAGGTCAAAAATCTGGTCGATGGTGAGGCCCTCCTTGATGGTGACGTCCGTGGTCTTCCGGGTGGCGGACGACGAGCCCATGCTGGACACCAGGGCGTGGTAGTCCATCTCTGTGGTCAGCATATAGGTGCCCGGGGCGATCTTGTCTTCCGCGTGGGAAAAGGCGGCGTAGAGCTTGAACAGGAATTTGTACTGAATCAGGCCTTTTTCCTCCAGCGTGTCCACAACGGAATCGAAATCGGTGCTGTCGTCGATCTCGATCTCAATGGATATGGGCTCCTTGTTGAGGCCCAGCAGGTCGCAGGCCCAGACCCAGCCCACGGTGGCCAGCACCCCGGAGCCGGCAATGACCAGCAGGACGTACAGGAAGGCCCCCGCCACCCGGGACAGGGCGCTGCGGCGGCGCTTGGTGGCCCTTCGGGTGTTGGACTGGGCGGGCTGGCGCTGGGGCTGGCGCTGCCCCTGCTGCGCCGGGGGGTAGTGGAGCTGGCCCTGACCCTGCCGGGGCCTGGGTTGTCCGGGGCGGGGCTGAGGCTGGCTTCGGCGGGGCTGGGACGGACCGCTCCCGCTGGGACGGCGTTCATCTGCCATGCAATTCACTCCTTTAGGGGGACCGGGCGGCTGCCCGGTCGAGGGGGGAACCAATTTTCCGGCTCCCACATAGTATAACGCAGAAACGGGGTTGAAAGCCGGCCGCGAGGCCGGGGAGCCACGGGGCTCGGCTCCGGCGCCGCAGCGGATGCGGCGTCCGAGCCGGTCTCTGTGACCGGGACATTAAATGTGAGGTGACTAAATCATGTGTTGTGGTAACAATGGTGGTTTCGGCGGGGGCTGCTGGTGGATCATCATCCTCATCCTTCTGATTTGCTGCTGCTGCGGCGGTGGCGGGAACAGCTGGGGCGGCAACAATTGCTGCTGTTGCTGCTGTGGCGGCAATAACTGCGGCTGCGGCAACAACTGCGGCTGCGGCTGTGGCTGCAACAACAACTGCGGCTGCAACGACGGCTGCTGCTGAGCTTCCCCCAAAGGGGTAAGCAAATGAGCCCGGCTTGTGCCGGCGAAGTACCCAACAGGCGGAGGGGCAACCCTCCGCCTCCCCTATTCCTCAATGAGGACAAGCTTCACCGGGATGTCGAATTCCTCTCGGGGGATGCGCTCAGCCAGCCGCCCCGGACGGCACACGCACACCGTAAAGCCGGGGAAATCAGTGAGCCAGCGGTCGTAATACCCGCCCCCCCAGCCCAGGCGGTAGCCCTCCCGGTCTACCATCAGGTGGGGGATGAGGGCCACGGCGATCTCGTCCTTGCCGATGACGGCGCAGGAGTCGTCCGGCTCGGGGATGCCGAAGCGGTTGGGGATCAGCTGCTCGATGTCCAGCACCTGACGGGCCTCCATGCCCCGGTGGGGCAGCACCACCGGCAGGGCCACCCGCTTGCCCCGGTCCAGCAGGGCGCGGATCAGGGGGACCGTGTCCGGCTCCCGGCCGGTGCCGTAAAACACCATGACGGTGTCCGCCGCCTCCACCTGGGGCAGGGCCAGGAAGCGCTCGAACAACGCTTCCGCCTCCACCTGGGGTAGGCCGGCGGCGTGGCGGCGCAGCTCCGCCTTGCGTTCCTGGACGGTCATGGCCGATAATGCAGTCCGGCGCGGACTCGATCGGCGGCGTCGGCGCCTGCCAGCACCTCCACCAGGGCCAGGCCGAAGTCAAACGCGGAACCGGGCCCCCGGCCGGTGACCAGCCTGCCGTCGGCCACCACGGGATGGTCCATGAAGGGGACGGCCCCGGCCTTCACCAGTTCTCCCTCCATCCCGGGATAGCACACGCAGCCCGCCCCCCTGGGCAGCAGTCCCGCCCGGGCCAGCAGGGTGGGGGCGGCGCAGATGGCCGCCAGCCAAATCTCGGGCTCCTCCGCCGCCTGACGGATGAGGGCCATGGCGGATTTGCTGCCCTCCATGGAGGCCACGCCCCCCATGCCGCCGGGGAGCACCACCATGTCGCCCGCTTTCAGCGCGGCCTCCTCCACGGGCAGGTCCGCCCGGACGGTGATATTGTGGGAGCCGGTGACGGCGCTCCCGCCGATGCCGGTGAGGGCGACGGGCAGGTCCGCCCGGCGCAGCACGTCGGCGGCGACCAGAGCCTCTGCCTCCTCAAAGCCCGCGCCCAACAGGATATAGACCATAGTGCATCTGCCTTTCCTTTATGTTATGTTGTGTGACGTATCGTATTGTTATTTTCCCCTGATCCTCGCGCCCACGGCGGAGGTCAGGAACAGGGGCAGCCTGGCCATGCGCCCGATGCGGGAGGGCTCCTTCATCAGCCGGTACAGCCACTCCAGCCCCAGCTTCTGGAACTGCTCCGGGGCACGTTCCACCCTGCCCGCGAACACGTCCAGGGAGCCGCCCAGGCCGACGTACAGCCGGGCTCCGGCGGCCCGGCCATTGGCGGCGATCCACTTCTCCTGCTTGGGGGCCCCCAGGCAGACAAAGACGATGTCGGCTCCGGCCGCCCGGATGGCGTCCGCCACCGGGCCGTCCTCCTTGAAGTAACCGTCATGGGCGCCGCACACCACAAGGCCGGGATAGGCGGCCCGGAGGTTGACCGCAGCCTGCTCCGCCACCCCCGGCGCCGCGCCCAGCAGGAACAGCCGCCTGCCCGTCCCGGCCACCCGGCCCAGCAGGGCGGCGGCGAAGTCGATGCCGGGCACCCGGGCCCGCAGGGGCCTGCCCAGGATTTTGGCGGCGTAGATGACCCCCACGCCGTCGGGGATGACCAGGTCCGCGCCGGCTAAAATCTCCGCGAATTCCGGGTCTTTCCCGGCCCGCTGGACGATCTCCGGATTGGGGGTGGCCGCCAGGTGGGGGCCGTCCTCCTCCAGCAGCTCCAGCGCCCTGTCCACCGCCTCGTCCAGCGTCACATTGTCAAAGGCCACGCCCAGCACGTCCACCCGCACGGCGCATTCCTCCTCTTTGGCATACCAATCCATTATCTTTTGGCATTTTAGCACAACCTTGGAAAAAAGTCCACCCATGGCGGGAAGTATTTACAGTCCGTTCAAGAAGAAGCGCGGAGAAGCGCTCAGCGAGGGAGCTTGGACCGGAGCGAGGCCGAGCGCAGGGCCCAGAGCCCTATTGGGCCCAAGACCAGGCCGAGCCGGAGGGAAAGCGACCGAACGCCCTGAGCGCTTCGCAGCGTGACAAAGAAGAAGCGCAGAGCCGTCGTGAGCAGCGCGGATGGAGCGGAGCGAGGGAAAAAGCTCAAGCCTGCGGAGCAGGCTGGTTTTTTCACGAGACGGAGCGAAGCCGCGCGTCGCGAACAGGCGCAGCGTGACAAGGAAGAAGCGCGGAGCCGTCGTGAGCAGCGCGGGAACTTGGACCGGCGCGGCGGGTCCAGCTTTCGGAAATTTGTCGGAAATTTGTGCAATTTGCCCTTGACATCAACGCTGTAAAGCGATATACTAGCCGTCGTGAGCTGAAAGGCTCCATTCTTTGTGCCCCCGGCGCTTTGGCGGCGCAAAGCGATAAAGCACATTTTGGAGGAATACAAAAATGAAAAAGACCGCAAAGCTGCTGGCGCTGCTTCTGGCGCTGGCCATGGCCCTGTCTTTGGCCGCTTGCTCCGCCTCCCCCAATGGCCCCGGCGAAGCCCCGGACGAAGACAACAGCGTCTCCGCCGAGAATTCCCAGCCCAGCGCCGCCCCCGAGAACAGCACCGGCCCCGCCGATAATAAGGGGAACGACGGGAAGTATGTGGTTGGCATCTGCCAGCTGCTGCCCCACCCCGCCCTGAACCTGGCCACCGAGGGCTTTAAGGACGCCCTGAAGGCGGAATTCGGCGATAACGTGGAAATTAAGGAGGGCAACGCCGGCGGCGACCCCGCCAACTGCGCCACCATCATCGACGGCTTTGTGGCGGACAACGTGGATCTGATCCTGGCCAACGCCACCCCGTCCCTCACCGCCGCCGCCTCCGCCACCGACACCATCCCCATCCTGGGCACCGCCGTCACCAACTACGGCATCGCCCTGAACCTGGACACCACGGAGGACAAGGTGCTGGGCGGCAACATCTCCGGCACCTCCGACCTGGCTCCCCTGGACCAGCAGGCGGCTATGGTCAAGGAGCTGTTCCCCGACGCCAAGAACGTGGGCCTGCTGTACTGCACCGCCGAGGCCAACTCCGTCTACCAGATTGAGACCGTCCAGGGCTTCCTGGAGGGCATGGGCTACACCTGCAAGCGCTACGGCTTCAACGACGTGAACGACCTGTCCGCCGTGACCCAGACCGCCGCCGACGAGTCCGACGTCATCTACGTTCCCACCGATAACACCGCCGCCGACAACGCCTCCACCATTGCCGACGTGACAATTCCTGCCGGCGTGCCCGTCATCGCCGGCGAGGAGGGCATCTGCGGCGGCTGCGGCGTAGCCACCCTGTCCATCAGCTACTACGAGATCGGTCAGATCGCGGGGGAGATGGCCGCGCAGATCCTCAAGGGTGAGAAGAGCGTGTCTGAGATGGCCATCGGCTTCGACACCACCCTGGACAAAAAATACAATCCTGCCATCTGCGAGGCGCTGGGCCTGACCATGCCCGACGATTATATCGCCATCGAGGGCTGATCGAACCGGATTGTGACCTGAAAGCCGCGGGAAAGCGATTTCCTTTCCCGCGGTTTTTGGCATAACCGCCGCACGTCTGTTTTGCCACTATGAACACTGGAGGAATGAGTATGGACTTCCTGCTCTCATTTTTAAATTCCCTGCCCGGCGCCGCAGGGCAGGGGCTGGCCTGGGGTGTCATGGCCATCGGGGTGTACATCACCTACCGCGTCCTGGACGTGGCCGACCTGACCGTGGACGGCTCCCTTGCCACCGGCGGGGCGGTGTGCGCCCTGCTCATCAGTATGGGGGTAAACCCCTGGATTGCCATGCTGGCGGCGCTGCTGGCCGGGATGCTGGCCGGGCTGGCCACCGGGATGTTCCACACCCTGTGCGGCATCCCCGCTATTCTGTCCGGCATCCTCACCCAGCTGGCGCTGTACTCCATCAACCTGCGCATCATGGCCATTGGGGACGCCAGCGCCAAGACCAAGTCCTCCCTGGCCATCAGCGTGGACCGGCACAGCCTGCTGGTGTCCTCCCGGAACATCCGGAAGCTGACGCTGGAAAACCCCCTGCTGCTGCTGGCGCTGCTGGTGGCGGCGGTGATCGCAGTGCTGTACTGGTTCTTCGGCACCGAGCAGGGGTCCGCCCTGCGGGCCACGGGTTCCAACAGCAATATGGCCCGGGCCCAGGGCATCAACACCGACCGGAGCAAGGTGCTGGGCCTGGTGGTGTCCAACGGGCTGGTGGCCCTGGCCGGGGCCCTGCTGGCCCAGTATCAGGGCAGCTCCACCATCGACATGGGCCGGGGCGCCATCGTCATCGGCCTGGCCGCCGTGATCATCGGCGAGGTGCTGCTCAGCGGCGTGTTCCGCAATTTCGCGCTGAAGCTGCTCTCCTGCGTCATCGGCGCCATCATCTACTACGCCGTCATCACCCTGGTGCTCCGCCTGGGGCTGGAGACCACCGACCTGAAGCTGCTCACCGCCCTGGTGGTGGCCGTGTTCCTCACCATCCCCTATTGGAAGGGCAAATACTTCTCCAAGGCCGTGAAACCCGCAAGAAAGGAGGAGAACACCCATGCTTGACGTGAAGAACATTTACAAGACCTTCAACCCCGGCACCGTCAACGAAAAGACCGCCCTGCGGGGGGTGTCCCTCACCCTGAACGACGGGGACTTTGTCACCGTCATCGGCGGCAACGGCGCGGGCAAGTCCACCCTGCTCAACGCGGTGGCGGGGGTGTGGCCGGTGGACGAGGGCACCATCTCCGTCGGCGGGGTGGACGTCACCCGCCTGCCGGAGCACAAGCGGGCGAAATACATCGGCCGGGTGTTCCAGGACCCTATGATGGGTACCGCCGCCACCATGCAGATTGAGGAGAACATGGCCCTGGCCGCCCGCCGGGGCCGGGCCCGCACCCTGCGCCCCGGCATCACCCGGGACGAACGGGACCACTACCGGGAGATGCTCAAGATCCTGGACCTGGGGCTGGAGGACCGGCTCACCTCCAAGGTGGGCCTGCTGTCCGGCGGCCAGCGCCAGGCGCTGACCCTGCTGATGGCCACCCTGCAAAAGCCCCAGCTGCTGCTGCTGGACGAGCACACCGCCGCCCTGGACCCCAAGACCGCCGCCAAGGTGCTGGACGCCACCGAGCGCATCGTGCAGAAGGATCACCTCACCACGCTGATGATTACCCACAACATGAAGGATGCCATTGTCCACGGCAACCGTCTCATCATGATGTACGAGGGGAACATCGCCCTGGATATCTCCGGGGAGGAGAAGAAGAAGCTCACTGTGGAGGACCTGCTGGCCAAGTTCGGCCAGGCTACCGGCTCCGATGAGGCGGACGACAAGCTGCTGCTGGGCTGATTCTGAGGACAGAATTTGATTTCCATACCCTCAGCGCAGAAAACCGCCCGCATTCGGTTTGAATGCGGGCGGTTTTTGAGGCTTCCATTATGCGCTTGCCATCTCATCGTGTTTCGTTCACCAATGGCCGCGGCGGAACACCGGCAGGCTGCGGCCGCATTGGGCTTTGCAAAGAGCCTAAGCGTCTCACCCGGGCTCTTTTATCGGCTGCATTATGGCTTAAAGCCGTCCTTCAGGCTCACCGCCCGGTTGAAGACCAGGCGCCCCGGCCTGCTGTCCTTGCTGTCGGCGCAGAAGTAGCCCTGACGCATGAACTGGAAGCGGTCCGAAGGCTTGGCCTCAGCAAGGCCCGCCTCCACCTTGCACCCGGTAAGCACCTCCAGCGAATTGGGGTTCAGGCACTCCAAAAAGTCCTTGCCCGCCGCGTCCGGCTCCGGATCGGAGAACAGGTTGTCATACAGCCGCACCTCCGCGTCCACGGCGGTGGCGGCGTCCACCCAGTGGATGGTGGCCCCCTTCACCTTGCGCCCGTCGGCGGGGTTGCCGCCCCGGCTGTCCGGGTCGTACTCCGCGATGATTTCAGTGACGTTCCCCCCGTCGTCGGTGCGGCAGCCCACGCACTTGATGAGATACGCCCCCTTCAGGCGGCACTCCGGGCCGTTGGGGTACAGGCGCTTGTACTTGGGGATGGGCTCGGGCAGGAAATCCTCCGCCTCCACCCACAGGTTCCGGGAGAAGGTGACGGTGCGCATCCCGTCCTCGGGGCGGTTGGGGTTGTTCTCCACCTCGAAGGTCTCGCTCTGTCCCTCGGGGTAGTTGGATATGGTCAGCTTTACCGGCCGCAGCACCGCCATCACCCGCCGGGCGGTCTCATTCAGATCCTCCCGGAGGCAGTACTCTAAAAAGGCGTACTCAATGGTGTTGTCCGCCTTGGTCACCCCCACCCGGTCGCAGAAATTGCGGATGGACTTGGGGGTATACCCCCGGCGACGCAGGCCACACAGGGTTGGCATGCGGGGGTCGTCCCAGCCGGACACACGCCCCTCCTCCACCAGCTGGCGCAGCTTGCGCTTGCTCATGACGGTGTGGTTGATGCCCAGCCGGGCGAATTCGATCTGACGGGGCTTATGATAGGGGATGGAGACGTGCTCCGCCACCCAGTCGTACAGCGGCCGGTGGTTCTCGAATTCCAGTGAGCACAGGGAATGGGTGATGCCCTCCAGCGCGTCCTCAATGGGGTGGGCGAAGTCGTACATGGGGTAGATGCACCACTTGTCCCCCTGGCGGTGGTGGTGAGCGTGGTTGATGCGGTAGATCACCGGGTCCCGCATGTTGAAGTTGCCGGAGGCCAGGTCGATCTTGGCCCGCAGGGTCATGGCTCCCTCCGGGAACTCCCCGTTCCTCATCCGCTCAAACAGGTCCAGGGACTCCTCCACGGGCCGGTCCCGGTAGGGGGAGGTGGCGGGCACGCCGATGGTCCCCCGGTGCTCCTTGAACTCCTCCGGGGTGAGCTGGCACACGTAGGCCAGCCCCTTTTTGATGAGCTCCACCGCGTACTCGTACATCTTGTCGAAGTAGTCGGAGGCGTAGTAAAACCGGTCCCCCCAGTCGAAGCCCAGCCAGTGGATGTCCTCCTGGATGGCCTCCACATACTCCACGTCCTCTTTAGTGGGGTTGGTGTCGTCCATGCGCAGGTTGCACATGCCGCCGTACTTCTCCGCGGTGCCGAAGTCGATGGTCAGCGCCTTGCAGTGGCCGATGTGGAGGTAGCCGTTGGGCTCGGGCGGGAAGCGGGTGTGGACAGTCATGCCCTGGTACTGCCCGCCCTGAGCGATGTCCTCGTCGATAAAGTCGTGGATAAAGTTCTGGCTCATGGATACGTTCAGCTCTTCAGCCATGTCTGTCACTCCTCGTAAATAAAATAGGTAGGCTCCGGCATATTCCAAAGCCCACCTATTATATCCGGTTTTATCCGGAAAAGCAACATGCACTTTTTACAGGCATTTGGCTGAAATCCCCCCTTGACTCTCACGCCGCGTCATAGGGTATAGTCTTGTTCAGGAGGCGAACAGCGATGAGATTAACCGTCAGCGAAGCGGCAAAGCGGGCCGGCGTCAGTGTGCGGACACTGCACTATTACGATGAGATCGGGCTGCTGAAACCGTCGGAGACCAGCCAGGCCGGATACCGTTTTTACGACGACATGGCCATGGCGGCTCTGCAGCAGATCCTGTTCTATCGTGAGCTGGACGTGCCGCTGGAGCAGATCGGGCGCATCCTGAACGCCCCCGACAACGACCGCACCGAGGCCCTGCAAAAGCACCGGACGCTGCTGCTGATGAAGCGGCGGCGGCTGGACGATATGCTGCGGCTGGTGGACGAGACGATTGGAGGCATGACCATGTACGACGAGAGACCCAAGCCCACCCAGGCGGACTGGGAGGCGGTGAAGGAGCAGTACGCCCGGGAGGCGGCGGAGCGCTGGGGAAACACCGAGGCGTTCCTGGAGAGCCGGGAGAAGCACGCCAAATACACCCCCGAGCAGGAGGCGCAGATCAACGCCGAGATGGAGGAGATTTTCCAGGCGTTCGGCGCCTGTGACGACCCGGAGGGGGAGTCGGCCCAGGCCCTGGTGAAGCGCTGGCAGGGGCACATCACCCAGTATCACTACAACTGCACCGACGGCATCCTGGCCTGTCTGGGGGAGATGTATGTTAACGACCCCCGGTTTCGGGAGAATCTGGACAAATATGGTCCCGGCACCGCTGAGAAGATGAGCCGGGCTATCGCCGCTTACTGCAAGAAATGAACGGAGGGGCCGGGCCGCGCACGCGGCCCGGCCTTTCTTCCCGCTCCTGGAAAAAAGATTCGTCAAATTCCTCAAATAACCGTTGCCAAACGGCGGGGATTATTGTATAATTATCGATAGTGACGCTTTGGCCGCCTCGTCGGGCCTGAGCAGTAATCGTTAAGGAGTGGAACAAACTATGAGCTATTCTCCCCACAATATCCGCAACATCTGCCTGCTGGGCCATGGCGGCAACGGCAAGACCACCCTCGTTGAGAGCTTTCTGCGCATGACCGGTGTCATCGACCGTCTGGGCAAGACCACCGACGGCAACACCGTTTGCGATTATGATCCCGAAGAGATCAAGCGCCAAATCTCCATCTCCGCCGCCGTGGCTCCCGTGGAGTACAACGGCTGCAAGATCAACGTGCTGGACGCCCCCGGCAACTTCGACTTCGCCGGCGAGGTGGCCGAGTGCCTGTCCGTGGCCGACGCGGGCGTGCTGGTGTGCGCCGCCAAGGGCGGCATGTCCGTGGGCACCGAGCGGGGCTGGCAGCTGCTGGAGGACCGCAAGCTGCCCCGCATCGTCTACATCTCCAAGATGGACGAGGACAACATCGACTTCAACGCCGCCTTCGACGCCCTGCGGGAGCGCTTCGGCAAGAGCGTCGCGCCGCTCGTCGTCCCCATCTGGGACGCCAACAAGAAGGTCACCGGCGTGGTGGACGTGCTCCACAAGCGGGCCTTTGAACCCGCGGGCAACAAGCGCAAGGAGATCCCCATCCCCGAGGACAAGGTGTCCGTCATTGACGAGATCTACGACCAGCTGATGGAGTCCGTGGCCGAGACCAGCGAGGAGTTCATGGAGAAGTTCTTCGGCGGCGAGGAGTTTACCTACGCCGAGATCATGCAGGGCCTGCGGGCCGGCGTGCGGGACTGCTCCCTGGTGCCCGTGGTGTGCGGCTCCTCCTTCACCGGCCTGGGCACCCTGATGCTGCTGGATATGATCGTGGACCTGCTGCCCAACCCCCTGGAGGGCATCCCCGCCTCCGCCACCGACAAGGACGGCGAGCACGAGGACTTCATCGTCTCCCAGGGCGCGGTGCCCGCCGCTTTCGTGTTCAAGACCGTGGCCGACCAGTACGGCAAGTTCTCCTTCGTAAAGGTCATCTCCGGCGACATCACCTCCGACATGACCCTGGTGAACGCCACCACCGGCCAGAACGAGAAGCTGGGCCGCCTGTATATCATGAAGGGCAAGAAGAGCGAAGAGGTCAAGGAGCTGGGCTGCGGCGACATCGGCGCCATCGGCAAGATGGACCGCATCAAGACCGGCGACACCCTGTGCGACCAGCGCAAGTTCATCAAGCTGGACCCCATCCCCTTCGCCGAGCCCAACTTCTCCAAGGCCATCGCCCCCAAGACCCGCGGCCAGGAGGACAAGATCGCCGCCGGTCTGGGCCGTCTCAACGAGGAGGATCCCACCTTCAACGTGGTGAACAACGCCGAGACCCACCAGATGGTGGTCACCGCCGCCGGCGACATCCAGATGGACGTGCTGGTGAGCAAGCTCAAGAGCCGCTTCAACGTGGAGGCGGAGCTGTCCGAGCCCCGGGTCGCCTATCGCGAGAAGATCCGCAAGAGCGTGTCCAAGCAGGGCCGCCACAAGAAGCAGACCGGCGGCTCCGGCCAGTTCGGCGACGTGTGGATCCGTTTCGAGCCCTGCGACAGCGAGACGATGGAGTTCTGCGAGGAGGTCGTGGGCGGCGCGGTGCCCAAGAACTTCTTCCCCGCCGTTGAGAAGGGCCTGCGCGAGGCCTGCGTCCACGGCGTGCTGGCGGGCTACCCCATGGTCAATTTGAAGGCCACTCTGTACGACGGAAGCTACCACCCCGTGGACTCCTCCGAAATCGCCTTCAAGACCGCCGCCCAGCTGGCCTACAAGGCCGCCTTGCCCGAGGCGTCCCCCGTGCTGCTGGAGCCCATCGGCCAGCTGAAGGTCACCATCCCCGACCGCTATATGGGCGACGTCATGGGCGACATCACCAAGCGCCGGGGCAGCGTGTTGGGCATGAATCCCGCCGGCAACGGCAACCAGACCCTGGAGGCCGAGGTGCCCATGGCCGAGATGATGACCTACGCCATCGACCTGCGGGCCATGACCCAGTCCAGGGGCTCCTTCACCCTGCACTTCGTGCGGTATCAGGACTGCCCCCCCGCCGCCCAGGAGAAGGCCATCGCCGCGGCCAAGGCCATGGCGGAGGAATAATCCGAACGCTGACAAAGTGGGACGCTCTCAGAGCGTCCCACTTTATAAATTGGAGGGAATAGAAATGAACGACAATCAGAATACAATTGCTGAACTGAAAGAAAAAATCCTTCATTTTAACGAGGCAAGAGACTGGACAAAGTGGCATAACGCCCTGCACCTTGCCATCAGCATCAATTTGGAGGCGTCCGAGCTGTTGGAGATTTTCCAGTGGCTCGGCAAGGCCGAGGCGGATGAAGCGGCACGGGCAGCCGACCGGGAGCACTTTTTAGAGGAGCTGGCCGACGTCATGATCTACTGTATCGAGCTGGCCACCGCGTATGACGTGGATATCGCCGCCGCCATTGAGGACAAGATGAGGAAAAACGCCATAAAGCACCCGGCAAGCCAGCCGCAGACATAGGTCCTCCCATCATCGGGCCTGCGGGAACTGCCAATCGTCTATAAGGGGTTCAAAAAATTTTTCTGTACACCGGCCAAAAGCTGTGGTAGAATACCTGCGACCGACCTCCACTTCGGTCCAAACGGCGGGCAGAGAGCCGCGGGCGGGAAAGCGCGTTCCCGCCCGGAAGGGACGCCTGCCGCTGTGCCAATGCGCTGGCACTCTAAATATAAATTGGAGGTTTTTGTGATGCGCAAGTTTTCTGTCCGCGACCTGACTCTTGCCGCCATGGTGGCGGCGCTGTACACTGTGATGGGCTATTTCGCCAACATCTTTGGCCTGGATTTCGGTGTGGTCCAGTTCCGTTTTGCCGAAGCCCTTACGGTGCTGCCCTTTTTATTCCCCGCCTCCGCGCCGGGGCTGGTAGTGGGGTGCTTCCTCACCAACCTGCTCTCCCCCTACGGCCCGCTGGACTGGCTGTTCGGGACGCTGGCCACGGCCATCGCCGCCTACCTCACCATGAAAATGCCCAAATGGTACTTGGCGGCGCTGCCCCCGGTCATTGTCAACGCCCTTATCCTCTCCCCCATGTGGGCTTGGACGGATATTGGAGCGATTACCCCCGCTTTTTGGGTGGCCTGCGGCTGGAACGCGGTTACGTTCATCCCCGCCGAGGCGCTGGTCTGCTATGTGCTTGGAACGCTTCTGCTGAAGCTGCTGCCCAAAGTCAGCGCGCTACGGCCCGCTATGCGCCAGACGGCGCAGGCCCCCTCAGTTTGATTCACACAGACCCCGGACGGTGGAGCGTCCGGGGTTTTGCTATGCCTAAACCGCTGATGCGTCAAGCCCTTACCCCTGTGGGCAGCCGGGCTTGATGCGCCATCATAACGCCCAGGCCTCCTTTAATAAAGCGGCGGCATGGGCCAATTCTTCCTCCGTCAGCCCCGCGAAGCCCAGCACCACTGTGGAGGGCTTTGGCTCCACGCTGTGGCAGTAGCGGCTCAAGGGGTGGATACCCACCGACTTGGCCGCCGCCCGCTCCACCAGCTCCGTTTCCGAAAACCGGGGGAGGGCGGCGAGAAAGTGCAGCCCGGCGTCCGCCCCGGAGATGGTCACGCCGGGGATCTGGGACAGCGCCCCGGTGAACAGGGCGCATTTTCTTCGGTACAGATTCCCCGTCCGCCGCAGGTGCCGCCCGTACAGCCCCTGGGTGAGGAACCGCCTCAGGCTCTCCTGCTCAAACCGGGAGACGGTGCACGCCCCATGGAAGAAGGTGGCCCGGCAGCGCTCCAGCAATTCCGGGGGCAGGATCATGTACGCCACGCGGATGGCCGGGGCGATGGACCGGGAAAAGGTGCCCATATACACCACCCGCCCCGCCCGGTCCAGCCCCTGGAGGGCCGGGATGGGCCGGGAGGAGTAGCGAAACTCGCTGTCGTAGTCGTCTTCAATGAGCCAGCGGTCCGGAGCGGAGGCCGCCCAGTGGAGCAGGCGGCTGCGCCGTCCGGCGGGCATGGTCACCCCCAGGGGGAACTGGTGGGAGGGGGTGACGTAGGCCAGCCCCGCGCCGGAAGCGGCCAGGGCCCCCGGGTCCATCCCCTCCCCGTCCACCGGGATGGGGACGGCCTCCCTGCCGTGGAGGGAGGCAGCGGCATAGGCGGCGGGATAGCCGGGATCCTCCAGGGCGACGGCCTTCTGTTCAGGCAGGAGCTGGAGCAGGAGGGAGAGCAGGTAGTCCGCCCCCGCGCCCACCACCACCTGCTCCGGAGTACACCGCACCCCTCGGTACTGGGCCAGCAGCTCGGCCAGGGCGGTGCGCAGGGGCAGGTCCCCCTGGGGATGGCCCCGCTGAAGCAGGCCGGGGTTTTCATACACCGCCTCCTTGGTGATCCGCGCCCAGGAGGAGAAGGGAAACACCGACGTGTCCACCGCCGAGGTGGAACAGTCATAGGCCCACCGGGAGGGGGCAGGGGAGGGGGCCGTTTCCACAGCAGAGGCGGGCGCGGCCGGGGCCGGGGGCAGCAGGTGGGCGCACACGTAGCCGCTGCGGGGCTTGGCCAGCACATAGCCCTCCGCCGTCAGGAGGGAGTACGCCGTTTCCACAGTGCTCATGCTCACCCCGGCCAGGGCGCACAGCCGCCGCTTGGAGGGCAGCTTGGCCCCCGGGGCCAGCGCCCCGGACTGGATAGCGGCGGCGATGTGGCGGTAGAGCTGGTCATACAGGGGGGCGTCCCCGCCGAACACGGGGAGGGGGAAGGAATCAGGCATGGGCAGCGGCCTCCTTTCCGGACGCCTTCGGCATCCCTGGGAGCGTCATTGGGCCCGTGGCCCAACGACCGCTCCGGACGCCTTCGGCGTCCCTGGGAACGTCATTGGGCCTGCGCCCCAACGACCGCTCCGGACGCCTTCGGCGTCCCATCTGACCTCTTAAAAAAGTTGAAAACTGGGACTGGAAGCAATGCCAGTTTGGCCTATAATAACACCAAGACGAGGGGCCGTCAAGGCCCCGGAAGGAGTTGGAACAGATGAATCAATCCAAAAACAGGAGGGCCGTCCTGATGATCTGCATGGTGGCCATGATGGCGGCGCTGGTGGCCGTGGGGTCCAACGTGCCGAATATCCAGATTCCCTCGCCCCTGGGCACCAACCGGTTTCACCTGGGCAACGTGATGTGCGCCCTGTCCGGCCTGCTGCTGGGGCCTTGGTGGGGCGGGCTGGCCTCCGGACTGGGCTCCGCCCTCTACGACCTGCTGATGGACCCCACCCGGATCACGGACACCCCGATCACCTTTGTCACCAAGGGCCTGTACGGCGTGGTGGCGGGCGCGGTGTACTTCAAGGCGTTCAAGGGGAAGAGCAATTAC
The DNA here is from genome assembly GCA_949841465.1 of uncultured Oscillospiraceae bacterium. Classification (GTDB taxonomy): domain Bacteria; phylum Bacillota; class Clostridia; order Oscillospirales; family Oscillospiraceae; genus Enterenecus. The sequence continues at coordinate 29,169 of CATKZW010000036.1, forward strand.
TGGTCTGAACTGACGGCCAGCGCGGCGGCGGCGGCGGCCTATATCGTGATCTATCTGGGCAAGAGCTTCTTTTACAACGGCCTGCTGCTCCAGGGGCTGAGCGCCGACGCGGCATGGCTGGCAGTGCTGGGCCGGGCGCCGTCCTCCCTGTTCAACGGCATCGTGGCAGTGATCTTTGCCCCTGTTCTCGGCATGGCGCTTCACAAGGCCATGAAAGCGGCCCACCTGGAACAGCTGACGGCCACCGGCTAACACGCACGAAAACCGTCAGGGACAGGCGTCCCTCATCTTTCGGCCACTGCCCGCTGCATCATGCCTGATATCCTCGCCTTCTACGAGAGCGAAGAGGGCCAGCGGGAATTTGCTGAGTGGAAGAAACAGCGGGAAAACGAGGAGCAGGCGGCCAAAGCGGGGTAAACAGGAAAAGGGTGGACGCACCGTGTAAACGGCTGCGCCCGCCCTTTTCGCGTTTATGGGGTCTGCTGCTGCTTCCGTGGACCTCTTGGCCTGGAGGTTGGCTTGCGCTCCACCCCGTTTCGGAAGTAAGTGCTTTCGTATCGGTCAAATAAAACCAATAATCCGAACCCATCTCCTATCGGAAACAGGTTCGGACTATATGGGTTTGGTGCGCGAGGCGGGAGTCGAACCCGCACGCCCTTGCGAGCACTGGCACCTGAAGCCAGCGAGTCTACCAATTCCACCACTCGCGCATCTGTTACGTTTGTGTGCTGTCGTTCAGCACGAGACATATATTAGCACACTAAGCCCCGGTTGTCAACAGTTTTTCGCGGAGATTTTTGCGGGAGATTTTTGCTTTGTAGATTTTTGCTTTTAAAAGGCTACGCTCTGAATTGCGTACGCAGCATTATGCCCAATCCAAATTCAGGGACGTGTTCCGTCTGCGGTATGGGGAACCGCCCCCTGCACCAGGCGTCAATTTCTTCACGAGCATCCGCACATCATTGCCGCACGGCCCCCGACCCTCGGCTCTGTGGGCAAAGGTATTTGGTCCCTGCTGGGAAAGCCTTCCTGAGCATTGCAAAATAAAAGTACCTGAACGCCAAGGCTTTCTGATACTTTAATCCTGTTTCATATTAAAACCGCGGCTGGATTGTATATAACCCGGCCGCGTGAAAAACAGCCCATGAGCACCTAGATTTCAGTCAAAATTTTTGTAATTGTGGGCTAAAGTTTTAAGAAATGAAGCCGATATAATAAACTGAACACAGGAAAAAACCCGCTTAAAAAGCAAAAGGCTAAGGAGATTTATTATATTGAGGCTGTTCCTTCTCCCAGAGGAGTCCCTATCCATCAATGGCAGCATCGTCATTTAGCTCTCCCGGGTGGCCGGGGTGCGGACCCGCCTGACCATTGAGCTCAACCGCATCGCCCCTGTGTTCTGAGCGAAGGAGACTGCGCCGCAATAACATTTGATTTCATCCGGTTGCGCGAGCCGGCTGAAATATAGTACCGCGATACGCCCCGGCAGTCTGGCCAGATACCGGGAAACGGCGCACCACCATTGTGCCGGAGCATGGAAGCATCGGCACCCCATGTCGCATACCCCCAAAAACATTTTATTGAAAGGAAGCTTTAAAATGAGGATTCAGCACAATATTATGGCTATGTCTGCCTATCGCAACTACACGAACAACGTGTCCGCGATGAAGAAGAACCTGGAGAAGCTCTCCTCCGGCTACAAGATCAACCGCGCCGGCGACGACGCCGCTGGTCTGGCCATTTCCGAGAAGATGCGCGCCCAGATCACCGGCCTGGAGACCGCCCAGAAGAACGCGAAGGACGGCATCTCCCTGGTGCAGACCGCCGAGGGCGCCCTGACCGAGGTTCACGACATGCTCAACCGTATGGTGGAGCTGGCCACCCAGTCCGCCAACGGCACCTACGACGACACCACCGACCGCTTCCAGCTGCAGAAGGAGATGGATCAGCTCCGCTCCGAAATCAACCGCATCGCCGACAGTGCCAACTTCAACGGCATCAAGCTGCTGGACGGCTCCCTGGGCAGCGGCACTGTTTCCGGCAACATGAACGTCACCGTCATCAACGACGCCGAGAACCAGACCAGCACTCAGACCGCTGCCAAGGGTGTGTACACCCTGGACCTGAGCGAACTGAAGGCCGCCAACAGCGGCTCCGCCACCGGCACAATCGACGTCAAGATCGGCGGCGTGCATGTGGCGACGATTTCCGTCGGCCCCAACACCTCCTCCACGGCTATCACCCTGGGAACCGCCGGCTCTGCCGCTACCACCTCCTCTGTTAAGATCGCCGGCGTGACCTTCACGGTTGCGAAGACTGGCACCACTGGCTTGACCCTGACGATGGCCGCCACTCCCACCGAGGCGTTCAAGGGCGACATGACCGTGTCGTTTACGGCTGGGTCCACGGCCGTCACGTTTGACGACAAGGGCGGCACCATCCAGCTTGAAATCACTACGGCGCCCAACGCGGGGTCCAACCGCGTGTTGGCCAACGGCTACTTCGCCCTGTCCAGCAGCATTGTCGAGGGGTCTACCATCAATATCGACGGCACCGAAAAGACCTTTACCTTCGATGGCAGCAAGACCGGCAGCAACTATATCAACCTGAGTGATATGAAGCCGGGCAAGCTGGATATGGCTGTTGTCGCTCAGCGGACGGTCAACGCCTTTGGCACCGGCACCACCAACTTCTATGTCACGGGCAACAACAAGGACGGCAACATCTACCTCAGTGAGAAGGTCGCCAACGTCAGCAACGGCAAGGCCACTTGGGACCTGACCGCTGATGGCAGCTGGGACGGCGTGGTGAAGTACGCGGCGGGCAGCGTCGGCGGTTCCACCAGCGGCCTGACCCTCCAGATCGGCGACACCGCTGAGAGCTATAACCAGCTGAACGTGACCATCAACGACTGCCACACCTCCTCTCTGGGCATCGGCAGCATCAAGATCAGCGATCAGGCCAGCGCTCAGTCCGCCGTTGACGCCATCAAGCAGGCGATTAACTACGTGTCTGACGTCCGCGGTACTCTGGGCGCCACTCAGAACCGTCTGGACCACACCATCAACAACCTGTCCGTGATGACCGAGAACATCCAGGACGCCGAGTCCACCATCCGCGACGTGGACGTGGCCGAGGAAATGATGGCCTACACCAAGAACAACATCC
>CATKZW010000037.1 GCA_949841465.1 uncultured Oscillospiraceae bacterium
GGTTTTTCACCCCCTCCCGCAGACCCCATTTGAGGGCCGTTTTTAGTGGAAAAAGAATAAGGACAAACCAGTCAACCCGTTGCGCCGCAAGGGTTTTCCGATTTGTCCTTATTATGCCATAAGGGCATACTTGTGCCAGTTTGCTATTGAAAAACGGGGTATCCATGAAGGAAATTCAGGAATGGCTGGGCCACAGCAACTTCTCTACCACAGCAAATATCTATGCCCACCTGGATACCAGCTCTAAAAATACCTCCGCTGCACGGATGAACGAGTCCTTCAGCATCTCGCCCGGTATCCGGCCCGACCTCTGAATGCTACGGCACAGGAGAGAACTACAGGAGAGAACCAGCAAAAAGGGCATGAAAAACCCGGCCTCCCAAAACCGGGAAACCGGGCATTTTCAATGGCTCAATGTGGTAAAATCGCTTTTTCAAAAAGTATAGCGAAGAACGGGGGTGATTCCAACGATTTGGCTGATTGCGTCATTCAGCTCGTCTGTATTGTAACAGCCCGTTTCATCAAAACGCACGACCTTTGCTGTTTTAGAAGTGTTTCCTTGTTCTGAAGTTCTGCTACATTATGAAACTGCAACTATGCGAAACGACTTTTGTTAACTGACAAAGGGTAAGATATAGGTTACCCACAGCCAGCTCAACGGCATGACCAGCACCATCACGGGAATCATATCCGCTGTGGGGAACATCTTCACCTTAATCATACGGAAGCCAATCGCCAGCAGGAGAAACCCTCCCGCAGCCTTGAAGTCGTTTATCATAGCGGGAGTGGTCAAGGGGAAAATAAGCTGTGCGCCAAAAAATAGGAGGAGAAAGATGACCGCCTGGGGAATCGCAATCAGGGATACGACCATTCCCAATGAACAGGCAAAAATCAGCGCGGTAAACAAGTCAAGGATGGATTTGGCGATGAGGATACTGTGTTCCCCCGTCATGCCTGAGACGATGGAGCCATAGATCCCTGTGCCGCTGGCGCAAAAGAGTACGATCACAGTCATAAGAGTGGACGTGAACTCGTCCTGGGAGAGACCTGCGGCGGGAGTTTTTAGTACGTTTGTTACGGCCCGCTGCATCAGTTCCGCCGCAGCGGCTACCCCCTTTCCAACATGGATAACCAAGCCCAAAGCAGTGCCAGCAATAAGGGCAAGAATCACTGCAGGCATATTTTCCATCAGGACAATGGCATTGATCCCCATGCCCATGGCGCACACGCCGAAGATCATGTTGATATTTTCTTTGAAGTCTGTGGTCAGTCTATTCCCGGCAAGCGTGCCCGCAATGCCGCCAATGAAAATAGCAAGGGCGTTGATGATAACACCGATGGGCATACTCCATCACCCCTATCAAATGTCCAGTGCGGCGTGGTAGCCCCAATATACCGCGTTGGTGATGGTGGACACCTTGGCGGCGTCGCCGATGACCCGGACAAAGGGCGCGGCGTCACGAAGCTGCTCTACCACATCGGCGCGGGATCGCTGCCCCAGGGCGCAGATGACGGATTTGCCGGGAACCAGCACTTCCCTGCCGTCCTTGTTCTGACAGACAACGCCGCTGGCTGTGGCCCTCAGCGCCCTGTGGCCAGTGCAGACGGTCAGCTTTTCGCCCTGCTCCTCCATCTGCCGCAGCATTAGGGGGCGGTGGCGGACGTTGGCATCAGGAGCCAACTCATCCTGCATCTCTACCAGCCGGACGGTCTTGCCCTCCTGAGCCAGATGGATGGCGCACTCGCAGCCCGCCAGACCGCCGCCCATGACCACAACTTCACTGCCAACCTTGTCCTTTTCCCGGTAGTAGTTGTTGACCACCACCACGTTATCCCCGTCCAGGCCAGGGATGGGCGGCACCAGGGGCTCGGAGCCCACAGCGATGATGAGGGCATCAGCGTTTTCCTTTTCAGCGTACTCTTTTGTCACCTCGGTGTTCAGCCGAATCTCCACCCCCGCGTCCCGGGCCAGCTTCTCATAGGTGCCCGTGAGCTGGTACATCTCGTACTTGAAGGGTAGTGCCTGTTCGCTTTTCAAGATGCCGCCCAGTTCGTTTTCCTTTTCGCACAGAACGACCTGATGCCCCCGCCGCGCGGCGGTGTAGGCGGCGTACAGCCCACCGGGGCCTCCACCGGCCACCAGCACTTTTTTCTTCACCAGGGCGGGCGTAACCTCATCTCCCTCGCACTCCCGGCCAATGAGCGGGTTGACCGTGCAGCGGCGGGTGGAGGTAGCCGCCCGCTCCGCCATGCAGGTGAAACAGCGCAGGCAGCGGACAATTTCATCGTCCCGGTTTTCCGCAACTTTCCGGGGCAGGAAGGGGTCGGCCAGCAGGGCACGGGCCATATACACCACGTCCGCCTTACCGGAGGCAATGATCTCCTCCATCTGCGCCGGGTCGTTCAGTCCGCCAATGGTGGCTACAGGGACTTTGACGTGCTTTTTGATTTCAGCGGCCAGATAGACGTTCCGGCCATGGTCGGTGAACATGGAGGGATGGGTGATGCCGAAGGTGCGCTGATACGTGCCCGCCGTGACGTGGAGCAGGTTGATATACGGCTCAAGCTGCTGGGCAATGCGTACCCCCTCATCCAGACCGTAGCCCTCCTCCACGAACTCCGCGCCGGACAGCCGGAACTCGATGGGGAAGAACGGCCCCACTGCCTCCCGGACAGCTTTCAGCACCTCAACGGCGAAACGGCATCGGTTCTCCAAAGAGCCGCCGTATTCGTCGGTGCGCTTGTTGAACATGGGGGACAGAAACTGGTTGATGAGCCAGCCGTGGCCACCGTGGATCATCAGCAGCTCGAAACCTGCCCGTTTGGCAAGTTCCGCTACATGGCCATAGGCGAAAACAATTTCCTGAATCATCTCCACCGTCAGCTCACCCACTTGTACGCCGTCCGGTCGGACACAGGCAGAGGGGCCCCACTGAGTCATACCGTGCTGCTTACTCTTGTCGATCATGTAAGTGCCGGAGTACATCCCAGAATGGGACAGCTCGAGGCTGGCAATGGCCCCGTGGCGGCGGATAGCGTCGGCGGTGTAGGTGGCGCAGGCCAGGGAGTTCAAAATGCTTTCGTCCAGGTGATAGGCATGGGAACCATCGGTTTGGGGATGCACCATGCACTCGGATACGGTGACCGCCGCCGCGCCGCCCTTGGCTCGAAGCTCATAGAAAGCGATGGACTTGGGGCCGATACAGCCGTCATTGGTGATGTCGGTGCCGCCCATGGGAGCAGAGAACATCCGGTTGCGGAAGGTGGTGCGGCCCAGGGTGATGGGTGCGCACAAATGGGGGTATTTGCGTTCCATAGTTTTGTACTCCTCCTGTTATACAGAGGCGAAGACCATTGCAACCTCTGCCGCTTTGACCTGCGCCGCAGCACTTGAAAAGGATTATAATCCTTTTCAAGTTGTTTGATTATAGCGTATCTAAAATCAAGCCCACGACATAGTCCTCGCACGCCTGGTACTCTCCGTTCAGATTCACCAGAAAACCATGGTTGGACTGCTCAAAACAGCGATAGGTGGTTTCCACTCCGGCTGCTTTCAGCACCTCAAAAAATTGCTCCGCCTCCGGCTTCAGATTGTCCAGGCCGGCGGTGATGACATCCGTGGGCGGCAGACTTTTTACATCCTCCGGGGCGGACAGGGCCATGGATACGTCCAGAGATTTCCGTTCCGCGAAGGTTCGGTTGTAGAAGAATCCATACAATTCGGTGTCCATGCCCCGTCCATCCAGCTCCCCGCCATGGAAATGGTCGTTGTAGTTGTCGGCGGGCATATAGCAGAGGATCTGCCGCAGCGGCTTGACTTTGTCCGTGTACCTGCCCCTCCGGGTCACGGCGGCCAGTAGGTTCCCGCCGGCGCTCTGCCCGCACAGGATGACCCGCTCCGGGTCGCCGCCGTACCGTTCCACCAGAGCGGGCAGGGCATCGAACAGGGCCTCCAGCTCCTCAATGGCGGCAGGATAGGGATGCTCAGGTGCCAGCACATAGTCCACATCCACCACCAGGCAGCCGGTCCGGTTGGCCATGCGGCGGGAGAAATAGACGTCCCGCTCCGTGTGTTCCAGGCACCAGCCCCCACCGTGGACATTCACCAGGACGGGCCGTTCCCCGGCATTCTCCTCCCGGCGAGAGACCAGGAAGACGTGCGTCCTGCCCCAGGCGGTGTCCGCCCAGGTCTCCTCCGCCTGGGTGGCGCCGTCCAGCAGCCGGAACTGGGCCTGGACCTCCGGTGGGATGCGGTCGTTGGAACGCTCCCGCAGGGCCCTGGCCCGGGCCGTCAGCTCGTCCTCGGTGAGCAGCGCGCACTGCTCAATGTATTCCGCTCTGTTCATGGCCTCACCAATCCTTGACCGAGCCGTCAAAGGCCCGCTTGGCGGCGTTGCTCCCCCGCTCGTTGGCGGGATAGCGCTCCGCCGCATCCTCCGCCAGTTCCACGCCGATGCCGGGCGCCTCGGGAATGACCATGCAGCCATCCTGGAAGCGGAGGGGTTCCTCCACCATGGCGTCCTCCGCGCCATTGAGACAGAAGCCGGGCAGCTCCTGGATGCCCAGGTTAGGGATGGAGGCGCATATCTGGAGGCAGGCCGCCGTGGACACCGGACCCAGGGGGTTGTGGGGGATGACCAGCACGTCGTTGGCCTCCGCCGCGGCGCAGATCTTCTTGGTGGTGGTGATGCCGCCCACCGCGCACACGTCGGGCCGGATGTACTGGGCAGCGTGGCGATGCATGAGCATCTCAAACTCCCGCAGGTTGGTGAACCGCTCACCAGTGGCGATGGGCACGGGGATGCGCTGGGCGATCTCCGCCATGGAGTCGATATTGTCCGGGGTCATGGGGTCCTCCAGCACCATGGGGCGGTACTTGGCCACCTCGGTGCCAAAGGCAATGGCCTCCGGCTTGGTCATACCCCGGTGGGCCTCCAGTACAAAGTCAAAGTGGCTGCCCACTGCCTCCCGGATCACCCGGACCTTCTCCAGCTCGTCCTCAATGCGACCGGAGAAAAACTCGTCCATGCCGCCGTTGGCGGTCTGGATGGGACCGTTGACGAAAATCTTGGCGGCGTTGAAGCCCTGGTCCTGGAGCCTGCGGTAGCCGTCGGCCAGCACCTGGGGATCGTTGTCCTTGGTCATCACCGAGGCGTAGACCCGGATCTTGTCCCGGGTCTTACCGCCCAGCAGCTCGTACACCGGCACACCCAGGGCCTTGCCCTTGATGTCCCACAGGGCGATGTCGATGGCAGAGATGGCGCTCATGATGACAGAGCCCCGGAAATAGACCGAACGGTAGAAGTTCTGGTTGATGTCCTCAATGCGGAAGGGGTCCTTGCCGATGAGGTAGGGGGTGAACTTCTCGATGGCGGCGGCGGTGGCCCCCAGATAGCCCCAGTTACCGGCCTCGCCCAGGCCCACGATACCTGCGTCGGTGTAGACGTGACAGAACAGGTAGTGCTTGGCGTAAATCAGCTTTACATCAGTGATTTTCATGGTGGTTCCTCCTTACTTCAGGGTCTATTTTAGAGAAAGCGGCGGCGAACGTCAACCGTTTTGGCGTTCCGCCGCCGCTGAAATACGGGTGGGCAGGACTCAGAACGCGGGCAGCACCGTCATGGTGTAGAAGATGTACACGATGGGCAGGATGATGGTGATGAGCCAGCCGCTCTTGATGATGGACTTCAGGTCATAGCCGCCGTCGGCCATGCACATGGGCACGGCGGGGGTGGCCATGGGGGTGAGGAAAGCGGTGAGGGAACCGGCGTTGACCAGCAGGATGAGCCCTACGGGGTTGGCGCCCAGGGCGGAGCAGGTCAGCAGACAGATGGGGACGAACACAGCAGACACGCTGCGGTTGAGCATAAACTGGGTGAGGATGAAGGGGATGATGAAGAACAGCGCGCCCAGGACGTAGTTGTTGTGGGTGCCGCCCACGGCGGTGGCCAGAGCATTGCCGATCATATCGCCCGCGCCGGTGCTGGTGAGGGCTCCGCCCAGAGCCAGGGCACCCACGAACAGCATCAACATATCCCAGGGAATGTCCCGCAGGGCGTTTTTGGAGTCTACCACGCCGAACAGCACCATCAGCAGGGAGCCCGCCAGGGCGATGAACCAGGTCTGCTGGCCCAGCTGGGCGGAAAATATCAGGCAAAGGATGGTGGCGAAGAAAACTACGATGCCCAGCTTATCCACCAGGGGGCTCAGCTGAGACTCGGTGCTGGGGCCATTGCTCTTTGCGGCGGTTTGGATGGGCACCACGGGGTTAGCAGGGGTCTGCTTGGGGCCCAGGAAGGTGGCCCATGCCAGCACCACGGGCAGGATGATCCAGGCACCCTTGAAGAAATAGATGGGGTCGAAGGTCATACCGGTGAAGCCGTAGCTCTCCATAAAGCCGGTGAACTGACCAGCCATCTGGATGGCGGTGGGCAGGGGCAGAATGCCGCAGCAGGACACACAGACCACCATGGCGGGGAACATATACTTGCTCCGGCTCTCGTTGGCGGTGTCGCACAGGGCGGCCAGCAGGGGGCTGACAATGGCGTAGACCACCATGGGGCTGGCGATGAAGTTGGTGAGCAGGGCGGCCACCAGCAGGTAGCCGAAGTAGGCGACCTTGAAGCTGCCCCGGGTGAGCTTCATGATAGCGGAGCACATGGTCTGCACCAGCGAGGTGCGGCGGAAACCGGAGGCCACGACGAACATGGTGGCCATGAGGATGGTGTTGGTGTTGGCGAAGCCGGACAGGGCGGTGTCTGCGTCCACGCAGCCGGTGAAGTACAGCGCGGCCATGGAGAGCATGGCGGTGAGCCACATAGGAATCTTGTTGAGCATATAGCTGACCAGAGTGATGGCGAAGATTACGAGACAGATAATCATTTGGGTGGTCATAACATTGACTGCTCCTCTCTACTTTTTCGTTTCTCCACCCACGCTCCGGATCGCGGGCTTCCGATGGTGACAATGTAGCACAGTTTTACCCTGCCTGTCGATGTGATTATTTGTGACTTTTGCTTTGTTCGGTGGCAGCACCTTGCTGCGGAACGCCTGATTTTCCACTGTTGTGTCTAATAAAACAGCCAAATATTCTCCCTGTTAATGCTGTTGAAAAGAAGAGGGCCGTTTTTGTGTAAAATGCCTATATCAGTGATTTTGGAACAGGCTTAAATACTGAAAATCCACTTGACACGGAGCGTTTTTTCCGTATGATAGAAACCACAGGGGTTGTACAGTCCCCTTTATCTGAATATTCAGTACAGGGAAAATATTTGGATTTTGGAGTGGAAAGGGTGTGGCGGCTATGGAAAACCTCCGCTTTGAATTGCAATGGCCCAGAGATAACTTGTTCGTGGACTGTTTTGCTCACGAAATTATGAACTACCGCTACCACTGGCATCAGGGGGAGTATGAGCTCAATATCCTCCTGCACGGGAGCCAGGAGTTCTGCCGGGGGACGGAGAACATCCTGTTGGAGGAGGATGATGTGCTACTTGTCAATCCGGGCATCGGGCATGCTTCTTTTGCCCAGCAGCCGAATACCCGAGCGTTGGTGCTCCACTTTTCAGCCGCCGCCTTCCGGCCCTACGTTAAAAAGGGATGCATTCTCCATTTTGCCGACCACTGCTCCGCAGATAGTGTGTGGGATGAGGGAGCCAAGCGGATGATCCGCTTCTGCGCGGCTCAAGTGTACCGTTCTGCCTGCCACAGCGGAGCATACGCGAAGCTTTCCGCCAAAGCGGGCATGGAACAGTTGATGACTGTCTTGTGCGCCCGATGCTCGCCACGGGAAGCCAAGGCCATGCCGGAGCAGGAGGGGCAGCAGGAGCTGGTTCGCCGACTTATCGGTTTCATTGAGGAGCACTACACAGAAAAGCTGACCTTGGAGGATCTGGCGGCTTTCTCCCAGTATAATCGCACCTATATTTCCACACTGTTCAAAAATACGGTTGGGGTCAATTTTTATGAATACCTGACCCGGCTTCGGTTTCAATGTGCGCTATTGGATATGGGCAGTACTTCTGCAAACCTTACTGATATTGCGTTAACGAACGGCTTTGCTGATTTAAAAAGCTTTAGTAAGCGATTTAGGGAAACTTTTGGCCGTTCGCCTGCTGAATATCGGGCGCTGCTGGCGGATGGCCGTGTTCTGGGACGAGAGCGGCATTTTATTTCACCTTCTGATCAGATCGTCAGGCAAAAGTTGGATGAGTATTTAGATATGATTCGTTAAGTGCCACAGGGAACGAATTGGGATACCTAGTATGATAGGGAAGTTGACTGCGCTGACGGCTTATAAGCGATGTAGCCCTATGCATATGCTTTCATTTGGGGCCAGCGGGCTAATGCAACGAGCAGCTTGCGCTGGATTGAGTGGGCGTTGAGGAGATGGGATGAACTTTTGTAATAGAGAACCTCTATCATAAAAGTTGCAAGAGATGCTTTTCTTTTTCATTCTATCCTCCATCCTCAGAGCCGGAGCGGAAACGCCCCGGCTCGCTTTCTATGTAAAATGGCCCCCCTTCAGGCAGAAGGAGGGCGCATCATTGTTTGGGATGTTGCCGCTTCGATTTTTGGATATTCACTTACGCGCTGGTCCTCCCCACACACTCGATGATCTGCTCCATCTCCGTTCCATCCTTGAAGCGGATGGACAGCCGCTCCCGATCCAGCACCCGGATGCTGCTGACCAGCTGCCGCACCATGTCATCCTGGAACTCCCCGATGGAGCTGTCCGTGGCCTCCAGCCTGCCGGTGATGTACCGCACCCGGCTGTCGTGCTCGGTATCGGCGCCGCCGTCCCGCTCTAACTCGCCCTTGCGGGCCAGCAGGGTGGTCATGGCGGTGTTCACCTCCATGATCCGGTCATCATACTCGGTGTTTTCCGGCCCAGTCTCCGCCGCCAGATGGAACAGCCGCATCTGCTCCTCCTGGAGTGTCCGCAGCTTGGCTTCTACGGCGGGTAAGGAGGTATCGTCACCCGTCCCCGCTAGGGCGGCGGCGATACAGTCCGCCAGCGTCTCCCGCGCCGTCTGCTGGCGGAACAGCTCGTTCATGGCGGAGGTAACGGCGGTGTGGATGTCTGACTCATCCAGGGTGGGTGCGCACTTGCATACCTTTTTGCCGTGCTCCAGCCGGTTAATGCACCGCCAGACATACCGCTTTTTGCCCCGGGGCATATAGGTCACCCGGCGATAGGGGCTGCCGCACTCGGCACATACCAGGATCCCGCCCAGAGCATATTTGCTGCTGTATTTGCCCTGCTCGGTCTTGGTTTTGTCCGAGACCTTGCGCAGGCTGGAGCGCCGCGCCATCTCCTCTTGCACCTTCTGGAAGGTAGCCCGGTCGATGATAGCGGGGTGGGCATTTTCCACGTAATATTTCGGGAGCTGGCCCTCATTTTTCACCTGCTGGCGGCTGAACAAGTCCAGCGTGAACGTCTTTTGCAGGATGGCATCGCCCATGTACTTCTCGTTTTCCAGGATGTGCCGCACCGTGTGGTCGCTCCACTTGGTATTGCCCCGGGCGGTTTTACAGCCGTCCGCCGTCAGGTCGCGGCAGATCTGGCCCACGCTTTGGCCCATGAGGTACCGGGCGAAGATGCGCCGGATGGTGGGGGCCTCGTCCTCATCAATCTCCGGCTCTCCGTCCTCACCTTTGCGGTAGCCCAGGAAATTATTGAAGTTATAGTGGACGATGCCCTGCTTGAACCGGGCGCGGTGGCCCCATTGGATGTTTGTGGACATGGACTCGCTTTCGGCCTGGGCTTGGCTCATCAGGAAGGTGAGGATCATTTCGTTGGGCATATAAAGGGTATTGGTGTTTTCCTTTTCAAAGTACACCCCCACGCCGCATCTTTTCAGTCTGCGGATATACTCCAGTCCATCCAGGGTATTGCGGCAGAAGCGGGAGACGGACTTGGTGATGACTAGGTCGATCTTGCCCTTTTCGGCATCCCGGATCATCTTATTGAACTGGGTGCGCTTTTTCGTGGAAGTGCCGGTGATGCCCTCGTCGGCGTAGAGCCGCACCATCGTCCAGCCCTCGGTGTCGGCGATACGCTGGGTGTAGTATTCCATTTGGGCGGTGAAGCTGGTCTGTTGCTCCTCGCTGCCGGTGGACACCCGGCAGTAGGGTGCCACCCGGAGGTGCTGTTTGCGGATGTCCTTCTGGGTGTATTTGGGGTCTGCCGGGGTGACAGTGACCTTCCTCGGCGCTTTTTGCTGGACGCTCATGCGCTCTGAACCTCCTTTTCTGCGATAATTGTATCATTGACGAGTTCCAATTCCACGGTTTTGTCCGGGGTGAGCCGGACAGCCCGCACCGCTGTAGTCAGTAGACTGACCAGCGTGTCAGCATCGGCGGAGCCCTGCTCCAACCGTGCCCGAAGTTGTTCCAGCTCATGGGTGGGGGTGGGATCTGGAAGTTGCTCATACCGCTGGGCGGTGATGGCGAAAGCCAGGGTTCTGATGTACTTGAGGGACTCGGTGCCCCGGTTGAGGGCCAGGGTCAGCTCATTCCGAAGCCGGATGGCCTCCATGTCCACCCCGGCCTGCTGGGGTTCGGGAGCGGTGAGCAGGTGAGGGGCCAGGGCCAGCTCCCGGAGCTGGACGGCCACCAACTCGGCCAGAGCTTCATCACTGAGGGAGATGTTTTGCCCACAGTCCGAGTTCTGGCATTTCCAGTGAACCAGGCCATGGGAGCGGTTGCCCCGAATCATCTTCACCCCGCACAGGCCACACACCATCTTACTCTGGATGGGCCGGATATCGGCGGACAGCGGGGCGTAGGTGTTGCGCGACCTCCGTTGCCGCTGAACGGCGGCGAAATCCTCATCAGATACCAGCCGGGGATAGCCGCCAGCGCCGGTGTATTTGATATTTTCCAGGATGCGCTTGACCATGTTTTTATTCCACTCAGTTGTGTGCTGGTGATAGCGGACATCCTGCCGGGTCATATCCTCCGCAATGGCCAGGAGGGAGGCCCCGGCCAGGTACTGACCGAAGATGTACCGCACCGCGTCAACCTCCTGGGGGTGGGGCTGGATCAGCCCGTCCCGGATCAGGTAGCCGAAGGGGATCTTTCTCTGCCATGCCATGGTTCACACCAGCCTTTCGGTGAGCTCCAGCCCGTTCAAGAGCCGGAACTTCACTTCATCGGGCGAAGCCACTGTAATCCGATCCACCAGGTTCTCGAACAGGTCGGGTGTGACCTTGTCCTGCCACCGGGCGGTTTCCAGATAGTCCAGTATGGCTTCGGTGGACTGGATCTGCTCGTCTCCGTCGGCGGCGTCCAGCACTTTCCGGCGCAGGCGGCGCAGGTCGCGGAGCCTGCGGTTCAACTCGTCCGCCTGGGATAAAGCAAGGGCAGGATCCATGCCACCCTTGCTTTTCAGCCGGATGAGCACCAGATTCTGCCCTGAAATGTTCGCTATTTCCTTGTCGATGTCACTGAGTTTTTGATTGGAGCGCAATTCCCGTTCCCGCAGTTCCCGGAGCTGATCCAGCAGAGGCTGGAGAAGCTCCCGCCCGTGGAGAACCAGCTTGTTGTGCAGGCGCAGGGTGGCGGCGGTGAGCCTTTCCTCAGAGATTTGATGGGAAGAGCACCGATCTTTACCCGCATTGTGGCGATAGCAGTCCCAGTGAGTTTTGCTGTTGCACACCTTCCTGCGGAATTTGGATCCGCACTGCCCACAGTAGAGCTTGCCGATGTAGGGGGAATGGGAGGGGGCGGCACCATCGTAGAATTGCTCCCGGCGTTTGCTAATCAGCTCCTGTACCCGCTGAAAATTCTCATGGCTGATGATAGCAGGGTGGTCATCCTCCACGTTATATTTCGGCTGCTGCCCTTTGTTTTTTACCTTCTGGAATGGAATGGTATCAGTGGTGCAGAACTTTTGCCAGACGGAGCCTCCGGTGTAGAAGCTGTTGGTAAGGATGTAATGGATGGTGGTGTGGTGCCAAACCTTCCGGCCATGGCCACGCTCAATGCCCAGATCATTCAATTCCTGGGCGATGTTTTTCCTGCCCTGTCCGCGCAGGGTAGAGGAGAAGATATGGCGAACCACCTCGGCCTCCTCGGGAACGATTTCCGGTTCCAGCCCGTTTAGCCGGTAGCCGTAGGGCATGGAGGACGGGGTGAAGATGCCCTTCTCCATCCGCATTTTCACGCTGAGGCGCATATTGCTGGAGTGCCCGGTGGACTCCATCTGGGCGAAGGCGGCGTAAATCGTGGCCGTCTGCTCGGAAGTGAGTTTTCCTGTGTCGATGTTCTCCTTCTCGAAGCGGATGGTGACACCCAGCCGCATCAGCTCCCGCATGAAGTGCAGACTGTCCCTGGTGTTGCGGGCGAAGCGGGACATGGACTTGACCAGGATGCGGTCGATTTTCCCGGCGCGGCAGTCCGCCATCATACGGTTGAACTCATCCCGTTTTTGAGTATCCAGCCCAGAGATGCCCTCATCGGCGTAGATATCGGCCAGCTCCCAGTCCGGGTTCTCCCCAATGTGGCGGGTGTAGTAGTCCACCTGGGCCAGATAGGAGTTGAGCTGGTCTGCCGAGTCGCTGCTGACGCGGGCATAGGCGGCCACGCGGAGCTTGGCTTTTTCCGGTGTGGCTGGGTCTATCACAGTGACCCTTGGGGTTTTAATTTGATTTGCCATGTGTGGCGTCCTCCTTTCAGCAACGACAATATCACAACACCTATAACAAAGCCATTTGGGAATTGCAACGAGAAACAGGTGCAGAAATTGTGCAGTTTACATCTCAAAATCAGGCCAGGATCAGGGTGGGCCGGAGCTTCCGCTCCAGTTCCTGACGGGTGCGGATCTCCTCATCGGCGGAGAGCAGCCCTTGTGCCACCAGCTGTTTCAGCATTTGCAGGGCGGAGGCAAAGGTGAGGTTATCGGTGAGTTCAGTTTTAGACATGGTGAGACGCTCCTTTGTACAGTAAGTTGCTTGATCGCAGAAAAACGGAGACCGCCTGATTTGCGTGGGGTCAGGCGATCCCCGTGGCTTCCAAAATCAAGAAATTTTCGAAAGATATTTGCATTTCTGATCTTTCGTCCGCCCGTATTCGACACTACTCCCCCAGGCGTGGGCGGCTGAACTGAGACCGCGCTTGTGCGCGTCACGGGAATTTCACCCCTCCGAGGTTCTCTCCGAGCCGCCCGTGGGCGGGAGTATCATTATGTGCTGACGGGATCATTGCGAAACAGCTTGGTGGAGCTGTTTTGTGGACGGATGGGTACCGCTCGCCGCCTTCATTGGCCGTCTTTTATGCGGAAATCCGCACAGGCGGGTCTTGGCGCATCCTCCAGGGTCGCTTTGCGCTGGTTGGGCGCTCCGTCAGGGAACGTATCTCAGTGCCGGATGTGTATTTTTCAAGGTTCAGAGAGGAAAAGGGAAAAGCCCCCTCACTGTGTAGGCAGCGAGAGGGCCCTTTTTATAAGCTCATTTCAAAAAATTTTTGATTTTTTTGAAACGCTGTGAAATTGCCGACTGTGAACAGCCCCACTTCCAGGCTAATTCGCACTGTTCATGTCCTTCTAACGCAATAAATGTTAACAGCTCCAGATCCTTTGTTGAAAGCGTTGCCAGCTTTACGGAAAGGGCTGTATCACTAATAGTGTTGATCCAGGCGTACCGGCTGGAAAAATCCCCCTCGTCAAAAGTGGCCGAGAGTGACGCAAACTTTATAAACAATTTGCTCCGCTGACCCTCCACTTCTCCGTTCAAAAATGAGTCTGGCAGGGGCTGAGTGTGGTTCTCGTAGGTTCGGCGGGAAAGGAACATGTCCCAGTCATAGCTGTGCATTGCTTCGATGGCAGATGGGGACATACCCGCGTCCTCATATTCTCTCTGGAGTATTTTCCACTCCAGGTCAAACAGCTTTTTTTCTTTTGCATAGTTAAAACCCATGCGTGTGACCTCCTGTTCTTCTGAAATTTGGGGCAAAATCCTGATTTCAGAAGCGGAGGGCCCCGACAGTGGGGCAAAAAGGTTCGGCATCTTTCGCTATTACCTGACAGTGCATTCTGTCGGATAATGGGGAAAAATGTCGAACGAAAAATGGGCGCAAATGACAAAGTCATTTGCGCCCATTTTTCGAAAAAGAGCGTTAATTTGATTTTGATATTTGATGGAATTATGCTATCGGAGAACGGTGGCTGGATGTATGTATTCAAGACTACGGACAAGAACTTCGTAGGGCATCTATCTCTCTAAATTGTTAAGGAAAAACAGCCCGGGAAGCACTTTTTGAGCGCTTTCCGGGCTGTCTCCATATCATTTCTGGCTAAATCAATCTCATTTCTTTGCCATCTGGACGATGTGCTCAGCGCACAGCCCAAACTGCTCCAGCAGCGCCCCAGCGGGACCGGAGTGGCCAAATTCGTCGTTTACTCCCACCCGTTCCACCGGGCAGGCCAGCCCGTGCTGGGCAATCACGGCGCACACCGCCTCACCCAGCCCGCCGATCACCGAATGCTCCTCGCAGGTGACGATTTTTTTACACTCTTTGGCCGCTTTCAGCACCAGTTCCTCGTCCAGCGGCTTGATGGTGGCCATGTCGATCACCCTGGCGGAAATGCCCTGTCGAACCAGAATATCGGCGGCACTCAACGCCTCTGCCACCAATAGACCGTTAGCAATGAGGGCCACGTCCATACCATCCCGCAGCACCTCGCCCTTGCCGATCTGGAAGGTAAAGCTGTTCTCGTCATGGATCACCGGCGCACCGTACCGGCTGAAGCGCATATAGACAGGACCCTTGTGCTCGTAGGCGGTCCGCACCATGGCCTTGGCCTCCACGTCATCGGCGGGGGACATGACCACCATGCCGGGAATGGAGCGCATCAGGGCAAAGTCCTCACAGCATTGGTGGGATGCTCCATCCTCCCCTACGGAAATACCGCCGTGGGTGGCGCCAATCTTCACGTTGAGATGAGGATAGCCAATGGAGTTGCGCACCTGCTCGAAGGCCCGACCCGCCGCGAACATGGCAAAGCTGGAGGCAAAGGGCACCAGCCCCGTGGTGGACAGCCCCGCCGCCACGCACATCATGTCGCTCTCGGCGATGCCACAGTCGAAGTGGCGGTCAGGGAATGCCTTTTTGAAGATATCCGTCTTGGTGGCGTTAGCTAGGTCGGCGTCCAGCACCACCACGTCCTCATAAAGCTCACCTAGATCTTTCAACGCCTCGCCGTAACTCTGCCGGGTGGCGATTTTTTTCATGTCCGCCATGCTATACCGCCTCCAATCCCGCCAGAGCGGCGTTCAGCTCCGCCATGCCTTGGGCGTATTCCTCGTCGTTGGGTGCCTTGCCATGCCAGCCCACCTGATTTTCCATAAAGCTCACGCCCTTGCCTTTTGTGGTCTCCATCACGATGGCGCAGGGCTTGTTTTTGGTCTGTCGGGCGATTTCAAAGACACCCTCCATGGACTGAAAATCGTGGCCATTGATCTGGAACACATCCAGGCCAAAAGAACGCAATTTATCTGGAATAGAGCCAAGCCCCATTACTTTTTCGTTGGGGCCGTCAATCTGCAAACCGTTATGATCTACGATGACGCACAGATTGTCCAGCTTGTAGTGGGCGGCAAACATTAGCGCCTCCCACACCTGGCCCTCCTGCATCTCGCCGTCGCCCAGCAGCGTATACACCCGGGCAGGGCTGTTTTGATGTTTGAGCCCCAGCGCCATCCCGGCGGCACAAGAAATGCCCTGACCCAGCGACCCAGTGGACATATCCACTCCGGGCACGGTATCCATATTGGGGTGGCCCTGGAGGTAGCTGTCGATATGGCGCAGAGTGGGCAGGTCGTCCACCGGGAAAAACCCCCGGTTGGCCAGGGCAGCGTACAGCCCCGGCGCGGTGTGGCCCTTGGAGAGGACAAAACGGTCCCGGTCCTCCTTGTGTGGGTCGGCGGGATCGATATTCAGCTCCTCAAAATATAGATAGGTGAACAGATCGGCGGCGGACAGGCTTCCGCCCGGATGACCCGCCTTGGCCCCATGGGTGGCGGAGAGTACACCCATGCGGACCTTGCAGGCTTGCTGTTGAAGCTCGATTTCCTCGCTTTTTGTCATAACATTTCGCCTCAGTTCCAGGGATTTTCCGTGGGGTAGGGCAGTGACTTAGGCTGGTTATACGCGATGTCCTGGACGCCCAGGAACTTGAACACCTCGAACAGTGCTTTGCCGTAGTGCCCAAAGGCCACCGCCCCGTGGTGGGGGTAGCGCTTTTGGATGAGAACGTGGCGGTAGAACCGGCCCATCTCATGGATGGCGAACACGCCGATGCCGCCGAAGGAGCCGGTGGCTACCGGCAGCACCTCGCCCTGGGCGATGTAGGAGCGCAGATTACCGTCAGAATCGCACTGGAGGCGGTAGAAGGTGATGTTAGACGGCGCGATATCGCCCTCCAGGGTGCCCCGAGTGAAGTCGGGGGTGCCGCCGCTTTCCAGCAAACGGTTCTGGATGAGCTGGAACTTGACAGCACGGTCAGCGCACAGCTTGCAGGCGGGGGTATTGCCGCAGTGGAAGCCCATGAAGGTGTCGGTGAGGGCGTAGTCGTATTTGCCGCAGATCTGCTCCTCCCACATCTGGGCTGGGACGGAATTGTTGATGTCCAACAGGGTCACCGCGTCACCGCTGACACATGCGCCAATGTACTCGGACAGTGCGCCATAGATGTCCACTTCGCAGGCTACGGGAATACCACGGGCGGCCAAGCGGGAATTGACATAGCAAGGCTCGAAGCCAAACTGACTGGGGAAGGCGGGCCAGCACTTGTCCGCGAAGGCCACGTACTTGCGGCTCCCCTTGTGGTTTTCCGCCCAGTCCAGCAGGGTGAGTTCAAACTGAGCCATCCGCTCGCCCAGGTCGGGGTAGTATTTGCCCTCGCCCATTTCTTCTGCCATTTCGGCGCATATGCCGGGGATGCGGGGGTCGCCCGCATGCTCTTTGTAGCTGACGAGCAGGTCCAGCTCGGAGTTCTCCTCCACCTCCACGCCCAGCTCGTACAGGCCCTTAATGGGGGCGTTGCAGGCGAAAAAATCCTGGGGCCGGGGGCCGAAGGTGATGATCTTTAAGTTCTTCACACCAATGACGGCCCGAGCGATGGGGACAAACTCGGCGATCATGCTGGCGATGTCATCGGCAGTGCCCACGGGGTACTCGGGGATGTAGGCTTTCAGGTGACGCATCCCCAGGTTGTAGGAACAGTTGAGCACGCCGCAGTAGGCGTCGCCCCGTCCGTTGATCAGGTCGCCGTCGCCCTCGGCGGCGGCCACGTACATACAGGGGCCGTCGAAGTTCTGGGCGATGAGGGTCTCGGGGGTTTCCGGGCCGAAGTTGCCCAGGAACACCACCAAGGTGTTGCAGCCGTGCTCGTTCACATCGGCCACGGCCTTGAGCATATCCAGCTCGTTTTCCACGGTGATGGGGCACTCATACAGGTCGTTGCCCTGGTAGGCGGCGGCCACGTTCTTGCGGCGCTGGGTGGACAGGGCGATAGGGAAGCAGTCCCGGGAGACGGCAATGAGGCCCAATTTTACGTCAGGGATATTTTTCACAGCATTTTCCTCCTTAAATATCGTTGGCAATGTCGATGTTGGGGCCGCTGATGCGGATGGGTGCGCCGTTTTGCGCCTCGGTGCTGTCCGCGTGGGCCAGCAGCCACTTGTTCCGGGCCCAAAGCAGTTGATCCTCGTCCGTTGCAGTTTTGATTGCAGGCTTGGCTTCGTTGGTGCCCCGGGGCAGCACCACCGCCACCCGGAAACCCTCGTCCACGTCGGTGTGGCAGGGGGCATAGTGCAGGGTGGTGGCGTACACCTCTACCAGCACCCCGGCAGGGACCCGGAAGGCCCGGACCTTGGACGTGTCCAACAATCCGCTTTTGATATCCTCCCGGCGGGCTACCAGAAGGACAAAGTCGTCCGTGCCCAGGTTAAACTCGCTGTTCCGGTGGTACTCCAGGCAGTTCAGCTTGGTGTTCCGGCCCCAGCACATCCCGACCTGCACCGGCATCCCGCCAAAGGCCCGCTCGAAAAGATCGTTGGCAATGGGCAGACGCTCCAGCTCCAAAATGGCGGGTTGATAGGCGGTGCCCTCACTGGGGAGGGCAATGGATTTCATTGCGGACATCAGCTCAGTGAGGTCATAGCCAGAGAGCACAGCGCCGTAGGGCGCGAACTCCGGAGAGTAAACAGATTCAATTTTCATCGTGCAGCCTCCCAAAAATTTGTGCCGCCGCAGATACTGCGGAATCAGGATGCGGGCTGATAGTCAAAGGTGATTTCAATGGTTTCAATGTGCTCCAGATCAGCGTTATCCAGGATAGTGGGAGCAACGTTACTGGTGTCGCCATCAAAGCTCCGGGCCTCGGCGGGGATTGCGGATACCCATTCGTTGTAGAGGTTTACACGGGTGCATTTCCCGTCATCGGAGGTGGTATAGGGCTTGGCCTTGAGCTCGTAGGGCTGGCCGTTGATCTTCATCTCCTTGATCTCAATGGTGTAACCAGGATAGAGCAATTCGCCATTGCCTACGGCCAGAGCGGAGAATGCCATGCCTCGGGCAGACCCGGCGTTGGTTTTGGTGAAGTCCAAGCTGACGGTATAGGTGCCCTCGCCGGTCACATCCACATCCACCGCTTCCAGACCGTCGGATTTGGAGGTGGGATCATAGGTGTCGCCCGCGCTATAGGTCACGCTCCAATCCTGGCTGCTGAACATGATCCACGCCTTGGCCCCGCCGAGCTCATCTAGGTCGATCTGCTCTTCAAATTTATCCGGAGCCGCCGCCAGAACTTCTTCCATCCGGGCTTGGGCATCGGCGGCCAGCTCCTCGTCGGATTTTGCGGACTGGGTTGCGTAGCTGCGGTCCTGATAAAGCTGTGCCAACTCCTCGTTCACCATTTTCAGCTCACTGCGCAGGAAATACTGGCTGCAATCCCACAGCATCGGGCAATAACCGTACAAATCGCAGTTGTCCAGGAAATTGTTGAGGTAGTCGGCGGTGCAGTCCTTGATGGTGCCGTCATCCTTGGGAATGACCGCGTATTCACCAATGATAACGCCATAGCCTGCGTCCGTGAATTTACTCATCATTTTCAGCGCGGCGTTCTGATCTTCGTAGTCCTTTTTGGTGCCCCATTTCTGGCCGCTGGACGCGCCGCAGTAGTTCCAGGGATCGTAGTAGTGGACGGACACCATCAGCTTCTGTTCTGCCGTGTCGGTGGGCATGACAAAACGCTCGTCACAGGTGCGCTCAATGTTGGTGTTATATCCGGCAATGAGCAGAAAGCGCTGGCTGTTGCTGCCGCCGCTGGCGCGGATGGTGTCCACAAAGGTCTGGTTGATCCTGTTGGCGGTCTCATAGCACTCATCCTGGGACAGCGCGCCGGAGTCCTCCGCCACATTGATGTCGTTGAGCCGGTCGCCCAGCTCCTCGTTGCCGGACTCGAAGATCACGTGGTCATCGTAGTCCTTGAATCGCTCCGCGATCTGCTTCCACATGGAGACGTACAGTTCCATGGCTTTTTCCCTGGTTTCCGGGGTGGCGGAGCCAAACATCCCCCACCAGCTGCCGTCCCAGTGGTCGTTGATGATGACATACATATCGGCGTTGAGGGCATAATTGACGATTTCCTCGATCCGATCCATGTATTCGGTGCGAATCGTGTAGTCGCCGCTCTCGAAATCCATGGCGTTGGTCCAGGCGATGGGCACCCGCAGGGAATCAAATCCCGCCTGCTTCATGCCGTCGAGCATGGCCTGGGTGGTCACCGGCTGGCCCCAGTGGGTCTCGTACTCACTGACCTCGGCCTGGACGCCCAGATCCAAATGGCCATAGGCTTCCATGGTATTGCCCAGGTTGATGCCGTTGCCCATCCGCTTGACCAGCTCCACCGCGGTGAGCCCGGTGTCATCGGGACTGCCGGTAGGCGTGTCGCTGGGGGCGGTGCTGGCCTGTTCTCCGTTGGGGGTGGAAGTGACCTCCGCATCAGTGCCACTGCACCCGGCCATGCACCCCAGGGCCAGGGCGGAAGCCGTGGCCGCACACATCAGTCTTTTCATCCAGTTTTTGTAATTCATACCTGATACGCTCCTTTATTTCTGAATAGTATTGGGTTTTGTGTTTAGGTGTTTTGCAGCTCGGGGAACAGCGCCTTTACTGCGGGGTATATCTTCCGGAATATCCGATAACGCTCCTCGTACCGGGCGGTGAGCTGGGGATCGGGTTCCACGGTTTGGGCAGCCCGGACCAGGGCGTCAGCGGCGGCATGGACGGTAGGATATGCCCCGCAACCCACCATGGTCAGCATAGCGCCGCCGTAGCCGGGCCCCTGCTCGGTCTGGGGCAGAGTAAGAGGAATGCCCAGCACATTGGCAAAGATAGTTTTCCACAGCGGGGACTTGGCCCCACCGCCGCAAATCATGCTGCACGGGATGTCAAGCCCCAGACTTTTTGCCACCTCGAAGCTATCCCGAATGGCAAAGGCCACGCCCTCCAGCACCGCCTGGGTGAGATCGGCTCGGGTGGTGTCCATGGTCATGCCTACAAAAGTCCCCCGGGCGTTGGTGTCGTTAATGGGGGAGCGCTCGCCCATGAGGTAGGGCAAAAAGAATACCGAGTTTCGGCCCAGCTTTTCCGCATCGATGGTTTTTTGCTCAGCGGGGTAGTTGTCCGTACCCAGAATATCTTCGCACCACCACTTGTTGCAGGAGGCGGCGGACAGCATACAGCCCATGAGATGCCAGCCGCCGTCGGCGTGGGCAAAGGCGTGGAGAGCGTTGTTGGGGTCCACACCGAATCGGTCCGAGCTGATGAAAATGGTGCCGGAGGTGCCCAGGCTGATGTTGCATCCTCCTGCGCCGACGACTCCTGTCCCCACAGCGGCGGCGGCGTTGTCCCCGGCCCCGGCGCAGACCTTGACCGTCTCAGACAGCCCCAACATTTCGGCCACGTCGGGCTTCAGCGTGCCCACGATCTCCCAGCTCTCGTACAGCTTGGGCAGCATTTTCTCCGAAAGACCGCAAATCTGGCACATCTTCGGGCTCCAGCATTTATTCTCCACATCCAGTAGAAGCATTCCGGAGGCGTCGGAATAATCGGTGCAGTGGACGCCGGTGAGCCTGTAGTTGATGTAGTCTTTGGGGAGCATAATCTTGCAGATTTTTGCAAAGTTTTCAGGTTCGTTTTCCCGCATCCACAACAGCTTGGGCGCAGTGAATCCCGCGAAAGCGATGTTGGCGGTGTACCCGCTCAGCTTCTCCTTGCCAATTTCGTTGTTGAGATAGTCCACCTGCGCCGCCGTCCGGCCATCGTTCCACAGAATGGCGGGGCGGATGACATGGTCGTGTTCATCCATCGCCACCAGCCCGTGCATCTGCCCGCCCGAACCAATTCCCGCCACTTGGGAAGCGTCGAAACCCTGGAGCAGCTCCGGCATGCCCTCCGTGACAGCCTTCCACCAGTCCTCCGGGTTCTGTTCCGACCAGCCAGGCTGGGGGAAGGACAGGGGGTATTCGCGGGTCACCTCATTGCGTACCGCGCCGCTCTGGTCTACCAGCAGCAACTTACAAGCGGAGGTGCCCAGATCGATCCCGATATACAGCATAAATTCCCTCCTATTCAATAAGTCAGCTCCACGCTGACCTTGGTCCCAGACATGAACAGAGGCACAATGTCCCCTTCCGTCCGGCAGCCGTCCACCGTCATGGACCGGGTGCCCGTTCGCCGGATGTGGATGTTGTATTCCGCACCTCGGAACACCCGCCGGACGGTGAGCTCATTCAGCTCGTCAGGCAGACAAGGGCACACCCGCAGGCCGTCATAGTCCGGCTGTATGCCCAGAATGTATTGGCTGACGGACAGAAAGGTCCAGGAGGCTGTGCCGGTGAGCCAGCTGTTCTTGGCGTGTCCAGGGCTGCCGGTGGCGCGGCCCGTCACCGTCTGGGCGTAGACATAGGGCTCTGTCTCATGGATTTCGCTCTGGTCCTCCAGCCAGGCGGGGCAGATGCGGCGGTAGAGGTCAAACGCCTCGTTGCCCCGGCCCAGCACGGCCTCGCCGCACACCACCCAGGGGTTGTTGTGGCAGAACACAGAACCGTTTTCCTTGAATCCGGGGGGATAGGAGGAGATTTCGCCCAATTCCAGATGATATTCGGTGTAGCAGGGAGCCAGCAGTTCCACGCCGTACTCTCCCAGCAGACGCTCCCGGGTGGAGTCCAGCGCCTGTTTCATCTGGCCGCTGTCTTTGCCCACCCCGGCCAGGGCACAGAAGCCTTGGGGCTCGATGAAAATCTGACCTTCCCTGCACTCATGGCTGCCCACCTTGTTGCCGTAGGCATCATAGGCCCGGAGGAACCACTGTCCGTCCCAGCCATCCGTGAGGATGGCTTTTTCCATGTCCGCCACGGCCTGTTCCACTTGGCCGGCCTCCTCGGCCAGCCCGACGCGGCGGCACAGGGCGGCGTACTCCCCGCCGTATTTGACGAACATACCGGCGATGAACACCGATTCCGCCACCGGGCCCTCCGAGGGGCCGAAAGTCTGGAAACTCTCGCCCGGCTCCTGGGAGAAGCAGTTCAGGTTCAGGCAGTCGTTCCAGTCCGCCCGCCCGATGAGGGGCAGGCCGTGGGGACCCTTGTGGGTCATGGTGAATAGCACGCTGCGCCGGATGTGCTCCATCAGCGGCACCTCGGACCCCGGCTCGTTGTCAAAGGGGGTGGGGTGATCTAGGATGGAGAAGTCCCCTGTCTCCTTGACGTAAGCGCACACCGCCCCCACCAGCCACAGGGGATCATCGTTGAAGCCGCTGCCGATGTCGTTGTTTCCCCGCTTCGTGAGGGGCTGATACTGATGGTAGGCGGAGCCGTCCGGGAACTGGGTGGAGGCAATATCGATGATGCGCTCCCGTGCCCGGTCAGGAATGATGTGGACGAAGCCGAACAGATCCTGGCAGGAATCCCGGAAACCCATGCCCCGGCCTGTGCCCGTCTCGTAGTAGGAGGCGGAGCGGCTCATGTTGAAGGTGACCATGCACTGGTATTGGTGCCAGATGTTCACCATGCGGTCCAGCTTCTCGTTGCCGGACTGGAGCTGATATTTGCCCAGCAGCTGATCCCAGTGGGCGGCCAGCTCCGCCTTGGCGGCGTCCACGGCCTGGAAAGAGGAGAACTTTTTCATGACCCGATGGGCGGTATCTTTACGGATCACATTGGAGGCGATGAACTTTTCCTCTCTGGGATTGCTGCCATAGCCCACAACAAAGGAGGCCCGGAAGATTTGCCCCGGCTCCAAATTCACATCCAGCCGATGGCAAGCTATGGGATACCAGCCCACCTGCTGGGAGTTTCCCGAGGTCTCCGTCCGAACCATCTCCGGGTCGGACCAGTCCCCCATGTGGCCCAGGAAGGTGTTGCGGTCGGTGTCGAAGCCCTGGGCGGGTATGTTGACGCCGTAGAAGGCGTAGTGGTCCCGGCGCTCCCGGTACTCGGTTTTGTGGTAGATGATCCCCGGCTCCACCTCACTCTCGGCGATGTTCAGGTTGCGCTGGTAGTTCTGGCTGTCGTCCACCGCGTTCCACAGGCACCACTCCACACAGCCGTAGACCTTTACCTGCTTGGGGGCACCAGTGTGGTTGGTTAGAGTCAGGTCGTGGAGCTCGCAGTTCTCGCCCAGGGGCACCAGGCAGGTGACGCTGGCCTCCAGGCCGTCTTTCTCACTGTCAAAGACGGTGTAGCCCATGCCGTGGCGGCACTGATAGGAATCCAGCGGAGTGCGGGTGGGCAGGAAACCGGGGTTCCAGGCAGGTTTGCCCGCCTCCTTGATGTAGTAGAACCGCCCGCCCACATCGCCAGGGACGCTGTTGTAGCGGTAGCGAAGCAGGCGCTGGAGCTTGGCGTCCCGATAGAAGCAGTAACCGCCCATAGTGTTGGAAATGAGACCAAAGAACTCCTCGCTCCCCAGGTAGTTGATCCAGGGGAGGGGCGTTGCTGGGGTGTCGATGACGTATTCTTTCGCCGTATCATCAAAGTGGCCGAATTTCATAGGTTCCCTCTTTTCTGCCCCTGTGGGGCTTGTTGTGGTGCGACTGGTATGGGCAAACAGTACTACGCAAGATTAAACGTTTTCTTTATTTTGGCTGTAATTATAGCCTTATCCCGTCTGAAAATCAAGGGGAGATTCACTGAAGTGGGGTTTGTTTTCGATGTTGAACAAAAAATATAGTGAATTTTCATAGAAAATTCACAAAAATAAATTTGATGTTGACAAAGGCACGCAAAGGAACTATGATGTGGATAGAGAATACGTTTAATCTGTAAACTAATTCTTGCCATATCCTTGATGATGGAGGGATGAGTGTGCATTTTTCTGTGGAGCAGGCGCGAACCCAGCATTTGACCGAGAGAGAGCTGATCTCCAAGAAATTCGCTTCAGAGATCGGAAAAAATGTGGTGGATGCGGTATTTTTCTCCGCCAAGCGGGATCGGGTGCTGGGCTTTGCTGGGCTTCCCTATGAGGCTCCAGTATGTGCCCACTTGTTGAACTGCCCCGCTGTGGCAGCCTGGCTGGAGGGCTTTTCCGGGAGCCTGTTGTTTCTACTAGAGGGAAAACGTCTGCGTTTTCTGACGGAAGCGGGGGAGCGGGAGCTGCCCGGTGATGTGGCGGAGGACATTCTGGAGGTATACCGCCGGGTGCTGGTTGCGCCGGGACGGCTCAACGAAAAGGGCGAACTGCTGCTGGATCTGAAAACCTATCCGATAGGCCCCCACTACCCAGTGAACCTGCTGCTGGGTGACCGGGCAGGGTATCCCTACCCGCTGTGCACCACCCCCAAGAGCGCTCTGGACGCGCTGGGCCGGGGTTCCTTCCGGGCCACAGGCGGACAGCAGGTGCTGGCCACCCGCTGTGTATTGGCCTTGGAAGAAAACGGCGAGCCCGCTAACCGGCAGTTTTATCTGGTGGAAGACGGCAAGCAGATATTCTACTCTGCCGACGTGGAGCGCAACGTGGCGAATGCTACCTGCCTCCACTCTCAGAACCGCACCGTCATTACATATGAAACGGAGTGTGGCCTGACCATCCGGCGCACCATTTTCCTTCTGCCCCAGGAGGACGGTATGCCCAATGCGGTGGAGGCCCAGCGGGTGGAAATCAAGAACCACTCAGGCCGGGAGCGGACGCTGAAAATTGTGATGACCGGCGTGTTCGGCATTGCGGTGCCCACGGGCATCGCCAACGATGTGGTCTACTGCAATGTGGTGGCAGAGAGCGAGGTCTACTACGAAAGCAGTGCCCCTGCTGCCCTCACGCTTCACCACAAGCCCGCCGAGTGTCGGGGAGAGAAGCGGTTCGCCGCGCTGCTGTGCGGTGGAGAGGGGCTGGACGAGTTCTGCACCAGCCAGCCGGACTTTATCGGCAGCGGCACCCTGGCCCAGCCGGAGCTGGTGGGCCGTTTGCCCAGCCAGTACAGCCGGAAGATGGCCCCCTTCTTCGCCATGGGCAAGGTGTTCACAGTAAAATTTGGCCAGACGGCTGTCATCGACGAGTATGTGGGTATGATGGAGACAGACGAGGATGTGGCCGAGCCCTTCGACGAGGCGCTCCACACTTTATTGGGTAAGTACCGCGACCCGGCGGCGCTGACCGAGACCTTCCAACGGGTAGTGAAGTTCTGGGATCGCTATCCCGCCTATCTCCAGCCTGAGACAGGAGATGCCCGGTTCGATGCCTACGTGGGCCACAACCTGCCGTTCCAGGTGCTCTATCAGACCTACGTGTCCCGGGCCTTTGCCTGGACCCAGAAATCCTACCGGGAGATGGGCTTCCGGGAGATCCAGGACATCTACGCCTCCATGTACTACCTCAGCGCCATGGGGGAGAACGACCTGGTAAAGGATCTGCTGTCCAACTGGGTCCAGCAGGTGTGGCGGATGGGCTACGCCTACCACGACTTCACCTTCCAGGGCAAAGAGCCCGGCGACTGCTCCGACGATCAGCTCTGGCTGGTCCAGGCGGTGTACCGCTACGTGAAGCTCACCGGAGACATCGGTTTCCTATTGACCGAGTACCCCATCGCTGGGGAGGAGAACGCCAAGCGGACCCTGTGGGACACCATCATGGCCATCCTGATCTACAGCGGGCGCATCTCCGTGGGCGTCCACGGCCTGCCCCTGCTGGACAAGGCGGACTGGAACGACACCCTCCGCCTGGATCCCGAAGTGATGAAAGGCCCGGAGAAGGAGCGCCGCTACCGCGCCCAGCTGGAGGAAAAAGGCCAGTCCTACGGCGCACCGCTGGAAAACACCCTGTGCGAAAGTGTGATGAATGCCTGCCTGCTGCGCATCGCGGCGGATCAGGCAGCGGAGCTGGCCGGGCTCATCGGGAAGGATGCCGACAAGGCGTTTGCCGCCCAGCTCTCCCAGAAAATGTATGACAGTATGCAGGCCAATGCCTGGAAGGGCGACTACTTCGCCCGGTGCCTTATCAACGACGGTCGGGAATACACCTATCTGGGTGCCACTGGCGATGGCCTCTCCCTGGACCCCACCATCGACGGCAGCTACTACCTCAACTCCTATAGCTGGTCCATCCTGGCAGGCGTGACCACCGAGGAGCAGATTTCCAAGATGCTGGACATCGTGGAGAAGCACCTTAAAACCGAGGCTGGCTTGAAGCTGTGCACCCTGGTGAATTATGATTTGCTGGGTGTGGCCACCGGCACCGCCCTCTATTTCCCCGGTGATCGGGAAAACGGCGGCGTGTTCAAGCACGCGGCCATGATGGCCACGGTGGCTTCCCTGAAAGCTGCCAAGACCGTGAAGGATGAGGACTTGGCCCGACGGCTGGCTGATCTGGCTTTCTTCATGATCCGCCGCACTGTGCCCTATGCCACGATGGATAACCCCTATGTGCTCAAAGGCAACCCCCGGTTCTGCACTCAGTACAACAACAGCGAGACGGGGGAGAACATCGGGCCCATGCTGTCCGGTACGGCTTCCTGGCTGACCCTGGCGGTGTACGAGTTCCTGGGCCTGGAGGTTGGTGCGGACACCATTGCCTTTTCGCCCGTCCTTCCCAATGGGATGGAGCGCATGGGTTATACGATCCAACTGGCTGATACCTTGCTCAAGGTTGAAATAACAAGCAGCGGACAGAGTTTCCGAATGGGAACAAACGTTTCTCTCGCGCTGGATGGTCATCCGACAGATGGGGTGATCTCCAGGCCCAGAGACGGGAAGACCCATACGCTGTCGATCTGTCTGTGAGCATGGATCGCAGAGATTTTCACGGGAAGGGGATGGACGCCTGGGAAAACAGCATAGCGGGGAGAGATGTGTTTCTCCCCGGCAGACGCCACGTGGCGTCTGCCGTCCGGCCCTGGGGCCGGACGGCACAAATGGGACTCGTAGAAAAGAAATGGAGGGATGCACATGACACAGGCAACACTGACACAAGCATCGGCAAAGCCAAGATCTGCCAGCGGGGCGATATATGTCGTCCACCGTGTGGCAATCCTGCTGGCTTTTGCGGCAATCTTCTACCCCGGTTTCAACCCTGGGCGGATCACCACTGCCATCAACCGCAACGTCTCCCTGTTTACCGCAAGTATCTCCTACAACTCACTGGTGAGTGAGCTTCAGCGCCCGCTGGCCCGGGGGTGGGTGCAGTCGTCCACTTTTGTGCTGGTTATGGTCTCCAGCATCGTGCTGATCCTGGGAATCGTCCTGTGCGGGATCGGTGGCTGTATGTCTGTGGGCAACAATCGGATGCAGCGCAAGGGATTGCTGTTCTCCTTTGGTGGCTCCGTTGTTATGGGGGGCGGCTTGATAGGTATTTATATCGCCTACAGCCAAATTGTAGCTGCTGCCAATGACCGGGTACCCGCCAACTTCTCCGGTGGCTATTGGCTCTACGCCGTTCTGACTGCTGCAATCTGTGTCACTTCTTTGGTCCTAATGGCAACAGATAGGAAAAAAGCTGAAACCTTGGAGCCAAAGATGGAAATGCACGAGCGGTACAAGATTTTCCTCCTGTTCCTACCCATACTGGCAGTATCCTTCGTGTTCTCGTACCTGCCCCTGTGGGGCTGGCGGTACGCCTTCTTTGACTACAAGGCCGGCGGTGAGCTGACCATGGAGAACTTTGTGGGCTTCAAGTGGTTTACTTACCTCTTTGAAAGCGAGGCTACCCGCAGCGATATTTTTCGGGTTATCAAGAACACCCTGGGCCTCAGTGCCATCGGTATTGCCACCAGCTGGCTTCCAATGGCCTTCGCCATGTTTCTGACCCAGGTGCCCAGCAAGCGGTTCCGCCGGGTGGTGCAGACCTTCACCACCGTGCCCAATTTCCTGGGCTGGGTCATCATCTACGCTGTGGCCCTGGCTATCTTTTCTACTGATGGCTTTGTGAACAACTTCCTCAACAACATTCTGGGCATCGCGGCGGACACCAACTACCTGATGGACAGCAGCCATATGTGGCTGAAAATGTGGCTGTGGGGCACCTGGAAAGGGCTGGGCTGGAGCGCCATCATCTATATCTCCTCCATCTCGGGCATCGACCCGGTGCTGTACGAGGCGGCGGAGGTGGACGGCGCGGGCCGGTTCCAAAAGATGTGGAACGTCACCGTGCCCCAGCTGCTGCCCACCTTCTTCGTGATGCTGCTGATGAGCATTGCCAACGTGCTGTCCAACGGCATGGAGCAGTACCTGGTGTTCTCCAACGCGGTCAACAAACAAGCTATTGAGGTGTTGGATCTGTACGTGTATAACCTGGGTATCGTCAACGGCCAGATCCCCATGTCCACCATGGTGGGTATGTGCAAGTCTATCATCAGCGTGGCCCTGCTGTTCATCGCCAACACAGCCTCCAAGAAGCTACGCGGCGAAAGCATCGTTTAAGGAGGGCGGCATCATGGCAAAAAAACAAGGTTCCAGCGGAATGAAGTACCGCCAGACAGCGGGAAATATGGTGTTTAACGTGATTAATATCACCATCTTCACCCTGTTTACCATCATCTGTTTTTTCCCGTTCTACTATCTGTTCATCAACACCATTTCTGACAACGCCTTGGTGGGAGCCAATATGATCACCCTGATCCCCAAGGGCATCCATTTTGACAACTACGTCGCTCTCCGGGGCGTCCAGGACTTCGGCAACTCGGTGATGGTCACCGTCAGCCGCACCATCTTGGGCACCACCCTCATGGTGCTGTGCTCCGCCTTTGCCGGATATCTGACTACCAAACGGCAGATGTGGAACCGCAGCTTCTGGTACCGAGCGCTGGTTATTACCATGTACTTCAACGCCGGTACGATCCCCTGGTATTTGAATATGCTGGGCCTGGGTCTGACGGACAACTATCTGGGCTACATCATCCCCGGCATCGTGGCCCCTTACAACATTATTCTGGTTAAAACCTACATTGAGTCCATCCCCGCCTCCCTGGAGGAGAGCGCTACCATTGATGGGGCCAGCGTGCTCCAGGTGTTCACCAAGATCATCCTGCCCCTGTCCAAGCCCATCCTGGCCACCATCGCCATCTTTGGCGCGGTGGGCAACTGGAACAGCCTGCAGGACTCCCTGATCCTGATGTCCAACTCCCCTGGCCTGTATACCATGCAGCACCGCTTGTGGGTGTATCTGAACAGCTCGTCCAACCTCCAGGCGGCTATGACCATGGGCACTGCCGCCGCGACGGTAAACAACAAGGTTATCAAGTACACCATCTCCATGGTGACCATTATCCCCATCATGTTGGTCTATCCCTTTATGCAGCGCTATTTTGAGGAGGGCATCATGCTCGGCGCTGTGAAGGGCTGATCGAATAAGTTTCAAAAAGAAAGGAAGCGCATCTCATGAAAACTACTACCAAGAAGCTGATGGCCCTGCTGCTCAGCACGGTCATGCTGCTGTCACTGTTGGCTGGCTGTACCTCCAACAACCCGCCCGCCAACAGCGATCCCGTCAGCAACCCTGGGAGCTCGACCAATCCCGACGATGATCCGCTGTTGAACAATGATGAGACCATCAACCTTACCGTGTTCAGCCAGACCACCAACTGGTCTGGCGCACAGAGCGGCTGGGGCGCCACCCTGCTGAAGGATAAGTTCAACATCGAGCTGACCATCATTCCCGACACCAACGGCGCCTATCAGACCCGTATGGAGAGCAAGGACCTGGGCGATATCATTGTCTGGGGCAGCAATGGTGATGAGTACGCCGCCGCAGTGAAACAGGGCCTGCTCTTTGATTGGGATGAAGAGGATCTGGTGAACACCTATGGCAAGTACATTGTGGAGACCTTCCCCAACGCACTGGCCGCCAACAAGGCCATCAACAGCGACGGCAAGCTCTATGGCATTGCCGGTGAATTGGCTGATCGGGAGGGTCAGCATAGCGCCTTTATTTATGACTGGGGTATCCGCTGGGATCTCTACCAGCAGCTGGGCCACCCCGAGGTGAAGAACTTGGATGACCTAGCGGATGTGCTGGGCCAGATGAAGGAAATCTGCCCCACCGGCGACGACGGACGGCCCACCTATGCCTTTAGCATCTGGCCCGACTGGGACGGCGAGATGGTAATGTATGTCAAGTCCATGGCCTCCGCCTACTACGGCTATCACGGCGATGTGCCCGGCATGGGCCTCTATGATCCCACCACAGGTACATTCTATGGGAGCCTGGAAGAAAACGGCCCCTACCTGGAGAGCCTGAAGTTCTTCAACAAGCTGTACCGCATGGGTCTGATCGACCCCGACTCCATGACCCAGACCTATGACCAGATGATGCCCAAGATGACGAAGGGCAACTGCCTCATGTCCATCTTCGACTACGCTGGCAGCAACCTTTTCAATACCCCGGAGCACATCGCGGAGAACAAGATCATGATGCCCCTGGTGCCCGAGGAGGCCAACGTGATCGTCTACGGCTTGAGCACCGGCGGCAATAACCGTATTTGGTCCATCGGCAACAATACCCTGTATCCCGAGAAGTGTATGCAGCTCCTCAACTGGCTCCACACCCCCGAGGGCGCCATGACCATCTGGTACGGCATCAAGGGCCTGATGTGGGACTATGACGAGAACGGCGGCACCTATTTCACCGAGCTGGGTCAGGCTTGTGCCAACGATCCCAGCTATGACCTGACCGGCGTGGAGTGGACCAGCCCCGAGACCGGCAAGACCTACACTCTGGACGGCACATTCAACGACGGCATGATCCAGGCCAATAACGTCACCTGGGGTTCCGGTGCGAAGAACCCCGAGGCCAATGGCGAGAGCTTCCATAAGTCTACTTGGGTCAGCCAAATGGGTGAGCCTAAGAATGAAGCGGATGCCGACTGGCGTGAATTCACCGGGGCCATCGGCGCCCAGTCCTATATGGAGACTGTCAATTATCGGATCAATCCCACTGTTTCCGATTTCAGTCTGCCGGAGCGCGACGCCGAGCTGGACCTGAAGTGGAACCAGTGCAAGGACTGCATCAAAAACGGCACCTGGAACGCCATGTATGCCAAGGACGATGCCGAGTTCGACGCCATCGTTAACCAAATGCGCGCCGATGCGGAAGCCTACGGCTACAATGACTGTGTTGAATGGTGTAAGGAGCAGTCCCAGATCAAGTTCTCCATGCAGTGAGCGCTCAAAAGGCACTTATCGGACCGGTCGTTCAAACGCGAAGCGGTTGAATAACGATCCGTTGGCCAAAAACAATCCGCAAAACAACAGCAAGTCTCGGGCCGCCCAAAGCGGCCGCCCCATCCGCCTGGGCAGAAAGGAGCAGACTATGAAGCTGCGCATTGATTCCCCCATCATCCAAGTGGGCATTAAAATCACCAACCTTCTGATTTTGAACCTCTACTGGGTCATTGGCTGCCTGCCCCTGGTT
>CATKZW010000038.1 GCA_949841465.1 uncultured Oscillospiraceae bacterium
GCCTCCTTTTTTCTTTTCAAAGAAAAAAGGAGGCCGCCGGAGGCATACAAACACAACGCTCCCGCCCCCATGGCTGGGACGAGAGCGCAAAACCGTTTGTGGGTGGGGATATTATACCAAGCCTGTGGAAAAAGTCAAGGCTTTACACTTTCAACGGCGCAGTGGGGTGGCTGATAAGCCGCCAATCCAGGTCGCCCCGGGCCAGGCCGTGGATCAGCATCTCGGCGGTGGCGGAGTTGGTGGCCACAGGCACGTTATGCTGGTCGCACAGGTTGATGATATAATTGAGATCCTTTTCCAGCTCGTCAGAGGTGGGGTCGTTAAAGAACAGCACCATGTCGATCTCATCGTAGGCGATCCGGGCGCCGATCTGCTGGCTGCCGCCCTGGGTGTGGGCCAGGAACAGCTGGACGGGAAGCCCGGTGGCTTCTGCGACCTGGCGTCCTGTATTGCTGGTGGCGCAGACCGTGTGTTTGGATAGAATTCCGCAGTAGGCGATACAGAATTGTACCATCAGTTCCTTTTTGTTGTCGTGGCTCATCAGTGCAATATTCATGCTGATCGTCCTTTCTATGGGATGTAGGTCAATGGGCGTTCATCGGATGCGCATCAGCGGGACCCGCTGGCCCAAAAGACGTTTGGATATGTTCAGGTACGCTGGCGCGGCGCCCTTGTATGTGGTGAGGACCAGAGGCACCCCAGCGGCGGAGGCCATAGTGACCATCGGGTCCTCGGGCACAACCCCCAGCAGGGGCAGGCCGGCAGCGTCCATGGCGTGGTCGATGGAGGTGCGCAGCTTGGCGATGAGCTTTGGCTGCACCCGATTCATCACCAGGTGGAGCTGAGGCAGCTCATGGAGCTCGGACACCGTCCGCTGTGCGTCCCGCAGGGCGGCGGGGTCCACGGCGGACACCACAATCACCCGGTCCGCAGCGGCCTTAGCCAGCTGGAAGCCCTCCCCCAGCCCCGCCGGGGAGTCCATGAACACGAAGTCAAAGTATTCCCTGGCCTCCTCCACCAAGGCCCGGAACCGTTCCGTTTCCAGCCCCTCGGCGGTGAGGGGTGCGGTCAAAAGGAATAACCCTTTGATCTCAGGCTGTTCCACCG
Organism: uncultured Oscillospiraceae bacterium; assembly: GCA_949841465.1. Classification (GTDB taxonomy): domain Bacteria; phylum Bacillota; class Clostridia; order Oscillospirales; family Oscillospiraceae; genus Enterenecus. Next base: position 1,108 of record CATKZW010000038.1, read on the forward strand.
CCGCCCCGGTGAGGGGACAGCGAAACTCCATCACGTCGGAGAAATCCATCAAAGCCCGGTCGGACATACCCAGAGTCAAATCCAGATTGCGCAGCCCGATATCCACATCAATACACAGCACCCGGCGGCCCAGGGCCGCCAAGCAGGAGGCCACCCCCGCGGTGAGGGAGGTTTTGCCGGTTCCGCCCTTTCCCGATGTGACCATAACGGCTGTGCCCATGGGATGCCTCCTTCCGATACAATCCAAATCATAACATGAATTTGTGAAAATAGCAACAAAAAATCTGTTAACTTTGAAAAAAATTCACAGATTGCCACTTAATGGTATCAACATAACTATCATGTCACCTGTCTTGCCTTCTCAAAGAGGAGCTTTCTGTATTTTGGCCCATCGCCTGGGATATTTTGCCGGTGTTGGCGCGGTTTTTTCCACAATGACCACCCGGTGGGTGACGTCGGTGTGGGGGATAGTATAGTCAAAGCATCCTTCCACCCTGCCGCCCAGAAGCTGGACGGCGGCCTGTGCGGCCTCGATCTCCCCGCCGGACCCGGTGCTCTTCATGGCCAGGAACCGCCCGCCCACCTTCACAAAGGGCAGGCACAGTTCACATAAAAGCCGCAGATCGGCCACGGCCCGGGCAGTGGCAAAGTCAAACCGCTCCCGGAACTGCGAGTCCCGCCCCGCCTCTTCCGCCCGGGCGTGGGCGGTACGCACCCCCTGAATGTCCAACGTGCCGCAGACCTCCATGAGAAAGTCCAGCCGCTTGTTCAGCGAGTCCAGCAGGGTGAGCTCCAGGGAGGGGATCAGCATTTTAAGCACCATCCCAGGAAATCCCGCCCCGGTGCCCACGTCAATGAGGGATCTGCCCTTGAAGTCGGCGCATTTCAGCAGGGCGGCGCAGTCCAGCATGTGGAGGTTTGCCACATCCGTAGGGTCGGTGATGGCGGTGAGGTTCATCTCCCGGTTTTTCTCCAGCAGGGATCGGCAGTAGGCGTTCATATGCTGGACGGCTAAGGGGCCGGTCCGCTCTGAAAGGCCGTACTCCGCCAGCCCCCGTCTCAGGATGTCCTGGATGTCGTTTGCCTCCATGGGGGTCACCCTCCAAAGGCGGCGATGAGGGCGGGCACGCCCAGCGACAGGCCGGTAACTGCGCCGACGGCGCATGCGGCCAGCACCGTCACGCCTCCCGCGGTCCCTCCGGCGACGGTCCCGGCCCTCATGCGGTGGGCAGTGACCACCGCCAGGGTGACGGACACAGGCACCAGGAACAGGGGAAAGGTCCCTGGCAGCTGCCGTCCCCCGGTGAACAGGGTGAAGTTCAGGATGAACAGGAGCATGAGCACGTAGACGATGCCCATCCAGGCGGCGGCCCGCTTCTCAAAGGACGCGGGGGTGTACTTTTCTTCTTTCTGGGCGGGTTTGTCCTGGCGGTCCATTCACAGCCCTCCTTTAGGCGTTACATCTCCGGGTCGAAGTCCTCTTCTCCGGCCTCCTGGGCGGCCTGTGCTTCTTCCACAGCCTCTTGGGCCACATCTGCAGCGGCCTGGGCTTCATCCGCGGCGGCTTGTGCCTCGTCGTCGGCAAACTGGGCCTGCTCCGCGGCGGCCTGGGCGAAGTCGATCACGTCGGGCACCACGGCGGCCTCCGGGTCGTCGTCGGCAAAGTGGACGGTCTCCTTTTTGGAGCTGACCAGACCGGAAACGGCGTTCGTGAGCAAACCGTCGCCGATATTGACGCCGATGGAAGTGCTCTGGCTGTCCTCATTGGGGGTCACATCCACCGAGAGCAGGAGAGACTGGTACTTTTTCTTTCCGGTGGCCTCATCCTTTTTGTAGCGGACGGGGACGGCGGCGGCCAAAGCGGCGATGCCGAGGGCTTTCCAGAACTTGTTCATGGTGAATTCTCCTTTCAATTTCAGTGCTTCGGGGTGAGGACCTCAACGCCGCCCATATAGGGCCGCAGCACGGCGGGCACCTTGACAGAGCCGTCGGCCTGGAGGTTGTTTTCCAGCAGGGCGATGAGCATGCGGGGGGGGGCGGCCACGGTGTTGTTCAGGGTGTGGGGCAGGTAGGTGCCGCTTTCGCCCTTTACCCGCATCTTGAGCCGGCGGGCCTGGGCGTCGCCCAGGTTGGAGCAGGAGCACACCTCGAAATACTTTTTCTGCCGGGGGGACCAGGCCTCAATGTCGCAGGATTTGACCTTCAAATCGGCCAGGTCGCCGGAGCAGCACTCCAGCTGGCGTACGGGGATGTCCATGGAGCGGAACAGCTCCACGGAGTACCGCCACATCTTCTCATACCAGTCCATGGAGTCCTCGGGCCTGCACACCACGATCATCTCCTGCTTTTCGAACTGGTGGATGCGGTACACGCCCCGCTCCTCGATACCGTGGGAGCCCTTCTCCTTGCGGAAGCAGGGGGAGTAGGAGGTGAGGGTCTGGGGCAGCTTCTCCTCGGGGATCATCTGGTCGATGAACTTGCCGATCATGGAGTGCTCGCTGGTGCCAATGAGGTACAAGTCCTCCCCTTCAATCTTGTACATCATGGCGTCCATATCGGTCTGAGACATGACGCCCTCCACCACGTTGCCGTGGATCATGAAGGGGGGCACGCAGAAGGTAAAGCCCTTGCCGATCATAAAGTCTCGGGCGTAGGCCAGTACCGCCTCGTGGAGCCGGGCGATGTCGCCCATCAGGTAGTAGAACCCCGCGCCGGACACGCGGCCTGCCGCGTCCATGTCCACGCCGTCGAACCGCTCCATGATGTCGGTGTGGTAGGGGATGTCGAACTCGGGAACCAGGGCCTCGCCAAACCGCTCCACCTCCACGTTGGCGGAGTCGTCCGGCCCGATGGGCACGGAGGGGTCGATGATGTTGGGGATGGTGAGCATGATCTTCCGGATCTCCACGGCCAGCTCATCCTCCAGCTTTTCCAGCTCGGCTAGCCGGTCGGCGTTGGCCTTCACCTTGGCCTTGGCCTCCTCGGCCTCCGCCAGCTTGGAGGGATCCTTTTTGGCCTGACCCATGAGCATGCCCACCTGCTTGGACAGCTTGTTCCGGTCGGCGCGGAGGGTGTTGGCCTCGGTCATGGCGTCCCGGTTGCGGCGGTCCAGCTCGATGACCTGATCCACCAGGGGGAGCTTTTCCTCCTGGAACTTCTTTTTGATGTTTTCCTTGACCAGTTCCGGGTTATCCCGGACGAATTTGATGTCTAACATAATATTCACCTTTTATTCATTGATTTCCGTCCTGCGGGGACGGGGGCAGGTCAAAGGGCAGGACATAACCCTCCATCGTGTGGGTCCAGTCCCCCATTGTCATGGCGCCGTCGGGGTCGATATGCAGGGCGTCCAATTCGATTAAGTCGTCCTTCATCAGCTGGAACTGCTCCAGGGCGAAGTGGCCGGCCAGCCGGCCTGCCCGCTGCTGATAGCCGCTGTCCGGGTCGCCCATGGGGTAGCCGCACAGGTATTGGGAGGCGGCATGGTCGTTCCCCTGTATAAAATGGGCGTCCAAGGCGCACCAGAGGATGCCCAAAGCCGCCATATCGTCGTTTTTGCTGGGGTCCCACTCCTCCGTAAAGACCAAGATGCTGGAGGGCGCCTGGCTGCTGTAGTCGAGCGTTTCCGATGAGAGGTCAGGTGATTGACTCAAATACCCCCGCTGGACCAACTCCTGGGTATACGCTTGATACTGCGCCAGCTGTGCCTGGTTGATAGGCAAGGTCTGCCCATTGATGGAGACCCTGCCAAAGTATATCTCCGCGGACAGCGCCGTGGCCAGGGCCGCCATGGGGTAGTCCCCGCCCTCCATGAACCGGCCGATATACCAGAGGTAGTTCAGCCGTCGGTTTTTCGCCTGCTCCACATAGTACCGCTCATATACTTCCTGTTGAACCCGTTCCAGTTCCCGGGTCCGCCATTGCGCCTGCTGTACGCTCTGTTCCAGCTTTTCCTGCTCCTGCTGGAGCACCTTGTTTTCCCGCTGGATCTGGTCAACAAGGGCCACGCCCTGCACTGTCTCCTCCAGAGAATCCAGCCGGTGGCTCATCCCTACCACCTGGAGCAGGCAGATGCCCAGCACCAGCAGGGCGGCCCCCAGCACCGCGCACACCCAGGGGAGAAGCTTTGCGCTGAGCGTCCCGGCGCTCTCTCTGGACGCGGCGTCCGGCGGGGGAGGGGAGAAGGTTTGATTTTCCAGCAGGGGAGAGAGAGTCGGTTGGTTATTCGGCGGAGGCGGAGAACTCGGCTCCTCCTCAGGCGGGTATTCGAACCGGGGCCGGTGCGGGGGCGGGACGGGGTCCCCAGCGTGTTCAAAAATATCGCTGAGGAGAGCCGATTTGTTTTTGTCCATGGTCATCCCCCCGGTGTTTCACGTGAAACAAATTATTGTGTGGAAAGTTCGTCAAAAATTCCCTGATAGCGTTCCGCGGGGGTGGGGCTGTCCAGCCCATAGTCATACTGGCTGCGATCATCGCTGGTGGGAAGATAATTCTTCCTTGGGTCGGCCTCCGGGAGCTCCAGCCATTTCACAAACTGCTGGCACAGGTCGTAGTCCCGCTGTCTGTAGGCGTCCTCCAGCTGCCAGAGCAGCTCCATGGCCTGGCTTCTTTGAACCAGGTAGTATTCCAAGTGGGACGCACTGGTTCGTGCCCCGTCATACAGCGTTTGAAAGTCTTGGCTGAGGGATTGTTCCTGTGTCAGGTCCAGCTCCAATTCCGCAATTTGTTTCTCCAGGGCTTCCTTTTCCTCCTCCAGCTTCTGGATGTCCTCCAGAAGCTCCTGCCGGGAAGCGGTGGAGGTGGAGCGCAGGTCGTCCATAGCGGTGGCGTTGTTCCGCTGCTGGACGAAGTAGGCCAGCAGCAGCATGAGGAATGCCGCGCCGAACAAGACGGCCAGGTAAACGTATACGGAGGAACGCTTGCTGCTCTGAGTCAGGGAGGAGAGGGGCTTTTCCGGCTCAGCCCTTTCCGCCCCAGATGTTTCACGTGAAACATTCGGAGGCTGGGAGGGGCCCTGTGCGGCGGAGGAATCCTCCCCCGACGGGTCAGGGACGCTGGGCATGGCCCGGTCCAGAATCCTGTTAAGCATATCGGCCTCAGGACTGTCGGGCCCAGTGGTTTGCTCTGGCTTTTCGCTCATACCCCCACCTCCTCCGTCTCCGGCTTCTTCAGGGGGACGATGCGCTCCAGCTGGTCCAGCAGGTCGTTCAGGTCGTCCACGTTGTAGTATTCCAGCTCCAGCCGGCCCTTCTTTGCCCCGTTCTTGATGGACACCCGCCGTCCCAGCCGGGCGGACAGGTCCTTCTCCACCGCCTTGACGTAAATTTCGTGGGGATCGGGGGAGTCCTCGGGGGGCAGGTCATCCGGGGGCCGGAGGGTAAAGCTTTTGGCCCTGGCCTCTGCCTGCCGCACGCTCCAGCTCTCGTCCACAATCTTCTGGGCGAAGGCGGTTTGAGCCTGTTCTCCCTCAACCATCAGCACCGCCCGGCCGTGCCCAGCGGTGAGCCTGCCATCAATCATCATCTCCCGCACGGCGGGGGGCAGGGCAGTGAGCCGCAGGGCGTTGGCGATGGCGGGCCGGGACTTGCCCATCCGCCTCGCCAGCTCCTCCTGGGTCAGCCCGAAGTCGGTGAGCAGGGCAAGATAGCCCTCCGCCTCCTCCACGGGGTTCAGGTCTTCCCGCTGGAGATTCTCGATCAGGCCCAGCTCCATCACCTTGCGGTCGTCCGCTTCGATGATGATCACGGGCACGTCCTTCCGGCCCGCCAGCTTGGCGGCCCGCCACCGCCGCTCCCCCGCAATAATCTGGTAATATCCGGTGGATAGGCGGCGGACCGTCAGGGGCTGGATGATGCCATGTTCCTCAATGGAGGCGGCCAGGTCGGCCAGGGCCTCGTCGTCAAACCGCTTCCGGGGCTGATTCAGCCCGGGCTCCACCTGGGAAATGGGCAGCAGGACCGAGCCCGCCTCCTGGCTCTGGAGGGTTGCGGAATCCCCCATGAGGGCGTCCAGCCCCTTGCCCAAACCTTTGGCTTTAGCCATTGGGTCCCTTCCTTTCTAGAAATCTGTATTTAACCTACTGCAATGGGATTTTTTGCGAGAAATTCCTTTGCAAGCGCCTCATAGGCCTCCGCCCCTCGGGACAGGGGGTCGTAGACGGACACGGGAACTCCGTGGCTGGGGGCCTCGGACAGACGCACATTCCGGGGGATCACCGATGCGTACACCTTGCCGGGGAAGTGGCGCTTGACCTCTTCAGCCACCTGGAGGGACAGGTTAGTCCGACCGTCGTACATGGTGAGCAGGACGCCCTCCATCTCCAGGGCGGGATTCAGCCGCTGCTTGGCCAGCCGCACGGTGTACAGCAGGTCGGACAGCCCTTCCAGGGCGTAATACTCGCACTGCACCGGCACCAGCAGGGTGTCGGCGGCGCACAGCCCGTCCAGGGTGAGCAGCTCCAGGGAGGGGGGGCAGTCGATAAAAATGAAGTCGTACCGGCCTTTAACCTCCTCAATGGCGTCCCGCAGGCGGAACTCCCGGCGGTCCAGGCCGATGAGCTCCACGGTGGCGCCGGACAGGGCCTTGTTGGCCGGAACCACATCCGCCCACTTGGTGGGGACAATGGCCTTGTCCATAGGCGCTCCCCCCAAAACTACCTCATAGACGCTGGGTGAGTGGGTCTTGTCCAGGCCAAGGCCGGAGGTGGCGTTGCCCTGGGGGTCGAAATCGCACACCAGCACCTTGGAGCCCTGGGCGGTGAGTGCGGCGGCCAGGTTGACGCAGGACGTGGTCTTACCCACGCCGCCCTTCTGGTTGACGATGGCGATGGTTTTGCCCATAGGAAAACGCCCCTTTCTCCTGGATGAAACCTGTCCTGCCCGCAGGTGCGTTTCACCGCAGTAAAATCCATTATATCCTGTTCCGAACTTGATTTCAACTGTTTCGCGAAAATATAATGGCTATGAAAGAGACAAAAAAGGCAGGCCTTTGGGCCTGCCTTTTGTTTCACGTGAAACACGTCGGAGCGAGCTCCATATCCTTCGCTTCCGGCTTGCGCCGAAAGCTCACTCATTGCGCCACTCCTCCTCTCCCCACAAAGCCGAAGGACGGCTTTGCGGGGGCCCCGTTTGGGTGAGCTCCATATCCTTCGCTTCCGGCTTGCGCCGAAAGCTCACTCATTGCGCCGCTCCTCCTTTCCCCACAAAGCCGGAAGTGCGGCTTTGCGGGGGCCCCGCTTGGGGTGTGGTCCATCTGCCGCAAGCCGCTTGCAGGGGTGCCTTCACCCCCCAACAAGTCCGGCCAGATTATTTGGGAATGTGAATGGTCAGCGTGATTTCGCTGTCCGTCTCCTCGTGGCCGCAGCAGGCGTTCACTCCGGCGGACCGCATCACCGCCAGGCTCTTCTTCACCGTGTTGAGAAACAGCCTCACATCCCGGATGCGGTAGACCGGCACCGCCTTCCGGGGAGCCGCCGCCTTTTGCAGCAGACGGTCGATGTACGCTTCAGCCTGGGCTACGTTGAGCTGCTGCTTCACAATGTGCTCCAGGGCAGAGCGCTGGAGCTCCGGGCCCTCCAACCGGAGCAGCGCCCGGGCGTGGCGCTCGGTGAGTCGCTCGGCCCGCAGGGTATCGATTACATCCTGGGGCAGCTTCAGCAGCCGCAGCTTGTTGGCCACAGCGGACTGGCTCTTGCCGATTCGCCGGGCGGCTTCCTCCTGGGAGATGTGGTGGCAGTCGATGAGCCGGCGCAGGGCAGAGGCCTCCTCCCACACGTCCAGGTCCTTGCGCTGGAGGTTCTCTATGAGGGCCAGCAGGGCGGAGGAATCGTCATCAGCCTCCACCGGCAGGCAGGGGACGCAGGTCAGTCCCGCCAGCTCTGCCGCCCGGAGGCGGCGCTCCCCGGCGATGAGCTCCCAGCCCGCCGCCGTGCGCCGGACCGACAGGGGCTGGAGCACCCCTACCTGGGAAATGGACAGGGCCAGCTCCACCAGTTCCTCCGGGGTGAACTCCTGCCGGGGCTGGTGGGGGTTGGGACGGATTTCGCCGCAGGGCAGGTCCAGCACCTGCCGCCTGGCCGTTTTTTGAAAGAGGGACATAAAAACGCCTCCCTGCTAATGGTATGGGACAAGCATACCATAGACAGGGGGGCGAAAACAATCGAAGATGAGGGCCCGTCCAATACGGCCTGTCCCTAAGGGAGGGTGTTTCCCCCTCCTGCACGGAAACGGATCAAGACAGACGGCTTTTATCTGGATGGTCAGGCGCGCATAAAGCCCTTGCCGAAGATTTCACTGGAGTTGGTCACCAGAATGAAGGCGTGGGGGTCGGTGGACTTCAGGTACAGCCGAAGCGCCACCGCCTGAGTCCGGGACAGCGCGGCCATTACCACCCACTTGGTCTCGTGGGAGTAGGCGCCCTCCGCCTTCCAGCAGGTGGCCGAGCGGTTGAGGGTGTGAGTGATGAAGCCGCAGGTTTCCGTGGGATAGGAGGTAACGGCGATGAAGCTTTTGCGGCGGTTCAAGGACTCAATCACCGAATCCACGACCACCGATTTGAGGACCAGGCCCAGGACGGAATACAGCCCGGCTTCAATGCCGACAAAGTAAAGGGTGGAGGCGGCAATGAGGACATCCACACACAGCAGGGCATTGCCAATGTCCATGCTGCTGAACCGCTTGAGGATCATGGCCAAAATGTCCGTGCCGCCGGTGGAGCTCTGCATATTGAACAGGATGGCAGAGCCCAGGGAGGGGAGAATCACCGCGAAAAACAGCTCCAGCATCTTCTGGTCGGTGAGGGGAGAGGCCATGGGGGCCAGCCATTCCATGCCGGACAGCATGACGGAAAACAGGACGGAACAGTACACGGTGCGTATGCCGAACCCCCGGTCCAGGGCCAAGAAGCCCAGCACCAGAAAGGCGATGTTGATGACCGAGGCAAAGGTGGAGGCGCTCACCGACGGAATCACGGCGTTGAGGATGACCGCCAGGCCGGTGACGCCGCCGGTGTTGAAGCTGTTGGGAAACTTGAAAAAGTAAACGCCTGCGGCCACCAGGAAGGTGCCCAGGGTGAGCAGGAGATATTCACGGACTGTCTCCTTGACACGCTGCATGACAAAGACCTCTTTTCAATGGTTCCCCACGCTGTTTTCCGGGAGCCCGGCACATGGGGGGCCGGGGTGGAACTGACGGACCACGTGCCGACCGCCGAACATTGTATCAAAAAAAGCCGGGGAGGGCAATAGGTATTTGAAGAAAACAGTGGAAAAGCAGCGGGGACTTTGGCAATGTTTCACGTGAAACATTTGGGTAAAATAGGGCTGCCTGCCGGAAAGACGCAGAGAGAAAACCGGAGCCGAAAGGCTCCGGTTTTCTAAATGAGGAATGGAGGATAGAATGAAAAAGAAAGGATATCTCTTGCAAGTATTAAGATACCGCAGAGATGTTGCAAAAGTTTACGCTAAAGTGTTACAGTTGTATTAAATCTATCGCAGATTTTGAAAAAACTCCTCCAGCAGGGCGCGGCACTCGTCCTCCAGCAGGCCGCCGTATACCCGGGGACGGTGGTTGAAGCGCTCCTCAAAGAGGTTGAGCACCGAACCGCAGCAGCCGGACTTGCCCTCCTTTGCCCCGTAGCGCACCGTGCCAATCCGTGCGTTGATAATGGCCCCGGCACACATGGGGCAGGGCTCCAGGGTGACGTACAGGGTGCAGTCCGTCAGCCGCCAGTTGCCCACCACCGAGCAGGCCATGTTGATGGCCTCCACCTCGGCGTGGGCGGTGGCCCGGCCCGCAGCTTCCCGCTGATTGCGGCCCCAGCCAATCACGTCGCCATCCGGGGAGACGATCACACAGCCCACCGGTACGTCGCCGTCCGGCAGGCACTGCCTGGCAAGCTCCAGCGCTTCGCGCATATAGTCCTCGTGATCCATGTGGTGCGGCTCCTTTCTCTATGCCTCCGGCGGCTTCCTTTTTTCTTTGAAAAGAAAAAAGGAAGCGAAAAAAGAAACTTTAAATCTGCGCTGCTGAGAATGGGCATTTATTAAGAGAAAATGGACTTCCCCATGTGGTGGGGAAGTCCATTATATCATAGATTGGGGAAAAAAGGAAGAGGGTCAGCGGATATTGATATCGCGCTTACGAAGCTGTTCCATGGCGTTTAGATACCAGGGCCGCCACTCATCATAGTCTCCACCAGGGTCCCTCTGTTCATACTGCTCGGGTGTAAGACTGCGCACATCATAGGGTACTCCGTCAATGGTAGAATAGAATGTGTAGCAACTGCCGCTGCCCCCGCCAAAATACCCGCCAGAAGGCGATTCCTGAAAAGAACAGTAGCCAAAGTCCTCCGGGGTGCCGCCTACAATCAAATAGTTGGAAAGACCGCTCTCCGGGTCAGTATGTTCAAGGATATAGGGTGTTTCCATATCAATCAGGTCAGTGACATCGGTGCGTTCATCTCCTATAACTAGCCAAAGCCGGCCATCCTCCAAAACGACAGGGTTGACGGGAAATTGGTTGCTGAAATCATAGGATTCGTAGCCGTCTGGCCCGCGCTGAACGGTCACGGTGCCACCCGTGACAAGATGATATACGGTCGTAGGCAGGCCCGCCGCGACGCACAGTACGCACCCAACCGTCAGCGCCGCCGCCAGCAGCGCCATTTTCAGCGGCCTGCGCCGCCGTTTTGCCGGGGCCGCCTTTGCCAGCACCCGGGCCTTTACCGCCTGGGCGTCGGCGGCAGTCCCAGCCTCGGGGAAAAACTCGGTGTCCACATATTCATCCATCAGCTTGGAGATTTCCAGCCGTTTCATATCCATACCTTTCCTTTCGCAGATCATTTTTCAGCGTCTCCCGCCCCCGGCGCAGCCAGGTCTTGGCGGTGGACAGGTTCAGGCCCATGGCCAGCGCCGCCTCCTGCACCGTCTGGCCGTAGTAGTAGTGCCGGACAAACAGCTCCCGCTGGGGGCGGTCCAGCCGGGATAGCGCCGCGTTTACGATCCGGGCCGTCTCCCGGCGGTCCAGCTCACGGTCGGGGCCGTCCGCCTCCAGAAGAAGCGCGTCCTCCTCCAGGGGCAGGCTCTCCCGGTCCGCACGGAGAAGGTTGAAGGCCCGGTTCCGGGCGATGGCCCCCAGGTAGCCCTTTACCTGCCTGGGGCGGAGCTTGTCCCGGTTGTCCCAGACGGCCAGGAATACGTCCGCCGTCAGCTCCTCCACGTCCGCCCGACGGCCCCGCAGGATGCGGGCAATCACTGAGGACACGTAGGGCGTGTAGCGGTCCATCAGCTCCTCCAGGGCAGACAGGTCGCCCCGGCGCAGAGACTTGATGAGCTGTTCCTCTGTCAAGGGATTTCCCCCCTTTCGTTGTGAAGCCGCATCAACAGCCGAGGCCTCACAGAGATGCGGGCCAGGCCATTGGTACAGCTCTGAAATTGAAAGCCGCTTTCACCTATCATAACACAGCAGAGGGGAAAATGGTTTCAAGCAAAATTTACCGCGCTCTCATTTTTTGTGTGGAAAAAGAGAGGACAAGGAGGAGGAAATGCGGTATACTAGGCACAGTTGCGCAACAATGAAAGGAGCGAGGCAGAATGGAATGGATCGACCGGCTCAACCGGGCGGTGGAATATCTGGAGGGGCATTTGGAGGCTCCCGACCTGCGGGAGGCGGCAAAGATCGCCTGCTGCTCCCCATACCACTTTCAGCGGATGTTTACCCTGCTGTCCGGAGCGCCGCTGTCGGAGTACATCCGCCGCCGGAGAATGTCCAGGGCGGCGGCGGACCTGCAAAGCGGGGAGAGGATTGTGGATGTGGCCCTGAAATACGGCTACAGCTCGCCTACCGCCTTTAACCGGGCGTTCCAGGCGGTCCACGGCCTGCCGCCCTCCGCGGCAAAAACGCCGGGAGCGGTCCTCAAAAGCCATCCGCCGCTGCGCTTCGCCATCACAGTACAAGGAGTGGAAGAAATGGAATACCGGATCGAGAAAAAGGACGCATTTCGTATTGTAGGGGTATCCGCGCCCCTGCAAAAGGACATGGAGGAGAATTTCAAATGCGTGCCCGAGCTGTGGGGCAGGGCGGCGGTGGACGGCACCATCCCTCGGCTGGCCGCGCTGATGGACGGCGAACCCAGGGGGCTGCTGGGCGTGTGCGACGGCGTGGACAGCTCCAGATATTATATCGCCGTGGCTTCCTCCGCACCGGCGGTGGAGGGGCTGGAGGAGTACACCGTCCCCGCCTTTACCTGGGCCGTATTTCCCGGGAAGGGGGACGGCGGTGCCGCCGTCCAGGCGCTGGAGCGGCGGGTGGTCACGGAATGGCTGCCCACCTCAGGCTACGAGTACGCCGAGGGGCCGGACGTGGAGGTCTATCTGGACCCGGACTGCACCCGGTTCGAGGTGTGGATTCCCGTAATCAAAGCGAAGGGGTAAAGAAAGCCCGCACGGTTTGCACCGTGCGGGCTTTCTTGATCTGCGTAGATTTGGGTTGTGCAGGGATGATTTGCGTAAGTATGGTTGCGGTATGTATTACCGCTTATTGCTCCTGCGCCAGATGCCCATCTTTTCCGCGCTGGCGATGAGCTCCTCCCGAAAATCCGGGTGGGCAATGCCGATGACACCTTCCGCCCGCTCCCAGGTGGACAGGCCCTTCAGGTTCACCATGCCGTACTCCGTCACCAGGTACTGCACGCAGGACCGGGGGTCCGTAACGATGGAGCCCTGGGTCAGGGTGGGTACAATGCGGCTCTTCACAGTGCCGTCCTTGCCGGTGACGGTGGAGGACAGGCAGATGAAGCTCTTGCCGCCCTTGGACAGGTACGCGCCCATGACGAAATCCAGCTGGCCGCCGGTGCCGGAGATGTGCTTCAGGCCCGCCGACTCCGCGTTCACCTGGCCGAACAGGTCCAGGTCAATGGCGTTGTTGATGGAGATGAAGTTGTCCAGCTGGGCCAGGATGCGCACGTCGTTGGTGTAGTCCACCGGCGCGGCCATCACGTCCGGGTTGCGGTTGACGTAGTCGTACAGCTTCTGGGTGCCCGCCGCGAAGGCGTACACCTGACGGCCCTTGTCCAGGTTCTTCTGCCTGCCGGTGATCTTGCCCGCCAGGGCGATGTCCACAAAGCCGTCCACGTACATCTCGGTGTGGACGCCCAGGTCCTTCAAATCGGACTGGGCGATCATGGACCCCACCGCGTTGGGCATGCCGCCAATCCCCAGCTGGAGACAGGCTCCGTTGGGAATCTCGGGCACGATCAGGTTGGCCACCGCCTTGTCCACCTCGGAGGGCTCGCCGCCCCCGCCCAGCTGGGCAATGGCGGGGTTATCCCCCTCGACGACGAAATCCACATCCCTGATGTTGATCTCACTGCCCGTCAGGCCGTACACCCAGGGCATGTTCCGGTTGACCTCCACGATGATGGTCTTGGCCTTGTCCAGCAGGTCCGCCAGATGGGAGGCCGACAGGGCGAAGCTGAAATTGCCGTGGTCGTCCATGGGAGTCACCTGGAGCATAGCCACATCCACGGCTACGTTCTCCCGATAAAACCGGGGCAGCTCGGAATAGCGGATGGGGGCAAAAAAGCCCATGCCCTTGGCCATGATCTTGCGGTCCACGCCGGAGCAGTGCCAGGCGTTCCAGGTAAAGTGCTCCCCCGCGTCGTCCGCCTTGGCAATCTCGGGCATCCACATGGTCACGCCGCCCCGCACCTTTACGTCAAACAGCTCGTCCTTGCGGGCGGCCAGGGCCGCGTCAAGGGCCACGGGGTGGTTGACGCACCAGGTGTAGTCCACCCAGTCGCCGGACTTGACCACCTTGACCGCTTCCTCAGCGGTGGTGAGTTTTTCTTTGTAAAGTGCCTGGTAATCCATATCAGACCCCAAAAATCAACACTTCTCGAAGATGGTAGCGACGCCCATGCCGCCGCCGATGCACAGAGTGGCCAGGCCCTTCTTGGCCTCGGGCCGCTTCTGCATCTCGTGGAGCAGGGTGACGATGATACGAGCGCCGGAAGCGCCCACGGGGTGGCCGATGGAGATGGCGCCGCCGTTGACGTTCACCTTGTCCATGTCGAACTCCAGCTCACGGGCCACAGCGATGGACTGGGCGGCAAACGCCTCGTTGGCCTCCACCAGGTCGATGTCCTTGATGGTCAGGTCGGCCTTCTTCATGGCCTCGCGGGAGGCGGGCACGGGGCCCACGCCCATGATCTTGGGATCAACACCGCCGTGGCCCCAGCTCACCAGCTTGGCCATGGGCTTCAGGCCGTACTTCTCCACGGCCTCGCCGGAGGCCAGCACGATGGCGGCCGCGCCGTCGTTGATGCCGGAGGCGTTGGCGGCGGTGACGCGCTGGACGTGCTTCTTCGCGTCGGCCTCATGGACCTTGGTCACCTCGAAGGTGTGGACGACCTCGTCCTCAACGCCCTCGGGACCCACGGGGAACGCGCCGCGCAGCTTGGCGATGCCCTCGGCGGTGACGCCGGCCTTGGGGAACTCGTCCACCTTGAACTCCACCATTTCCTTCTTCTTCTTCACCATGACGGGGACGATCTCAGCCTCGAACTTGCCGGCCTTCTGGGCGGCCTCGGTCTTCTGCTGGGAGGAGGCGGCGAAGGCGTCCAGCTCCTCGCGGGTGATGCCCCAGATGTCGCAGATGTTCTCGGCGGTGGTGCCCATGTGGTAATTATTGTAAGCGTCCCACAGGCCGTCCTTGATCATGGTGTCAACCACTTTTTTGTCGCCCATACGGGCGCCCCAGCGCTCGTCGGGCAGGGCGTAGGGAGCGGCGCTCATGTTCTCAGTGCCGCCGCACACCACGATCTCAGCGTCGCCGGAGCGGATGGCCCGGGCGGCCTCGATGACGGACTTCATGCCGGAGCCGCACACCATGCCTACGGTGTAGGCGGGAACGCCGAAGGGGATGCCGGCCTTGATGGCCACCTGACGGGCGGGGTTCTGGCCCTGGGCGGCGGTCAGGATGCAGCCGAACATGACCTCGTCCACCTGCTCGGGCTTCACGTTGGCGCGGTTCAGGACTTCCTTCACCACGGCAGCGCCCAGGTCGGTGGCGGGGACGTCCTTCAGGCTTCCGCCAAAGGAGCCCACCGCGGTGCGGCAGCAGCTGACCACATATAAATCTTTCATGGGTATCGACCTCCAAATTTTGATTTTATTGAATCCCACTTTGTTAGAATTCTGACTATCATTATAAACAGCTCCCACCAAAAATGCAACAGGCAATCAGCTTTTTCACCGAATTTTCTAGGGGCCTTCCTTTTTTCTTTGAAAAGAAAAAAGGAAGCGAAAAAAGAAACTTTTGTCCCGTTTCGCAGGCGGGCAGTCGTCCAGCGTACTGCGTCGGCCACAAAATGAAGAACTATGAAAATTGTTAATAATTATTTTTTTAGTTTACAAATCCTTTGGTGGTTGTGCAAATACTTTTCACAAATAATATGCGGTCGTCAGCGGTCTAAAAGTTCTTTTTGGTACTTTTTCTTTTAAGAAAAAGTACGACCTTTCCCTTCCCGGCCGCGGCGAACCGCTTTCTCAATCTCGCACACCGCCAGGGGCGTGAGGGACAGGCCCAGCACCACCAGCCACTCCACAGGGTCCAGGGAACAGACCTGGAATACGCTCTGCAGAGGCGGTATGAGCAGGACCGACAGCTGGAGCGCCATGCCCACCAGGAACGCCTTGTTCATGGCAGGGTTGCTCAGCAGTCCGATGTGGGCGATGGACTGGGTCTCGCTGCGCACGTCGTAGGCGTGGAACAGCTGACAGAAAGTCAGGGTGGCAAAGGCCATAGTGTTGGCGGTGGCGTCCGCCAGGGAGGGGTCGCTGAGAACGTATTCGCCCAGCCAGTAGGCCGCCAAGGTCAGCAGGCCCACCATGGCCCCCTGCCAGGCCAGACGGATGGAAAAGCGCCTGGTGAACAGCGGCTCCGAGGCGGCCCGGGGCTTCTCCTCCATCACCGACGGCTCCACCGGCTCCATACCCAGGGCCAGGGCGGGGAGGGAGTCCGTCACCAGGTTCAGCCAGAGCAGCTGCACCGCCACAAGGGGAGGCTGGTGGAAATTGAAGAGGGTTGCCAGGAAGAGGGTGACAATCTCGCCGATGTTGCAGGACAGAAGATAGTGGATGGCCTTCTTGATGTTGGAGTAGATGCCCCGGCCCTGCTCCACCGCCTTGACGATGGTGGCGAAGTTGTCATCGGTGAGGATCATGTCCGCCGCGCCCTTGGCCACGTCGGTGCCGGTGACGCCCATGGCGCAGCCGATGTCCGCCACTTTGAGGGCGGGCGCGTCGTTCACCCCGTCCCCGGTCATGGCTACCACCATGCCCTTCTTCTGCCAGGCCTTGACGATGCGCATTTTGTGCTCCGGGGACACCCGGGCGTACACCGCGAATTTGTCCACGTCCTGCTCCAGCAGCTCCTGGGGCATGAAGTCCAGGTCCTCGCCGGTGATGGCAAGGTCGCCGGGGCGGAAGATGTCCAGCTCCTTGGCGATGGCAACCGCGGTGAGCTTGTGGTCGCCGGTGATCATCACCGGGCGTATGCCCGCTGCGTAGCACTGGGCCACCGCGTCCTTCACCTCCATGCGGGGCGGGTCGATCATGCCCACCAGGCCCACAAAGGTCAGGCCCGTTTCCAGCTCCTTGCTGGTGGGGCTACCGGAGGGTAATGCTTCGATATCTTTATACCCGCAGGCGAGGACGCGCAGGGCCTGCTCCGCCATGGAGGCGTTGGCCGCCTCCACGTCACGGGCCAGGGAAGCGGTGAGGGATACCGCCGTCCCCGCCAGAATGTGGGTGCACCGGGACAGCAGCACGTCCGGCGCGCCCTTCACCATCACCCGGTATTTCCCGGGCTGGCCGGGCAGGGGGTGGACGGTGCTCATCAGCTTGCGGTCCGAGTCGAAGGGCAGCTCCGCAGCCCGGGGCATCTCCTGTTCCATGGCGTTCTTGTCCAGGCCGTCCGCCAGGGCCGCGTCCACAAAGGCCGTCTCCGTGGGGTCGCCGGCGGTCTTGCCGTCGGGGGAGAGCACCGTGTCGTTGCACAGCGCGCCGATGGTCAGCGCCTCCCTGCGGTGGCGGTCGCCGGGGGTCCACACCTGCTTCACCGTCATGCGGTTCTGGGTCAGGGTGCCCGTCTTATCCGAGCAGATCACCCCGGCGCAGCCAAGGGTCTCCACCGCGGGCAGCTTCTTCACAATGGCGTTGTGCTTTACCATCCGCTGCACCCCCAGGGCCAGCACGATGGTGACGATGGCGGGCAGGCCCTCCGGGATGGCCGCCACCGCCAGGGAAACCGCCGCCATGAGCATCTCCAGCATGGGCCGGTGGTAGAGCAGGCCCACGCCGAACATCACCGCGCACACCGCCAGGCACACGAAGGACAGGGTTTTGGAGATCTCCGCCAGCTTGCGCTGGAGGGGGGTGGAGGCGTCCTCCTCCCCCATGAGCATGCCTGCGATGCGGCCCACCTCGGTGTCCATGCCGGTGGCGGTGACCACGCAGAGGGCCCGGCCGTTGGTGATGACGGTGGACGAAATCACCATGTTGCTCCGGTCGCCCAGGACGGTCTCCGCCGGCAGGACCTCGTCCGCCTGCTTGTTCACCGGGACGGACTCCCCCGTCATGGCGGATTCGTCCGCCTTTAAATTGGCGCACTCCAGGATGCGGGCGTCGGCGGGCACCAAGTCCCCCGCCTCCAGCACGATGACGTCGCCGGGCACCAGCGCGTCCGTCTCCAGCCGGACCTGTTTCCCGCCCCGGATCACCTTGGCCAGGGGCGCGGACATCTTTTGCAGCGCCTCCAGCGCCTTTTCCGCGCTGTCCTCCTGGGAGATGGAGATGCAGGCGTTCACCACCACGATCACCAGGATGATAAGGGCCTCCACCCAGTCCTCCCCGCCGGAGGACAGCAGGGACAGCACCGCTGCCGCCAGCAGCACGATAATCATGGGGTCCTTCATTTGCCCCAGAAAACGGGCCCACAGCGGCTCCTTTTTGGTCCCGGCCAGCTTGTTTGGACCGTATTTCTCCAGCCGCTCCTCCGCCTGGCGGGAGGTCAGGCCGGAACGGCCGACATTCAGCTCGCTCAGCGTC
The DNA here is from genome assembly GCA_949841465.1 of uncultured Oscillospiraceae bacterium. Taxonomy (GTDB): domain Bacteria; phylum Bacillota; class Clostridia; order Oscillospirales; family Oscillospiraceae; genus Enterenecus. Next base: position 19,214 of record CATKZW010000038.1, read on the forward strand.
TGGCGGCCGGTCTTGGCGTACCATTGGCTCATGGTTCAACACTCCTTTTCTGTACCTCTAACTATAGCGATTTTCCAGGGTCGAATGATAGGGAAGAGGACAAGCAGGGAAACAAAAAAGACCTATCCGCAGTCTCAGACCGCGGATAGGTCTTATCGTTTCAGACCAAACCAGGCGATGCCGCCTTGCTGTTGGCACAGGTCACGGGACAGGTCCCGCCGATTACTCCCCTATCGCAGGAAAATCATAGCAGACGCGGGGAGCTTTGTCAAGGGGGAAAGCGGCAGTCCGGCACAGTTCAGCAGAAGTGTCAACAGGGCTGCCCGCGAACCGGGGCCCCCGCAAAGCCGCCCTTTGCCCCGACGAGCTCAGCCGACCCCGCCGCTCTCAATGGGAGCCGCACTCTCGGCAGGAGCGTCCCGCTCCGCCAGGGCCTGCTGGTAGGCGGCCAGGCGGTCGTAGAAATCAGACACGTTCAGGCTGGACAGGGCGTCGGCGCGGGTGATCACCGCCTCCTCCTGCCACTGGGCCACCAGCTCATCCAGGGCGGCGGGGCGGTAGGCCTCCTTGTACTGGGCCTTGTCCTCGTCGGTGAAGGGCAGGCGCAGAAGGACGTGGTAGCCATAGGTGGTCTCCACAATGCCGGACAGCTCGCCGTCCTTCAACGCCCTGCCGGCCTGCTCAAATTCGGCCACCATCTGTCCGGCGGTGGCGAGATAGCCGTCGGGGGCGGCCAGCGTGCCGTCATCATTTCGGCCGTCTTCGCTCAGCTCGTTCATCCGCTGGTCAAACAGGGTGGGAAGATCCTCCGCCGCCTGGAGCTCGGCCAGCAGGTCGTCCGCCTGGACCTTCTTTTCGGCGATCTGGTCGTCGGGCAGAGGCTGATTGGCGTCGTCCACCGTCTTGAGCAGAATGTGCTTGACCCGGTAGACGCCCTGCTCGTCCATATAGTCCGCCAGCTCCTGCTCGCTGGGCGCATGGGTGGTGGCGTCCAGCACGTTGTTATAATATGCGTCCATGGCGAAGAGGAATTCGGCGCTGTCGGCAGTCAGGCCCCAATAGGGGGTGATATTGTCCTCCAGGCCCGCCTCATCTATGGCCGTGCGGATTTCCGCGTTCTGCGCGTCGGTGGGCAGACAGCCCAGCTTCGCCGCCTGCTGGCGGATCAGCACGTGGTATGCCGCCATGGAGATGCTCTCCTCCAGCAGGGTGTCCGCAATGTCCGCCAGGGTCATGCTGAAGTAGGGGAGATAGGACTGCATATTCATGCAGTTCATGGCCAGCATGTACAAAAACAGGTCGGCGGGGACCTCGTCACCGTTGATGGTGAGCATGGCGTCGGTGGGGGATACCCCGGCGGAGAACTCCAGCACCCCCTGGCTCAGATCGGCCTCAATGGCGGGGGAGGCGCTGGCGTCGGGGTTCGGGCTGGAAATCCCGGCAGAGGGGTCGGCAGAGGGGTCGCCGCTGGTTGGGTTGGCGGTGATGCTGCAGGCGAACAGGGACAGGGCCATGGCCCCGGACAGGAGCAGGGCCAGAAGTCGTTTCCAATTCTTCATCATATTCTCCAATCAAAGGAATGATTTTTGCAGACATAGGGTCTGTCCGGCTATTATACACCAACGAAACAGAAATTGCAAATCAGGACAGGGCCTTACTTTTTCTTTGAAAAGAAAAAGTAAGCAAAAAGAAACTTTTAGACTTGGGCAGTTGATAAGAATCGCGGACCTGAATCGGGGATCAGCCTAAAAAGTAAATATATCATAAAGATATTAAAATAATAAACAATATTTACATCTATCTTTTGGTTGCCGGGCGCTTACAAGCCGGTCTGCGCGCCGGGTCGTGGCGGTCTAAAAGTTCTTTTTCGGTTCCTTTTTCTTTTAAGAAAAAGGAACAAAGCCCTCCGGCAGAAGCGCCGCGTACCGTTCCACCGCCTGGGCGGCCATGCGCAGGGGGTCCTCCCCCTTTTTCAGCTTCAGGGTCAGGACAGGGGCGTCGCCGGGGGAGAACAGCATCCGGCCGGGGTACTGCCCCGCCAGGGCGGCGATGGGCTCCAGGTCGAATTTATCCAGGGCGAAGGTGAGGGCGTTCCCCTTCTGGGTGATCTCCGTGATGGAGCAGGCCGCCGCCTGCCCCCGGAGCAGGGCCGCCGAGATGAGATTGTTCACCTGCCGGGGCGGGTCCCCAAAGCGGTCGATGAGCTCGTCCGTCACGTCCTCCGCGTCCTCCGCCGTGCGCACACGGGCGATGCGGCGGTACAGGTCCATGCGCTGCTCCGGGGAGGGGACGTATTTGTCCGGAATGGAGGCCGAGATGGTCAGGTCCACCGTGCACTCGGGCAGCCGGGCAGGGGCTTCGCCCTTCTCCTCCAGCACCGCTTCCTCCAGCAGCTTCAGGTACAGGTCGTAGCCCACGCTCATCAGAAAGCCGGACTGCTCCGGGCCCAGCAGGTTGCCCGCGCCCCGGATCTCTAAATCCCGCATGGCGATTTTAAAGCCGGAGCCGAACTCGGCGTACTCCCGGATGGCGGACAGGCGCTTGGCGGCGATCTCCGTCAGCACCTTGCCCTGGCGGTAGGTCATGTAGGCGTAGGCCCGCCGGGGAGAACGGCCCACCCGGCCCCGAATTTGATGGAGCTGGGAAAGGCCCATCTTGTCCGCGTCCTCAATAATCAGGGTGTTCACGTTGGCGATGTCGATGCCCGTCTCAATGATGGTAGTGCACACCAGCACGTCCACCTCGCCGTCGGACACACGGGTCATCACGTCGCTCAGCTCCTCCTGGCTCATCTTGCCGTGGCCCACCGCCACCACCGCGTCCTCCCCCAGCATGTCCTTGATGCGGGCGGCGGTGCGCTGGATGGTGTCCACCCGGTTGTGGAGATAGTACACCTGGCCGCCCCGCTCCAGCTCCCGGCGCATGGCGTCGGCCAGCACCGACCAGTCGTGCTCCAGCACGTAGGTCTGCACCGGCTGGCGGTTGGAGGGGGGCTCCTCAATGGCGGACATGTCCCGTATGCCGGACAGGGCCATATTTAAGGTGCGGGGGATGGGGGTGGCGGACAGGGTGAGCACGTCCACCTGCTTGCTCATCTCCTTGAGCCGCTCCTTGTGGGTGACGCCGAAGCGCTGCTCCTCGTCCACCACCAGAAGGCCCAGGTCCTTGAAATGCACGTCCTTTTGGATCAGGCGGTGGGTGCCGATGAGCAGGTCCACCGAGCCGTTCTCCACCCCTGCCAGCGCCTTTTTCATCTGGGCGGGGGTGCGGAAGCGGCTGACCACCTCGATCTCCACCGGATACTTGGCGAAGCGGCTGCGGGCGGTGAGGTAGTGCTGGCGGGCCAGGACGGTGGTGGGCACCAGAATGGCGGCCTGCTTGCCGTCCAGCACGCACTTCATCACGGCCCGAAGCGCCACCTCCGTCTTGCCATAGCCCACGTCGCCGCACAGCAGGCGGTCCATGGGGCGGGGGGCCTCCATATCCCGCTTGATCTCCCGGATGGAGCGGAGCTGATCCTCCGTCTCGTCGTAGGGGAAGTCCTCCTCGAATTCCTTCTGCCAGGGGGAGTCGGGGGCGAAGGCGTACCCCGGCTGGCGCTGGCGCTGGGCGTAGAGCTGGATCAGGCCCTTGGCCAGGTCCTTTACCGCTTTGCGAGTGCGGGTCTTGGCCTTCTCCCACTCCGTGCCCCCCAGCTTGGACAGCTTCTTCGTCTCCGGGTCATCCCCGCCGCCGATGTACTTGGCGATGGCATCCAGCTGGGTGGCGGGGAGGTAGAGCACGTCCGCCCCGGCGTAGGCCAGCTTGACATAGTCCTTCTCCACCCCGTCCACCGTCATCTTCACCATGCCCACAAACCGGCCGATGCCGTGGTGCTCGTGGACAATCAGATCTCCGGGGGATAAGTCTGTAAAGGAATCTACCTTGCGCCGGTCCGCCGCGTGTTTGAGGCGCTTGCCCTTGCGGCGGGGTTCGTTCCCGCCCTCGGTCAGTACGGCGTAGGGGGTGCCGATGTAGTCAAAGCCCGCAGACAGGCCGCCTACGGCGATGGTGACGCCGCCGGGCTGGGGCAGATCATGGAGCTGAAAGTCCACGGCCGAGCGCACCTTGCGCTCCCGGAGCAGAGATTGCAGATTCAGCGCCCGCTGCTCGCTGCCCACCAGCACCACCGTGCCGGTGTTGGCGGTTTGAAGCTGGGTCAGGTCCGCCGCCGCCGCGTCCAGGCTGGCCCCAAAGGAGGAGAGCTGACGGCCCTGGGCGGTGAGGATGTCCCTGGGGGGCAGGGGGGCGGCGGAGGTGGTGAAGGAGTCCAGAAAGCACAGGGCATGGTCGGACAGCGTCTCCATCAGCTCGTCCATGGTGGCGGAGAAACAGGCGTATTTGCCGTCCAGCTGGCCGGCTTCCAGCAGGGTTTTGACGTCCTCGTTCAGCTGCCACAGCCAGTTTCCGCCCCGCTCCGCCACCCGGCTGGATTCGGACAGGCACACAATGGCGTCCGGGGGGAGATGGTGGGCGGCGGTGGCCAGCTTGGCGTACCGGGCGGGCAGCCGGCGGTCCCCCAGGCGCTGCCATTGGCCGTTTTCGTCCCGGATGGGAAGCAGCTCGCTGACGGGCAGGAACACGGCCCTGTCCAAACGGCCCACCCGGCGCTGGGAGGACACGTCGAACTGGCCCATGGAGTCCACGTCACGGTCCCAGAACTCCACCCGGACGGGGTCGTCCTGGCCGGGGGAGAATACGTCCAGGATGCCGCCCCGCAGGGCGAATTGGCCCACCCCCTCCACCTGCTGGCAGCGGGTGTACCCCAGGGCGGACAGGCGGTCGGCCAGCTCGTCCAGATCATAGCTGCCTGCGGCCTCCAGGGTGACGATGTGGGCGTCCAGCTCCGACCGAGGAAGGGTGCGCTGCAGCAGGCCCTCCACCGTGGCGGCGATGAGCCTTGTCCGGCCCTGCGCCATGGCGTGGAAGGCCGCTAAACGCTTGTGCTCCCATTGCTTGGAGGCCACGGCCCCGTCATGGAACAGGAACTCCCGGGCCCCCAAAAGGGTGGCGGGGACGCCGGTCAGCGCCGTCACGTCGGAGGCCAGGCGGGCGCACTCCGCCTCGTCCGCGCACACCAGCACCACCGGCGTATTGAGACGCTCCAGCAGGCCCGCCGCAAAGTGCGCCCGGTGGATGGGGGAGAGACCCGCCACCTCAATGGGGGAGCGGCCGTTCTCCAGCGCGGTCTCCAGCCGGAGGTACTCCGGCACCTCATTTAAAATGTTCAGCAGCATGTTCATGGGGTTACCTCAAATTTTGAAAAATTTGGAAAACCAGGGGGGACAAGAAGCCCCGCCGTACCCCTGCCAGGGGTGGGGCCTCCGGCGGCCTGCTCCCCGTCTGCGCACGTCACCGCCCGCGCCTCCCGTCCGCCTCGTTCGGTTCGGGCTTGACGACGGCCGCCGGCCCTTCACTTGGGCACGTCGCTCCGGCCCAGCAGATAGTCGGTGGACACATCAAAATAGTCGGCAAGTGCCATCAAATGCTCAACATCGGGATAGCATTTCCCTTTTTCATAAGCATAGACAGAGTACCGCTTTACGCCGATGATTTTTCCAACCGCTTCTTGAGACAAGCCACGGGATTCTCGGAGTTCCTTAATTCGTTCTGAAAAATTTCCCATAAAAATGCCCCTTTCCTCTTGACTTGTAGTAATGTATATGCTATCCTGTCTGTAATAAACAATTCTACAGACAGGTGGAGGGATTACAATGACTGAGATTATAAATGAATTATATTATATGGTAGAAGATCGGACAGGTCAAGAATTGCTGGGGGATGAAGAGGTAAAAAGTTTGGAGGAGCAACGGTGTGCATTGTGGGATGAGGTGATACACCGTCTTGGTGAAGACGGTGAGGGAATACGAGAAGTAATCAGAAATTTGGATTTGGAACTTGAGACGATTCATGATAAGGCCCTGTTCCGGGCGGCGGTGCGGCTGGGGGCAGAGCTGGTGCGTCCCAAAGCGGGCGTTACAGGGTAAGCGCACCGGGAGCGGAACCATCGCCAGCCCAGGCGCAGGTGGCGACGCGGCCCGCCGGAGGCGGCCCTCCCATCCCAGGCGAAGGCTAGTTGAAGCGGTTCATGGCCTTCTGGGGGCCGTCCCGCAGGAGACATTCCACCGCGTCGGCGGCCCGCTTCACCGTCTCGTCCATCACCTTTTTGTCCTCGCCCTGAAACTTGCCCAGGACCCAGTCCGCCATATCATAGTCCGGATGGGGCTTTCCCCCCACCCCCACCTTCAGGCGCGGGAACTGGTCCGAGCCCAGGTGCTGGATGATGCTCTTCAGCCCGTTATGTCCCCCGGCGGAGCCGCCTGTGCGGATGCGCAGCTTGCCCAGGGGCAGGTCCACGTCGTCCGAAATCACCAGCACGCGGTCCGGCGTGAGCTTGTAAAACCGCGCCGCCTCCCCCACAGCCTCGCCGGACAGGTTCATGTAGGTGGTGGGTTTCATCACCAGCACGCCCTGCCCGCCAATCGTGGCGGCGCCGGTCAGCGCGTGGTATTTCAGCCGCTGGATGGGGAAGCGCCCCCGTTCGCCCAGCTCGTCCGCCACCATAAAGCCCACGTTGTGGCGGGTGCCCTCATACTTGCCGCCGGGGTTGCCCAGGCCCACGATCAGCCAGGATACCGGCGCCTTTTTTTGGAAAAACATGTCGATTCCTCCCGAGAAGTGCGGAGCCGTTGTGAGCGGCGCGGATGGAACGGAGTGAAGGCAAAATCCAAAGCCCGCCGAAGCGGGCTGGATTTTACCTGAGCCGGAGTGAAACCGCGCGCCGCGGCCAGGCGCGGCATGACAACATGGAACAACCGCCCCGGAGCCTTGCCCCGGGGCGGATTTGCTTTTTCATGGGCCCCCAAAGCCCACCCTTTGGCTTGGGGGAGGAGGCCGGAGGAACGGTCAAACGCGCCCCGAAAGGGAAGCGATCGAGCGCGGCCTGTGCCGGCGGCTTACTGCCAGAGCTTCGACACGGAGCGCTCCTCGTAGATGCGCTCGATGGCCTCGGCGAACAGGTGGGCCACGGACAGGTACTTGATCTTCGGGCAGATCTCCGCCAGGTTCTCCTTGGGCTGGATGGTGTCCAAAAACACCACCTCGTCCAGAGCGGATTCGTTGATGCGCTGGATAGCCGGGCCGGACAGCACGCCGTGGCTGGCGCAGGCGGTGACCGACTTGGCGTGGCCCAGCTCCACCAGGGCCTTGGCCGCGTGGCACAGGGACCCGCCGGTGTCCACCATGTCGTCCAGCAGGATGACGTTCTTGTCGGTGACGTCGCCGATGATGTTCATCACCTCGGAGGAGTTGGCCTTCTGCCGGCGCTTGTCCACGATAGCCAGGGGCATATCCAGCTTCTGGGCAAAGGAGCGGGCCCGGGCCACGCTGCCCACGTCGGGAGACACCACCATGGTCTGGTCGTGCACCGGGGCGAAGCGGCGGAAAAAGTGGTCCACAAACACCGGGGAGCCCAGCAGATTGTCCACCGGGATGTCGAAAAAGCCCTGGATCTGGTTGGCGTGGAGGTCCATGGTCAGCACGCGGTCCGCCCCCGCCCGGGCGATCATGTTGGCCACCAGCTTGGCGGAGATGGGGTCGCGGGGCTTGGTCTTGCGGTCCTGCCGAGCGTAGCCGAAGTAGGGGATCACGGCGGTGATCCGGCCGGCGGAGGCCCGCTTCATCGCGTCGATCATGATGAGCAGCTCCATCAGGTTGTCGTTCACCGGGGAGCTGGTGGACTGGACCACGAACACGTCGGAGCCGCGGACCGTCTCAAAAATAGATACGAAATTCTCGCCGTCGGAGAACGCGCCGGTTTCAGCGTCCCCCAGGGGGATGCTCAGCTCTTTGCAGATGCCCCGTGCCAGGGCCTTGTTGGAGCTGCCGGAGAAAATCTTTAAATCCTTTCCGTGTGAGATCATGCTTCCCATCATCCTCTCTTAAAAATTTGCAGTAAGCCAATTTCATCCATATTTCAGCTTCCACACAGGAGCAGGAAGCGGATCAGCCTGAAAACATTATATCAGAAACCAGGATTTTTTGAAGGGATTTTTCACACTTTTAAGAAATTGTCATAATTTGACGAAAAATCAGGGAAGCAAAGGAAGAAAAGCCGTGAAAATGTAGAAATATGCTCAGCCCGCGACAGGGGGCAGCCAGCGCTGCAGCCGGCGGGTCTGGTACAGGTGGACCACCTCCAGGGTGGCGCAGATCTTGTCCGCCAGGTTCACCACCAGCGCCTCGCGGCACCGGGGCAGATGGACCGCCAGGGGGAACATGTGGGACACGATGGCGTTTTTCTCTTTTTCCGACAGGTCCGAGCACAGGGCCTGGGCGTTGCGCAGGGCGAACTCCGGGTGATCCAGGCACTGGTTGCCCGGATGGGCGGAGGGATCCGCCGGGTCGTACAGGTAGAGGTCGTGGAGCAGGCCGGCCCGGGCGGCGGCCCGGTAGTCCCAGCCGAAATAGCGGGCCAGCCGGAAGGCCACGTAGGCCACGAACGTGGAGTGCTGGTAGCAGGTGATGGAAAAGTGGTGCCGCCACTGCTTCATGGAGTTGACCTCCACGGTGTCCAGCAGGGGGCCTACGCACTGGAGAAAAGCGGCGGTGTTCAGATCATGCTTGGACATGGGAAAAGACTCCTTTCTGAATCGGGTGCTGAAATGAGTCGAATGCGGTTGTTTGACACTTTGGCGGGGCTGTACAGCCCATACGAATGATATTATAGCAGGCCGCTTGGATTTTGTCAGCATTTTTCCGCGAAATTTAATATGGAAATTTTGGAAAATTTTTCTAGGGTTGACAGCCGCCGTCCGCCGTGGTATGATAACTGTACTAGTACGGATAATACAATTGTCGAAAGGAGGCGGGGCCATGCTCAGCCTGAACTACCGGGACAGCCGCCCCATCTATGAACAGGTGCGGGACGGGCTGCGCCGTCTCATCATCACGGGGGCCATCCCGCCGGGGGATAAGCTGCCCTCCGTCCGGGCCATGGCGGGCCAGCTGGCCATCAACCCAAACACCATACAGCGGGCCTATGAGTCGCTGGAGCAGGAGGGCTACGCCTACTCGGTGCCGGGCAAGGGCAGCTTCGCCGCCCTGCCCCAGGACGTCACCGACAAGCGCCGGGAGGAGCTGCTGGCCAGGCTGGAGGCCATCGTCCAGGAGCTGGTGTACCTGGGAATGGGCCGGGAGGATATCGCCCAGCGGTGCGCGGCCTTTGGGAAGGAGGATGCAACATGATTGAAGTCAAAAACGTGGTCAAGAGCTTTGACGGCTTCCATGCCCTGGACGGACTGACCATGACGGTGCCCAAGGGCGCCATTTACGGGCTGGTGGGGCCCAACGGGGCGGGCAAGTCCACCATCCTGCGCCACCTGTGCGGGGCCTACCGCCAGGACTCCGGCGAGATCACCCTGGAGGGCGCGCCCATCTACGAAAACCCCGCCGTCAAGACGAGGATGGCGGTGATCCCCGACGAGCTGTACTACTTCGGCTCCGCCTCCACCCGGGACATGATGAAATTCTACCGGGGCATTTACCCCAGCTTCGATGTGGAGCGCTACCAGCGCCTGCGCGAGGCCTTCCCCGAGGTGGACGAGAGGCGGGCCATCCGGAGGCTGTCCAAGGGGATGCAGAAGCAGTCCGCCTTCTGGCTGGCCCTGAGCTGCAAGCCGGACTACCTGCTGCTGGACGAGCCGGTGGACGGGCTGGACCCGGTGATGCGCCGGCAGGTGTGGTCCCTGCTCATGGGGGACGTGGCGGAGCGGGGGACCACGGTGCTGGTGTCCTCCCACAACCTGCGGGAGCTGGAGGACGTGTGCGACCATGTGGGCATACTCAGCCACGGGAAGGTGGCGCTGGAGCGCTCCCTCACCGAGCTCCAGGGCGGCACCGTCAAGCTGCAGCTCGCCTTTGAGAGCGTGACGCCGCCGGAGCTGCCCGCCGGCCTAGACGTGATCCACAGCAGCAGCGTGGGGCGGGTGTACACCTATATCGTCCGGGGGACGGCGGAGGAGGTCACGGAAAAGCTCAAGCCGCTGAACCCCCTGTTCGCCGACGCGCTCCCCCTGACCTTGGAGGAGATCTTTATCTATGAAATGGGAGGTGAGGACTATGCGGTCCGGGACATCGTACTTTGATTTGACCATCTATAAAAAAACCGTGGCGCGGTTCTGGCCCCTGTGGGCGGCGTATTTTGCCCTTTGGTTCATTATCATGCCTCTGGGGGGGATGATGTACCTGCGCATGGACGCCTACAACGGGATCGAATACGGCAGCTATATGGAAAACTTCGCTAAAGGCATGGTGGCGGGCAGGGCGCAGACCGCCCTGCCGATAGCGGCGGTCTTTGGGGTGCTGGCGGCCATGGCGGTGTTCAGCCACCTGTACAACGCCCGGTCCGCCAACCTGTTCGGCTCCCTGCCGCTGCGGCGGGAGGGGCTGTTCCTCAGCCACTACGCGGCGGGGCTGTCCTACCTCATCGTGCCCAACCTGGCCGTATTCCTGCTCACCCTTATTGTGGAGGCGGCGGGCGGCTGCGTGAACATGCAGGTGCTGCTGTACTGGCTGGCCGTCAGCTGCGGGGGGTGCTTCCTGTTCTACTCCATGGCGGTGTTCTGCGCCATGTTCACCGGGCATATCCTGGCCCTGCCCATCTTCTATGGCGTGCTCAACGTGTTCGCGGCGGGAGTGGTGGGGCTGGTCGAGCTGGTGCTGGACGGCTTCTACTACGGCTTCGCCGGGTTCGGCGATTGGGTGCACGACGTGGTCAAATGGCTCACCCCGGTGTGGAAGCTGCAGAGTGCCGTCAGCTGCTACTGGGACAGTGGAAGGGACGTTTTAATCACCTACGGCCTGGGGGAGGTGGGCATTTACGTCCTGGCGGCCCTGGCGCTGACGGCGGGGGCGTTCCTCCTCTACCGGGCCCGGCGGCTGGAGAGCGCCGGGGACGTGGTGTCGGTGAAATGCATGCGCCCGGTGTTCAAGTACGGCGTGGCCCTGTGCGTGGGCATGGTGTTCGGCGTGGGCACCACCGTCTTCCTGAGCGGGGAGGAGGCCACGCTGATGGTGTGCATCCTGGTTTGGGGCGTGATCGGGTACTTCGCCGCCCAGATGCTGCTGGATAAGTCCTTCCGGGTGCTCAAAAAGTGGAAGGGGGCCGCGGCGGTGGCCGGAGTGTTCGCGGCCCTGTTCCTGGTGGTGGGCTTCGACCTGACCGGATTTGAGACCAGGGTGCCCGACGCCGCAGACGTGCAGTCGGTGCATGTGAGCCGCCTGAGCGTGGTCAACTTTGCCGACGACGGCGACATCCTGCGGCTGGCTGTGGACGACCCGGACCAGGTCGCGCTGATGACCGCCCTCCATCGGGCGGCCATCGACCAGCGGGAGCAGCGGACGGCGGACACCAACCTCAGCTCCAGCGTGACGCTGCGCTACACCCTGAACAACGGCTCCACCCTGTCACGGGAGTACTATGTGTACTTTTATCCCAGCGAGGTGGACCAGGAGGGCTCCGCCGCCTGGGCGCTGGAGCGGCTCTACCACGACGCCGACCTGTGCTGGGAGGTCTACGGCTTCGACGAGCTGGAAAAGGCCATTGCCGAGGGCGGGCGGCTGGACATCGCCACGCTGAACTGCTATGACAAGGAGGGGGATTGGGAATGGAGCGCTGTGGGCCATGTGGTGGGCTACGGTGAGGACGCCCGGGCCCTGCTGAACGCGGTGGAGCAGGATGTGCGGGCCGGACGGCTGGGCGTGCGCACCCTGGTGGGCGCGGAGGACTACTACTACCGCAACCCCAGGGACAGCCTGTCCTTCCGGGTGGTGGACCCGGGCACCATGGACACCCAGTACCAGCTGGAGATCGCCCTTCAGGGCACGGCGTCCGACACGCTGGCGGAGCTGGAGCGGCTGACGCCGGTAATGCGGTCGGAGACGGGCCGGGCAGAAGTGGAGGCGGCCCTCCAAAAGCTGACCGGCTGACGGAATGGAGGGGGCGGCCCGCCGCCCCCCCTTTTGAGGGCGCAGAGCGGTGGGCGTTTGACAGGGGGAGGGGGGCCGTAAAATGCCTTGCCTTTCCGCTTTCGCCATGATACAATTATCACAGAAAGGGGTGCTTTCAATGGGCATGACAGACAAGCAGTTCCAAAGTTGGGTGCGCTTCCTGCTGGGTGATCTCAGGGATATGGACAAGGAGACTGACCCGGAAAAGAAAGCCGCCAAGCTGGCGGAGATCATGGAGAACCTGCAAAAAACATTGGAAGACTGACGAGGCGCCGGGGTTGTCCCCGGCGCCTTTTCCTGTTATAATACATAGTATACAGAACAGTCCTCCGGCGGGAAGGGTAGAAGCAGTCTAAACGTTTCTTTTTGCCCGCTTTTTCTTTTCAAAGAAAAAGCGGGCCG
>CATKZW010000039.1 GCA_949841465.1 uncultured Oscillospiraceae bacterium
TACCTGCAGAACAAGTGCGACTTTTTCAGCGCCCCCGCCTCCGCCCGATACCACGGGGCCTATGCCGGGGGGCTGTGCGACCACAGCGTCAACGTGTTCCGCTGCCTGGAGGCGTATTTGGCCCGGGAGCGGGTCAAAGAGGTCTATGGGCTGGACTACCCCATGGAGTCGGTGGCCATCGCGGCGCTGCTCCACGACCTGTGCAAGATCGGCTGCTACCGGGCGGGCACACGCAACGTCAAGGACGACGCCACCGGCAAGTGGGAGAAGGTCCCCACCTTTTTCTATGAGGATAAGCTGCCCTACGGCCACGGGGAGAAGTCGGTGTATATCATCTCCGGCTTCATGCGCCTGAACCGTGAGGAGGCCATGGCCATCCGGTGGCACATGGGCTTCTCCGGCACAGAGGACAGCCGGGTGGTGGGGCAGGCCCTCCAGCAGTACCCCCTGGCCTTCGCCCTGGCTACGGCGGATATGGAGGCGTCCTACTTCCTGGAAAAAGAGATGAAAAAATAAAACGCAGCCCCCGCTGAACGGCGGGGGCTGACGTTTTTACTTCTGCATGTCCGCAAAAGCCTTGCTGCTCATGGACACCTGGAGGGTGTCCATCTCCTCGGAGGAGGTGTTCTCAGCCCTGAATGAGAGGGAGCCCTGGGCCGCGGTGAGCCGCCAGGTTATCTTGGAGGCCTCTTTGTCCTGCTTCGCGCCCCACTCCTTGGCGGTGTCGAAGGTGATGTCCTGGAGGTCCATGCCGTTGTAGCTGACGGACATCTTCTCCGCCGCGGACCTGCTCAGGCTCACGGAATAGACAATGCCGGATTCGGCGGCCTCAGAGGCTTCCTTGTTGATGCTGGAGCCGCCGTAATAGGGGGTGTAGACGTTGACCCAGAAGGAATAGCCCGCCCCCTTGGACAGCAGATACATGAAGTAGATGTACTTGTCGCCGTCGCGGGCCACGTCCTGACGGCCGGCGGAGTTCAGCTCGTAGCCCAGGGCGGTCAGGTCCGCCACGGTGGTCCTGCCCAGGGTGACGGTGTAGCCGTCAATGACGGCCTCCATGGGCATCTCCGGCCCGGCGGAGCAGGCCGTCAGGCCCAGCAGCAGGGCCAGGGACAGGGTCAAAAGGGTGACACGCTTGATGATGCTCATAATCGCAGCTCTCCTTACTTCACAAATGATACGAAATATGTTCCACGACCCCAGAGCGGGGACACACTTTTTTTCGACGGGGGCGGGGAAAATATAACCCGGCAATCTTTAAGATTTTTGGAAGGCTGCCAAATTGATGGATAGAAAGAAGCTGCCCCGTCCTCCGGCTGGACGGGGCGGCTCTGTTAATAAATGGAGTCCAGAATTTCGATGGCCTGCGCCACGGCGTGGTCATCGCAGTGCCCCAGCAGGGGGGCGCGGTGCGCGGCCATCCAGTCCCGCACCGCCTGGGAGCAGCTGGCCGGGGCAAAGGGGATGGCGCTGAGCTCCAGCATGGGGATGTCGTTCAGGTTGTCCCCCATGCAGTAGAGGTTCTTGGGGTCGATATACAGCAGCTGGGCCACCTTGCCCACCGTGGCGCCCTTGTGGCAGCCCTTGGCGGTGACCTCCAGCAGGTAACGGTTGGAGAAGATTGCCTCGTAATCATCCCCCCAGAGCTGGAGGAGGCGGGCCTGTACCTCCTTCAGATAGGGCTCCTCCTGTTCCAAGATTGCCTTGGTCCACGGGGCGGGCATGTCCAGGATCGCGCAGGAAATCTGCCGCCCGCCCACCTTGGCCAGATGCTCTGTGGTGACGCGGTTGGGGTTGTGGACATAGATATCGTCGCTGTGGTACGCCTCAAACGCCAGCTGCGGGAACTCCCGGCAAAGCTGGACGAACCGGGCGGGGGCGGATTTGTCCAGGCAGGTGTGCAGCAGGCAGCGGCCGGTGGCGTAGTCATAGATGGCCGCGCCGTTGGACAGCACCGCGGGGGCGTTGAGGGGGATGTCCTCCTTCTCAATCTGGGGGGTGAAGGTGCGGTGGGCCCGGCCGGTGGCTACGGAGAAATATCCGCCGTTTTCAATGAAATAGCGGATGGCCGCCCGGTTCTCCGAGGAGACGGTGTGATGGCTGTTATATAAGGTGTCGTCGTAGTCCACGAAGAAAAGCACGCCGTCAAATTTGCCCACGCGGAGGCCCCCATTCCCTGTCAGGCGATGTCCTGGCCCAACATGTATTTTTGTGTGGATTTGATGTTATAGAGCACCACGCAGATGAGCACCGCCAGCACGCCGGACACCAGCACAGGCAGATTGTACAGGAACGAGTAGATAAACTCATTGTCCATGGGCAGGCCATAGATATCGTACATGTATTCCCCCCAGAGGGTGGCGCCGGTGACCCAGATGGCGGCAAACCGGCCCAAGCAGCCCAGGGCGGCTCCCACGACGATGCCCGGGAACCCCTTCTTGTGGCCCACGCCGGCCAGACCCAGCAGGGTGAGGGCGATGACGTAATCACCCAGGATGGACTGCCAGCCGATGGCGAAACCACCGTCCAGGAAAAAGTCCAGGATGCCCAAAGCCAGCCCGGCCAGAAGGCCCTGGCCCAGCCCCCAGCGCAGGGCGTAAATCACGATGGGGAGCATCAGCAGGGAGACGGAGCCGCCCTCCGGCATATGCCAGAGCTTGAGGTAGCCCAGGATCTCCGCGATGGCCACGAAGATGGCCCCCTCCACCATGGCTCGGACGGCGTTGTGCGCTTTGTTCATTGTCGATTCCTCCTAAAATAAGTATACCGCAATGCAAACGGTGCAATGCGGTAAGCGAGAGAAACGACAATGGCCCGGCGGGCTTGCGCCCGCCTGTCGAATACACTTCCTACGCCGGCATTACCCGGATCAGGTTCGAGGGACCAGGAGGGCTTTTTCCTCCACATCTCAGCCGGAACCGCTTCCGGCGCCCCTGTGATATTCCATTCACGCTGCGGTATGCTTATTGTATTCCATCCGGCGGCGGCTGTCAAGAGGAGTGGGCAAAAGGACGAAAAGGAGCGGTGGATTTTGGCGGTTTCGCCAAGGCCCCAACAAAATGTGCCGGCGTTCCCAAAATACCGACGGAAAGCAACAAGATATGGCGCTGCCGGATGGAGACGCAGGACAGGCTGCCGGAAATTCGGGGTTGACGGGAAGGACAAAATGGTGTAACATAGCACTGTAACCGTTTTGTAACTCTTTTCAAAAATTTTGTTACGGGTTTGTCTTATCGAACACCAAAGCGATATAGGAGGGACCTTCGTGAAGCAGACCGAAAAAGACCATAACGAGACAAAAAACCTGACCGGGAAGGCCGCCGGCAGCCAGGACGGAGCCCAGGGGAACGGGTCCGGTAAGCCCCAGTCCTGGCGGCAGTATATCGAGCAGACCGAGGCCGCCGAAAAAAAGGCCGAGCGGGAGGCCGCCAAGGAACGGGCCGCCCAGATCAAAAAGGAGAAGCACAGCGCCGCCGCCCTCAAGGAGAAGGCTAAGGCCGCTTTCGCCCGGAACAAAGAGGACCGGGAGCCGGTGAAGGAAAAGGCCGCCCAGGCCGTCAAGGCCATCGGCGCCGCCGGCGGCGAGGGCTGGGAGCGGATCTGCGACTTTACCGCCAGGGGCTGGGAGAACACCAGCGCCGCCTTCGCCAAGGTCCGCCGCCTGGTGGACCGGCATCCGGTGTCCCCGCTGCTGTACGTCACGCTGGCGGTGCTGATCGTGGGCGCGGCTTTCTTCAACAGCACCTATATGCGGGCCTACGCCGTCAACGTGAACGGCCAGCCCGTGGCCGTGGTGTCCAGCGAGGCAGAGGTCCAGGCCATCATCAGTAACGTGGAGTCCCGGGCTACCGATATCCTGGGAGAACGCTACAATTACGATGGAGATATCTCCATTAACGAGGTGTACGCCACCCCGGACGACCTCAGCGACGCCGCCCAGGTGGAGGACTTCCTGTTTGAAAATGTGGGCGCGGTGATCCAGGCCTACGCTTTGCGGGTGGACGGCGTGGAGATCGGCCAGGCCCGCACCGAGGCGGAGCTGTACAACCTGCTGGACGAGGCCGCCCAGCCCTACCTGAGCCAGGATACCATCCGCTACAGGTTTGTGGAGGACGTGGAGGTCTACCCCATTGAGGTGCCCGCCAACACCTACTTTGACCTGGAGCCCATCCGGGCCACCCTGGCCCAGCTGGAGGTGGAGCAGGCCACCTATGTGGTGAAGAAGGGCGACACCTTCAACGCCATCGCCTACTCCTTGGATATGTGGCCCTATGAGCTGGCTATCCTCAACCCCGATGTCATCGTGGATAAGCTGTGGGTGGATCAGGAGCTGGTCATTCAGGAGGCCGTGCCCTATCTGTCCGTGGAGATGGTCACTGACGAGACCTATGAAGACGTCATCGCCAGCCCGGTGGAGTATATCGAGACCGCCGACCTGTATGTGGGCGACACCAGGGTCAAGGAGCAGGGCGAGGACGGCCTGGCCCTGGTCAATGCCAACGTCACCTATGTGAACGGCGTGGAGGTGGAGCGGGAGATCGTCTCCAGCGAGACCCTGAAGGAGGCCACCACCACCTACACCTACACCGGCACCACCCCCAGGCCCGTCACCGCTTCCAACGGCTACTTCCTGTGGCCGGTGCGGGGCACCATCACCTCCAGCTTCGGCGGGCGCAACCTGTGGGGGCGCTATGACTTCCATCTGGGCATCGACATCGCCTGCCCCACCGGCACCTCCATCAAGGCCGCGGACGGCGGCACCGTCATCACGTCCGGGTGGAGCGGCAGCTATGGCTATCTGGTGGCCATCCGCCACGACAACGGCTATGTCACCTACTACGCCCACAACTCCTCCCTGCTGGTGAGCGTGGGGCAGAAAGTGTATCAGGGCCAGGTCATTGCCCGGGCGGGCATGACCGGCAACGCCAGCGGCCCCCACTGCCACTTTGAGGTGCGCATCAACGGCACCAGCGTCAATCCCAGGAACTACCTGCCCTGATGTTGAAAAGCATGAAACCCGCCTCCGGCTCAGCCGGGGGCGGGTTTTTGCGGTTCAGGGATGTGCGGCTACATGGGTTTCAGGTTCCGGTTGAGCCGGTCGATCATCCAGGCGGTCCGCTTTTCCCGGCCGGCGTCCGTCTTGGCGTCTAAATAGGCCCGGGTGTAGGTCTTTTTGACGGACAGGGGCATGGCCTGGAAATTCGCGCAGGCGGGCTCATGCCCTTCCAGCAGGGCGGCGACGCAGGCGATCTGTTCCTCTGTGACCGCCATGGGGTCCGGGGCGTACCACTGGCCGTTGCTTTTGGCCTCCTCGATTTTCTGCCTGCCGAAATCGGTCATGAGGCCCCGCTCCTCAAGGCTTTTGACCAGAGCCTTGTTTTTCGCGGACCATTTGCTTTTCTCCCGGCGCATGGAAAAATATTTCTTGTAGGTTTTATCGTCAAGGCTCTGCATCTGGCCGTCGATCCAGCCGAAGCAGAGGGCTTCCTCCAGGGCTTCCCCCGCTTTAAGCGTTTTTGGCCCCCCGGCTTTGCCAAATAAAAGCCAGACGCCGTCGCTGGACCGGCAGTGCTGGGAAAGCCAGCTCCGGAATTCCTCCCTGTCGGCAAATTTCAGGATATCATCCATCATGGGTCACTCCTCTTGTGTTTGATCCGTGAAAGGCGTGTAAATTGTTTTCATCATACCACAGCCGGGTTCCAGATGCAAGGCGCGGCGGAGAAAACCGCCGATGGCGGCGTAAAGGGCAGGGAAAAACAGGACAGAGCGGGAAAACTGCCGGTTGCTATGCTGAAAAGTTTGTGATACAATACTTTAATATAAGGAAGGAAACACCGAAACGATACAGGATGTCATGTGAGCATAACGAGGAGGCCGTAACCGTTATGAAACAGCGCAGCAAACTGTGTGTTTTGATGCTGGCCGCCCTGCTGGCGGGCTGCCACACCGCCGACCCGGCAGGGATTTCCCAGGGGCCGGTCGTTTCAGACAGGCCCGTCCAGAGTAGCCGGGTGCGGGAATCGGAGCCGCCTCAGGCCTCAGAGGAGCCGTCCCCGGAGTCTAAGCCCACCCCGGAGCCCGAGCTGTGGGACCCGGAGCACCGGCTGGACATTGCGTTCACCCCCGCCGCGGGGCTGGAGCTGCCCATATCCGGGGCCACCGGGTACGCCACGGTGAAGCTGCCTCTGTGGGGGGAGCTGCCCCAGGGGAACCGGGGTAAGCTGACGGCCATCTATGCTCCGCCGAAGCCCAGTCCGGAGCCAAGCGTACAGCCTGTGCCGGAGACCCCGCCGGAGCTTACGCCGGGGCCTGCTCAGGAGCCGGTCCCTGAGCCCATGCCGGAACCCACCGCGGACACGTACCCCGCGCCGGTGGAGACGGAGCCCACTGTGGAGACCACCCCGGCGGCGGACGAGCCTGCGCTCCAGGCGGACGCGGCTGAGACAGAGGAAGTCCTTATCTCCGTAGAAATGGGGGAGGACGGCCCTGCTGTCTCGGTGGCTCCAACGGATGGGGCCGGCATAGAGCCGCCGCTGGAATCCCCGCTTGAGCCGACGCCGGAGCCGGAGCCTGTCCCGGAGCCGGTGCCGGACGTGACCACAGAGCCTGCTCCGGCGTCCACCCCTGAGCCCAGCCTGGAACCGGCCTTTGAACCCACCCCGGAACCGGCGCCCGAGCCCGCACCGGAACCCGACCCCATGGAGGGGGCGCTGGCGGTGCTGGAGCCGGGGGCGGCGTTTACCATCCTGCAGGAGGCCGGGGATTGGTGGCAGGTGCGGCTTGAGGGCGGGGAGACGGGCTGGGTGGAGCACCGGTACTGCCTCATCAACCTGCCCGATGTGATACCGTCCATGGTCTATAACAACACCAATGCGTACTCCTCCGTGCTGGTCAGCAGCGGAAAGGATATCCCCAACATCACCGGGAAGGCCCTCTACCAGGCGAAAGCGCCGAATCCCCGGCTGGGGCGGAGCGAATTCATGATGCCGGTGCTGTACGCTATGGCCAAAAACGTCTGCCAGGCCCAGCAGAACGCCCTGGCGGAGGGCAACACGCTGGTGCTGTACGAGGGCTTCCAGCCCTATGACGCGCAGACGGCGGTGGTGCGCGGCCTCAGCGCCCTGGCCCGGAGCGACGGCGCGGTGGAGGCGGGCATCTCCACCGCACCCTGGAATATCTCCTGGTTTGTTGCAACTGGGCCCTCCAACCAACAGGAGGGCTGCGCGATAGACGTGAGCCTGGCTAAGGTGACCCGCGCCCATGTGGGCGACATCGGCGGGTACAGCGTGGTCCAGGTGGACGAGTATGAGGAGTACGCCATGCCCACCCCCATCCACGAGCTGAGCATGGCGGCGGCTACATATACGAAGCCGGTGGCCATCTTCTCCACCACCGCGTGGCGCAGCGCCGAGATGGCCCCCTCCATGGCCGCCTGTGAGCCCGCCAAGGCCCTCCAGCGGTACTGCACGGACGCAAAGCTCACCCCGATGGCCTCCGAGTGGTGGCGTTTCAACGACTTGGCGGCCTATTCCCAGATCCGGGCTTACCACGGCACCGGCAATTTTGAGATCACCGCCTGCCTCAGCACAGCTCCGGACGGCGGGGCGCTGCCCCAGGATGATTGAACAGACGCGGCATGACAGCTGTCATGCCGCGTTTTTTTAAAAATATACGAACAAATTTGCGATACCCCCTTGACAAAGTCGAACGGATATATTATTATGAGGGCGAATCAAACAAAACGACGAGTGCTGACTGCAAACGGGCAAATAAGTGCCGGTTTACAGGACTGATACCACAGTATACTGGGCTCATCCCATACAGAAGGAGGCGTGGAGCCGTGAAAACTGCTTACTATACCTTTACCATCTGGAAGGACAACGCCATGGCCGCCGGGTATGACGGCGCCCCGTCTTCCCGGCAGACGGCGATGGTACGCCAGTCCGAGAGGCAGGCCCGCCCCGGCGGCAGGGACAACGTGGTGGACCTGAACGCCTGGAGGGCGGCGGGGCCGGACGGGCTGCGGGAGGAGCCGGAGTGGGACGATGAGGGGCAGGCGGCGGAGCTGATCCCGCCCGCGGACCGGCCCCGCAGGGACCATCGCCGGGCCATGCTGACCGCTGAGCTGGTGTCCACCCTGTGCGTGGCGGCGGTGACGGTGGTGCTCATCGTGCGGGTGCTGACCTTTTAGCGGACGGCGAAGAGGAGGGCTGCGGCTGGCAGCCCTCTTTTTTGCATTTGGGGCAATTTGAAGGGCAGTTTCCAGCCGATTGAAATTGACGGACCAGGGCTGGAGTGTTATAATGTTCACAATCAGCCCATGGCGTACCGGCTGGACCGGCGGCGCTGATATCTGGCATATGCGAAACCATAGGAAAGAGGAGAAGCTATGTATCGGATCGTAACAAAACGGGTGCTCAATCCCACCGTGTCCCTGATGGAGATCGAGGCCCCCGCCGTGGCCCGCAAGGCCGAGCCCGGCCAGTTCATCATCCTCCGGGTGGACGAGGAGGGGGAGCGCATCCCCCTGACCATTGCCGATTTCGACCGGGAGAAGGGCACCGTCACCATCATCTACCAGGTGGTGGGCGCCACCACCGAAAAGCTGAACCACAAGGAAGAGGGCCAGTTCCTCCAGGACTTCGTGGGCCCCCTGGGCCGGGCCACCGAGACCGAGGGCCTCAAGCGGGTGGCCGTGGTGGGCGGCGGCGTGGGCACCGCCATTGCCTACCCCGTGGCCAAAAAGCTCCACGACGTGGGCTGCCACGTGGACCTGATCGTGGGCTTCCGCAATAAGGACCTGGTGATTTTGGAGGAGGAGTTCAAGGCCGCCTCCACCAACCTCATCATTGGCACTGACGACGGCTCCTACGGCAAGAAGGCCCTGGTCACAGACCTGCTCAAGGAGCAGATCGAGGGCGGGGCCAAGTACGACCGGGTGATCACCATCGGCCCGGTGATTATGATGAAGTTCGTGTGCGAGCTGACGAAGGAGTACGGCATTCCCACGGTGGTGTCCATGAACCCCATCATGATCGACGGCACCGGCATGTGCGGCGGCTGCCGCCTGAGCGTGGGCGGCGAGACCAAGTTCGCCTGCGTGGACGGCCCGGAGTTCGACGGCCACAAGGTGGACTTCGACGAGGCCATGGCCCGGGGCGCGATGTACAAGGATTTCGAGCGGCACGCCCACGAGGCGGCCTGCAACCTGTTCAAGCAGGAGGTAAAGTGATATGCCTAATATGAGACCGGATAAAAACCCCATGCCCCACCAGGACCCCCAGGTCCGGGCGTGCAACTTTAACGAGGTGGCCCTGGGCTACACCAAGGAGCAGGCCATCGACGAGGCCCAGCGGTGCCTGAACTGCAAGCACCGCCCCTGCGTGTCCGGCTGCCCGGTGCAGATCAACATACCCGAGTTCATCGCCAAGGTGGCCGAGGGCGACTTCGAGGGGGCGTACCAGATCATCGCCAAGGACTCCGCCCTGCCCGCCGTGTGCGGCCGGGTGTGCCCTCAGGAGAGCCAGTGCGAGGCCAAGTGCGTGCGCGGCATCAAGGCCGAGCCGGTGGGCATCGGCCGCCTGGAGCGGTTCGTGGCCGACTGGCACAACGCCAACGCCACCGAGAAGGCCGTCCCCCCCGCCCCCAACGGGCACAAGGTGGCCGTCATCGGCTCCGGCCCGGCAGGCCTGACCTGCGCCGGCGACCTGGCCAAGAAGGGCTATGACGTCACCGTGTTCGAGGCCCTCCACCTGGCGGGCGGCGTGCTGGTGTACGGCATCCCCGAGTTCCGCCTGCCCAAGTCCATCGTGCAGAAGGAAGTGGACACCCTCAAGGAGCTGGGGGTCAAGGTGGAGACCAATATGGTCATCGGCCGGGCCATCACCATCGACGAGCTGAAGGAGGAGTTCGGCTTCGAGGCGGTGTTCATCGGCTCCGGCGCGGGCCTGCCCAAGTTCATGAACATACCCGGCGAGAACCTGAAGGGCGTGTACTCCGCCAACGAGTTCCTCACCCGGATCAACCTGATGAAGGCCTACAAGGACGGGGCGGACACCCCCATCCAGCACTCCGCCCGGGTGGCCGTAGTGGGCGGCGGCAACGTGGCCATGGACGCGGCCCGCTGCGCCAAGCGGCTGGGCGCGGAGGTGTACATCGTCTACCGCCGCTCCGAGGCGGAGCTGCCCGCCCGCGCCGAGGAGGTGGAGCACGCCAAGGAGGAGGGCATCATCTTCAAGACCCTCACCAATCCCACCGAGATTCTGGGCTACCACAACCCGGACGACCCCAGGGACCCCAGGAACGGCTCCGTGTCCGGCATCCGCTGCGTGGAGATGACTCTGGGCGAGCCGGACGCCTCCGGCCGCCGCCGCCCCATCGTCAAGGAGGGCAGCCAGTTCGACATCGAGCTGGACTGCGTCATCATGGCCCTGGGCACCAGCCCCAACCCCCTCATTAAGTCCACCACCAAGGGGTTGGACACCGAGAAGTGGGGCGGCATCATCGCCGACGAGAACGGCCTCACCAGCCGGGAGAACGTGTACGCCGGCGGCGACGCCGTGACCGGGGCGGCCACCGTCATTTTGGCTATGGGCGCGGGCAAGACCGCCGCCAAGGCCATTGACGAGGCCCTTGCCGGAAAGTAATAAACGTGATAAAATAACTGCCGGGGTTTGGGCCCCGGCAGTTATTTTTTGAGCTTGTGAGGTCAGTCGTATGGTACGAGAGGCAGGGCGCGGGGATTTACAGGAAATTTTGGAGCTGTATCTATGCCTTCATGAGACGTCGGTGCCTGAATATTCGGAGCACCTGGCGGCGGTTTGGGAGCAAATCATGTCGGACGAAAACCATCATCTGATTGTCAACGAGGTGGATGGGATCATCGTCTCCTCATGTGTCTGCGTCATCATCCCCAATTTGACCCGGAACGTATGCCCGTACGCCTTTGTGGAAAACGTGGTGACCCATTCGGATCACAGAGGCAGAGGCTATGCCATGCAGTGCCTGGATTACGCAAAAGCGGTGGCAAAACAGCAGGATTGCTATAAAATGATGCTTCTGACTGGCTCAAAAGAGCAAAAGACATTGGATTTCTATACCCGCGCCGGGTATAACTGTACGGATAAGACAGCATTTATCCAATGGCTGTAAATGTTCATAAGGGAAGGGCTGACGAAATGAATATCAGGACCGCAAGCCCGGACGACACCCCGGTGCTGCAGCAGCACGACCGGCACATCTCCCCCGGGGAACTGGAAACCAGCGTCCGGCTGGGACGGGTGTATGTGGCGGAGGAGCACGGGGAATTTGCCGGCTGGCTGAGATACAACCTGTTCTGGGACAATACGCCGTTTATGAACCTGCTCTATGTGCTGGATAGTCACCGGGGCAAAGGGTATGGCCGCCTGTTGGTGGAATACTGGGAGGACCGGATGAGGCGGGCGGGGTATGGGACCGTCATGACCTCTACCCAATCCAACGAATGCGCCCAGCATTTTTATGAGAGGCTGGGTTATGGGGCCGTGGGCGGGTTCCTGCCCCCCGGCGAGTGCTATGAGCTGATTTTGACAAAGAGGCTGTGAGAGACAAATTCTTTTAGAAATACGTTGTGACGGCGGGCCTGTTGTGGTATACTGAATCCAAACAGCATGGTCTTTTTGAATTGGAAGGAATGACACACACATGAGAGAACTGCTTAAAGACATCAAATGGAGCCTGATCCTGGCGTCCCTGCTCTTTCTGTTCCTTGGCGTGGCGCTGCTGATCTGGCCCCACACCAGCAATCTGATCCTGTGCTATATCGTTGCAGGTGTGCTCACGGCCTACGGCCTGTTTAACATCATCGCCTACTTCGGCAGGGAGCGCGGCTCCCTGATCGGGCTGATTGTCGGCGTCATCTGCGCGGCTTTTGGCGTCTATGCCATCGTCCAGCCCACCCGCATCAGCGACATCATCTCCATCATCCTGGGCGTCGCCATCCTGGTGGACGGGGCCATGAGCCTGCGGCGGGATTTCGAGCTGCGGACGGTGGGCTTTCCCCAGTGGTGGGTCCCCTTTGCCCTGGATGTGCTGGTCTTGGTTCTGGGGGCCATTGTCATTTTTAACCCCGGCCTGTTTGCCGAGCTGCTTCTCCAGATGATCGGCATCATCCTTATTTACGAGAGCGTGTCCGACCTGTGGAGCATCCACAGGCTGGCCAAGCTGGCCCGCGCCGCTGTGGTGGAGGGCGAAGTCATCGACGTGCAGGGCGAGGAATAGGCCCGGCGGCATCCTGCCGGGTATGCGCTGAAAAAAAGCGGGGCGGCTCTTATGAGCCGCCCCGCTTTTATGCCGAATGCCGGCCGGTTCCGCTTTGCGGTTTACGCAAATCCCAGCGCCCTCCGCTGCGCCCTGACAGCCTGACGCCGCTCCTCCGCCCCCACCGCCGACAGCTCATGGGTCAGGTAGTCCGGCTCCAGCCGGTCAATGATGGTCCGGACCTCCGGGACGGTCCACGGCCGGTGCTGGTCGATGTTCAACACGTGCCCATAGTTGAAGGCAAACTGCTCAAAGCAATCCTTGGGAAAATCCTCCGGAACCGCGCCGATGTTCTCGCGCACATATGCCCCGCTGAGGGATTGGTGGAGGTGAAGCCCCCGGATATACCGGCACAGGTCCCCGTGCCGGTCCAGCATTTGGTGAATATACGCCACGCCGTCCCGCTCTGTGGCAAGCCCGGTGTTGGTGTTCATCAGATGGCCGGTGTCCAGCATGATGCCCTTCTTCGGGTACGCTACACCGTCCAGCATCCGCGCCGTCAGCGCCGGATCGGTCATGGTGAAGCCGGGCCACCACAGATTTTCCAGCAGGAAGTCAAAGGGCGCTTCGCCGCCGCCCAAAAGCTCGTTGACGATTTCTGCCGAGGCGTCGATCACCTCCTCAGAGCTGTGCCGCCAGCGGTAGGTGAAGCCCTCTTCAATGGACACGTCGGACACGTGAAACACGATATATTTGGCGCCGGCCGCCTTGGCGCGGGCCAGATCCTGCCGGTAGAACCCCATGAGGAAGTCCCGGCCCAGCCCGCCGTAAATGCCGCGCGCGGCCTCCAGGCTGCCAAATTTCTCAATCAGGGCTTTGTCGTTCTCCCGATAGAGGTCCAGCCAGTCGGTGAAAAAGGTGAGGTGATAGCCGATCAGCGAATCCTGGAGGACATCCGTTGGAATGGGCTCCATGGCCCAGACCCCCTCGACGCCCCGCAGGCCCAGGGCGTCCAGCTCGGCGCGGAATCCGCCGGCGTCCCCATATTCGTCCAGAACACCGGCGCTCATCGGCAGGGACATCAGCTCGTACATTGCTCTGCCTCCTCGTCTGTGTAAAGGGGAAACCCTTGAAGCGGCGGGAGCGGCCCTTTCCGCCGTCAAGTATCCCTGGTATACCGCACCGTGCCTAAAAGACGCAGCACCAGCTCCCCCGGCCGGCGGCACCCGTCCAGCACAAAGCCGCCGCCCAGGGGCCCGTTCCAGGAGAAGTAATCCCGGCGGGGCAGGGCGAAGCGCTCCATCACCGCCATCTGGGTGCCGCCGTGGGCCACGATGACCAGAGGGTCCTCCCCCGCCTCAAGGGCCTGCGCCGCGAGGGCCTCGAAGGCGGCGCAGGTGCGCGCTGAGAACGCCTCCCGGGACTCCCCGCCGGGAACGGGGCCGAGGCAGTTCCCGTCCACCCACCTGCGGTAGGGCTGGAAATCCTCCATGTCCCGGCAGCTTCTGCCCTCAAAGACGCCGAAATCCATCTCCCGCAGGCCGGGGACCACGATCTGAGCCGCGCCCGGGAACAGAATTTGAGCCGTCTCCGCTGTGCGCCGCAGCGGGGAGACGTATACCGTGCCGGGCGAAAAATCGGCCTGGGTCAGCGCCGCCCGCCCCTGGGGGGACAGGGGCAGGTCCGTCCGGCCCAGGTACTTCTTCTGCGCGTTGTACACCGTCTCCCCGTGGCGCAGCAGGTAAATCCTCATTTGAGCACCATGGGCAGGCCGCAGAACACCCGCACCACCCGCTCCGCCCGCCGGGCCAGCAGGCAGCTCAGCCGCCCCGCCGCCTCCCGGGCCGCCCGCTCCCCGGCGTCGATGGGCACCACGCCGCCGCCCACCTCGGTGGCGATAACCACCCGGCGGCAGGCCAGTTCATCGGCCAGAGCGTCCAGGTCGCCGCAGGCGGCGGCCAGGTCCTGCACGTCCCAGACGGCATGTTGCTCCAGCTCGTCCATGGAGCAGTTCAGCAGAGCGCAGGCGTATTCCCGCTTGCCGCTGTACAGCGGCCCCGTGATGAAAATCATAAGAATCGCACCTCCACAAGCTGGCAGGCCGCCAGGGCCGCCAGCATCCCAAGCTCACAGCGCTGCAAAAACCATCCCGCCAGGTCGCCGGACAGCCCGCCGAACTGCCTGTCCGCCGTGATCCGATACCGCCGGAACAGAATCAGCGCCACCGCCGCCATCGCCAGTCCGGTAAGCCCGCCCACCGCGATCATCCCGGACGCCGCCAGGGCGCACTCCAGCATGAGCACGCGGCTGGCCGTGCGCTTGTCCGCCGCGGTGGCGAAGGTGTGGGCCAGGCCCGTATTTTTCGCCAGCGGGAAGCGGGTCACCGCCAGCCCGGACAGGGACCGCTCCAGCACGAAGCCAAGCCCCATGGTCCACAGGGCCTCCTCCGTTGCGATCAGCGCCGTGCACAGGGCCAGGTGGGCGGCAAAATAGCCGCACAGCCGGATCACCGCGAAGGCCCCGCAGCGGGGGTCCTGCAAAATCTCCTGCTTTTTCTCCGGGGAGGCGCAGCTGGCCAGGGCGTCGCAGGTGTCGGCGTAGCCGTCCAGGTGGATGCCGCCGGTGACCATCACTGGGATCAGGCACAGCCCCGCCCCGCGCAGCAGATGCTGGACGTTCAGCAGCACGCAGACCGTCCCCCACCCCCACCACAGCGCCCCGCACACCAGCCCTACCAGCGGGAAGGCGCACATGGCATAGCGCATGTTCTTTTCGTTCCACTGGGGCCGGGGCAGGGGGATGGCCGAGTACATGGCAAAGGCCACCAGTATGGTTTCTATCACCGGCATTCCGGCCGCCCCCTCTGCGTGTCAAAGTATTGCGGCAGGCCGCAGACCACCTCGCACAGCCGGTCCGCGTGCCGGGCCAGGGCCCGGTTGACCTCCGCCACCAGATGAAGATAGTCCTCCGTCCCCTGGGCGTAGCGCTCCCCGCCGGAGAAGACCTCGTTGCTCACCACGACCAGATCCTCGCACTGGTCCCGGAGGCTGCACACCCCCTCCACAATGGCGGAAAAAGCGCCCCGCAGGCCGCCCGCGCCGGAGGAGCCGTACAGCTCGTTGGCGGCCAGATTGCCCAGACACTCCAGGAGCGCCGTGCCCCGCTCAGGCAGGCGCAGGGCGGACAGATTGGTGTAGCGCTCCACCGTCTGGAACTCCTTGTCCGCCCGCATCCGCCGGTGTCTGGCCACCCGGGCGCGGCCCTCGTCGTCAAAGGGCTCCATGGTGGCGATGTAGTACCGGGGGCGGTGGGGGGAGAGCAGCACCAGCCCTTCGGCGTACTCGCTCTTGCCGCTGGCCGCGCCGCCGATCACCAGGGTGAACATTTCAGCCCCCCTGAGGCTGATACGCCTCGATGCCGGTGCCCGCGAAGGTGGTGCCGTCCGAATAGAGGGCCAGCGCCATGTCCAGCAGGGGGATGGCTGCCACCGCGCCGGTGCCCTCCCCCAGGCGCATCCCAGCGGTGATGAGGGGCTTTTTGCCCAGCGCGTCCAGAATCAGCCGCCCCGCGGGCTCGGCGGAGACGTGGCTTGCCAGCATGGCCTTGGCCGACGGCCCGCACAGCCGCAGGGCGCACAGCGCCGCCACGGTGCTGATGAAGCCGTCCATCAGCACCGGGACGCGGTATGCCGCCCCGCCCAGGAAGATGCCGCACATGCCCGCGATGTCAAAGCCGCCCACCTTGGCCAGCACGTCCAGGGGGTCGCCGGGGTCGGGGGCGTTTTGCGCCAGCGCCCGCTCAATGGCGCGGATTTTCCGCCTCAGGCCCTCGTCGGACAGCCCCGCGCCCCGGCCCGTCATCTCCTCCGCCGGGCGGCCCAGCAGGGCGCAGGCCACGGCGCTGGAGGTGGTGGTGTTGCCGATGCCCATCTCGCCGGTGGCAATGAGGCCCATGCCCTGCTCCCGCATTTCCCGCACCAGCTCCACGCCGGTGAGCACCGCCCGCTCTGCCTGGGCGCGGGTCATGGCGGGGCCCTGGGTGATGTCGCCGGTGCCGTTGCCGGCCCGGCGGTCCAGCACCCCGGGGATTTCGCCGGGGTCGCGCATACCCATATCCACCGGCAGCACCTGGCAGCCGGCCACCTGGGCCATCTTACACACCGAGGAGCAGTGCCGGCCCGCGTTCCGGGCCACCGCCGCCGTCACGGTGTAGTCCGTCTGGGTCACCCCCTGGGCCACCACCCCGTTGTCCGCGCACAGCAGCAGCAGGGTGCGCCGGGAGATGTCGATGTCCTTGCTGAGGGTGAGGGCGGCGATATCTTCCACCGCCGTCTCCAGCAGGCCCAGGCTGTCCAGGGGCTTGGCGATGGACGCCCATTGCCGGTGGGCCGCCTGCCGGGCTTCGGCCTCCCCGGGGTCGGAGGTGATGGCGCTCAAAATGTCTTGCAGTGAATGACAGCTGGTCATGATGGATCATTTCCTTTCTTAGAGCATGGAAGGGGAAAGAGAAAAGCGCCCCTGCCCAACAGGAACGCTCAAGTGCCCCGCCTCACAGGGCGTCTTGCCACATTCCGCGCGCCGCCGGGGGGCGGCTGTGGCCGGCTGGTATGATTTTCTATTTTATCATGGAACCAAGCCCCTGTAAAGGGAGGAAATTTGACGTTTGACTGGCGTTTGGCGACATACGGCGTGCGGGAGCCATGTCCCCAAAGCAAATAACAAAGGGGCGGCATCTGCCGCCCCTTTCCAATAAGCAAATTACTTGATGGCCTCGCCCCTGGCCTTCTTTTCCTCGATCTCCCGGAGCGCGTCCTTATAGGACAGGTTGACCCGGCCCTTCTCGTCGATGTCGGTGACCTTTACCCAGATCATGTCGCCGATGTTGATCACGTCCTCCACCTTGGCCACCCTGTGGTTGGCAAGCTTGGAGATGTGGACCATGCCGTCCTTGCCCGGAGCCAGCTCCACGAACGCGCCGAACTGGAGGATGCGCACCACCTTGCCGTAGTACAGGGAGCCCACCTCGGGAACAAACACGATGGTGTCGATCATCTTCTTGGCGATGGCGCAGGACTCGGCGTTGGGGGAGGCGATGTGGATGGTGCCGTCCTCCTCAATGTCGATCTGTGCGCCGGACTCGGCGGTGATCTTCTGGATCACCGCGCCGCCCTTGCCGATGACCTCGCGGATCTTGTCCGGGTCGATCTTCACGGTCATCATCTTGGGAGCGTATTTGTTCACCTCGGTCCGGGGGGCGGAGATGCAGGGGAGCATGATCTCGTCCAGGATGGCGAAGCGGGCGTCCTTGGTGATGTCCAGCGCCTCCTTGATGATGGCGTGGGACAGGCCGTCGTTCTTGATGTCCATCTGGATGGCGGTGATGCCCTTCTTGGTGCCCGCCACCTTGAAGTCCATCTCGCCGTGGAAGTCCTCCACGCCCTGAATGTCGATGAAGGTGGTGAAGCCGCCGTCATCGTCCTGGATCAGGCCGCAGGAGATGCCCGCCACCGGGGCGGAGATTGGCACGCCGGCGTCCATCAGGGCCAGGGTGGAGCCGCAGATGGAGCCCTGGGAGGTGGAGCCGTTGGAGCTCAGGACCTCGGACACCACGCGGATGGCGTAGGGGAATTCGTCGGCGGAGGGGATGACAGGCTCCAGGGCGCGCTCGGCCAGGGCGCCGTGGCCCTTCTCCCGGCGGTTGGTGGAGCGGGCCGCCCGGGCCTCGCCGGTGGAGTAGGCGGGGAAGTTGTAGTGGTGCATATACCGCTTCTCCTCTTCCTCCCAGATGGTGTCCAGCTTCTGGGAGGCGGAGAGGGTGTTCAGGGTGCAGATGGACAGCACCTGAGTCTGGCCGCGGGTGAACAGGCCCGAGCCGTGGACGCGGGGCAGCACGCCCACCTCGGCGGCCAGGGGACGGATCTCGTTCTTGGCGCGGCCATCCACCCGATGGCCCTCCAGCAGCCAGGCCTTGACGATCTTCTTCTGGAACTTGTAGGTGATCTCCTCCAGGAACTGGTCCATGTCGGGGTGGTCCTCCAGGTACTTCTCGTGCCACTTCTCGATCATGGCGTTCCAGCGGTCCTCCCGGACGTTTTTGTCATCGGTGTCCATGGCGGCCTTGGCCTCGTCCATGAAGTCGGCGGTGATCTTGTCGAACAGCTCCTGGTCGAAGGCGGCGTGGTCGTAGGTCATCTTCTCTTTGCCGATTTCAGAGACCATCTGGTTGATGAGGGCCACCTGCTTCTGAATCTCCTCGTGGGCCTTGACAATGGCGTCGTACATGATGGCGTCGGGCAGCTCCTTGGCCCCCGCCTCGATCATGATGACCTTGCCTGCGGTGGCGGCCACGGTCAGGTCCAGCTGGGAGCTGTGCTTCTGCTCGGTGGTGGGGTTATAGACCAGCTGGCCGTCCACATAGCCCATCTCCACGCAGCCGATGGGGCCGGCCCAGGGGATGCAGGACACCGCCAGGCAGGCGGACACGCCGATCATGGCGGTCACCTCGGGGGAGCAGTCGCGGTCCACGCTCATGACGGTGGCGGTGCACACCACGTCGTTGCGGAAATCGTAGGGGAACAGAGGGCGGATGGAGCGGTCGATGACCCGGCTGGCCAGCACGGCGGGCAGGGAGGGCTGGCCCTCGCGGCGCATGAAAGAGCCGGGGATGCGGCCCACGGCGTACAGCTTCTCCTCGAAGTCCACGGACAGGGGGAAGAAATCCACGCCGTCCCGGGGGCGGGGGGAGACGGTGACGGCCACCAAAACGGTGGTCTCGCCGTAGGTGACCATGGCGGAGGCGGTGGCCAGCTCGGCCACCTTGCCCATCCGGATGGTCAGCGGGCGGCCGCACAGGTCCATGGACCAGGTCTTTTCATTGGGAAACTGCTTGTGGGTGATGACAGTTGACATGGGGTGTGCTCCTTTCAAATTGTAAATGTGGTTTTGGAGCCGTTACCCTTATAGCACTTGAACATAAGCCCCGACTGTTGCCAGGACCCATGTTCAACTGCTAGAAAGGCAGCTCCAATGGGTGGGAGGGACAATGGGGCAAGGGCGGCGCGGTGACCCGCGCCGCCCTTGCTGAAGACTTTACTTACGAATACCCAGCTTGGCGATGATGGCGCGGTAGCGCTCAATGTCCTTCTTCGCCAGGTAGTCCAGCAGCTTGCGGCGCTTACCGATCATCTTGTACAGGCCGCGGCGGCTGTGGTTGTCGTGAATGTGAACCCGCAGGTGCTCGGTGAGCTCCTGGATGCGGGCGGTGAGAATGGCAATCTGCACCTCGGGGGAGCCGGTGTCGGTCTCGTGGGTGCGGTTGGCCTCAATGACGGCCGTCTTCTGGTCTTTGCGGATCATGGGGGATTCCACCTTTCGTTTTGATTGCCCTGCCGCTGGGTTGTGGGCGGGTGAAAGCCCCGCGTGGAAGCGGGCTTTGTCCCAAAACTAAGCCGGCGGGCGGCGTCCTCCGGACGTTCTGCCAAAGCATATCATAGTTTAGCCGGTTTGTAAAGAAAAATTTCCTGTTTTTTGGCTGATTTGATATCCTGTACAAGGCTTACGGCGGGAAAAGGGGCCGCCTTAATACAAAATGGACGGGAAAAGCCCCCGCGGGGCCCCTCCGGGCCGCCGCGCGGGCCGCTGCTACTTGGGTACGGGGTAGCCGAAGGTCACCGGCGTCACGCCGGGGTGCAGGGCGGAAAAGGTGTAGCCCGCGTTTTGATACCCCTCGATGACGGCGGGGAGGGCGTCCACGGTGGTGCCCCGGGCGGCGCTGTCGTGGCCGAGCACCACCACCAGGTCCCTGCCCACCCCCCGCAGGCAGTCGGCGGCGATGTGGCTGGCGGGCCGGGGGGCGGCGGTGGCGTCCTGGGCGGAGGCGTTCCAGTCGAAGTAGACGAAGCCCCGGCGGGTCATCTCCGCGATAATCTCCTGGTACACCCCCCGGTCGTAGCCGTTGATGCTGCCGCCGGGGAAGCGGTACACCGAGGGATAGGTCCCGGTGACCTGGTAAATCCACTGGTAGAGCTGGCTGAACTCCTCCAGAAACGATTCCACCGAGGCGTACACCTTTTTATAGTCGTGGCTCCAGCTGTGCATGGCCAGGGTGTGGCCCGCGGCCACGATGTTTTTCATCCGCTGCTGGTTGGCCGGTGCGGCGGCCGCGGTGCCAACCACAAAGAAGGTGGCCTTGACGCCGTACCGGTCCAGGAGCTCCAGCACCCGGTCGGTGTTGGCGGAGGGGCCGTCGTCAAAAGTGAGGAAGCAGACCTTTCCGCCGTCGATGGTCTCCCCTTCCCAGGCCGGGGCATAGAAGTCGGGGTAGAGCTGGGTGTACTCGGGCACCGTGCCGTCCGGGGCGGCCACGGAATACTCCTTCAGCAGGTCGATGGTATCCTGGGCCTGGGCCAGCTCCGCCTCCTGCCGGGCCAGCTCCTCCTGGGCCGCGGCCAGGCCGGCGTTTGCCTGGTCCAGCTCCTCTTGAAGAAGGGAGGAGACGGCCTGCTGCTCGTCCAGCTGACGATGCAGCTTAAACTCATACTGGGCTGAATCCCATGAACAAAACGCCAGCCACGCGAGCAGGACCCCCAATACGGCGGCCAGCGCCGTGACGGCGATGAACAGGGGCTTGGGCACCCCCCGGGCAGGGGCGGCGGAAAGGGCCTTTCCCAGCTCGTCCAGGGAGACGCGGAGCTCCTCCGGGCGGTTGGAGGCTGTGTTGTGGTCTAAGGTGTGGTCCATATGAAATCGTCCCCCGATGCGTTCTCATTAAACCTCAGTATAGGTCGAATTCTGTCGAAAGTCAATGGAAGCCGCTGCATTGTAAACCAACTGTAACCAGCGGTATTTTTTCGTTTCCGATTTGTAATCAGCCTGCCCGGAACAGGTGCAAAAACGGCGTGCCGGAGTTGGTTCCGGCACGCCGTCAGGTTATTCCCCATTGTATTTTATCCGGCCGTAATACCAGCCGGTTATCCCGTCCTTCTTCACCAGGAAGCCCCGCCGGGTCTGCCGGACCAGGGCCAGCTGATCCCCTGGGGAGACGGGCAGGCGGTAGTCGGTGGCGTCCTCGGTGTGGGTTTTCCCGTCCCGCCAGACGGTGACGAAGTCCCTGGGCAGCCACAGCTCCCGGCCGGTGGCCGGGTGGCGGATGAGCACGCAGTCCTCCTCCTCTGCCAGCTTCTCCACCACGCTGTCCGACCAGCGGATGTTCAGCGGGTCCGCCGAGGGCTCCTGAGCGTCCAGGGCGGTGACGGCGGTCAGGCCGTCGTACCAGGTGTAGAGCAGCTTGTCCCCGCCGATGTCCGGGAGGATGAGGGCGTTGAGCTGCCCGTCCAGCTTGAGCACGCAGCCGCCGTCGATGGAGGCGATGTGCCGGTCGTAGTCGATGAGGGGGGCGGAGCGCTGGATGCGGGGGTCGTACAGGGTCACCGGCCAGTGGCCCACCACCACCCACTTTTGGAAGCGGTGCCCCTGGCCCCGGAAGTCGTCGTTTTTCATGCAGTCGTAGGCGTCCAGCTCCTCCAGCCTCTCCTCCCGGGGGACCCCGCCGTGGACGAACAGGAAGTTCCCCGCCTCCAGGATGGTGGGCAGGTTCAGCAGGAAGCCCGTCTCCACCGGGAAGCGCTCCAAAAGGGCGGCGCGCAGGGCGGGCATATCGTCCAGGCTCCGGGGCGTCACGCCGATCTCCGCCCCCATCTGCAGCAGCACCGAGCGGTCCTGCCAGAACTCCGACAGGACGGGCCACAGCTTCTCGTCCAGGGATGGGCCGGACAGGAAGCATTGGTCGATGTAGTCGCAGTTGCCGCACAGGGTGTAGACCGTGTGGGTCCTGCCCAGCTCCAGAACATAGCGCAGGGTGGCAAGGCTGTCCCGCCCCTTTTCCAGCAGGTCGCCCACGATGATGAGCACGTCGTCCGGGGTGAAGCGGACCTTGTCCAGCACGCCCTTGAGGAAGGGCAGGCTGCCGTGGACGTCGCTGACGGCGATCACCCGGCGGCCGGGCTGGATGTTTGGCCGGATCACCCTGGCGGGCTGGGGGACCGGCGGGCGCAGGGGGGCAAAGGCACGGGACATGGGGAAGGCCTCCTCTCAATAAAGAAGCGCGGAGCCGCCGCGAACAGGCGGGGCGTGACGGCTGAGGCGGGTTTTCTTACATTCTATCACAACAAAAGCCGGTTTTCCAGCCCGCATATTATTTACAATTTCCTCTTTTTTCTCCATGGGGCTTGTGATATACTGTATCGAGTTAAATTGGGTCTTTGTACTTTATGGATAGAAAGGACACACAAGCTATGGGTCTGTTTTCAAAACTGTTCGGCACCCGTTCCCAGCGGGAGGTCAAAGCGCTGAACGCCACGGTGGACAAAATCGAGGCGCTGGAGGACGAGTACCGCGCCCTCAGCGACCACGACCTGCGGGCTAAGACGGCTGAGTTCAAGTCCCGCCTGGCCAATGGCGAAACCCTGGACGATATCCTGCCCGAGGCCTTTGCCGCCTGCCGGGAGGCGGCGGACCGGGTGCTGGGCATGCGCCCCTACCGGGTGCAGCTCATCGGCGGCATCATCCTCCACCAGGGCCGCATCGCCGAGATGAAAACCGGCGAGGGAAAAACCCTGGTGGCCACCCTGCCCGCCTACCTCAACGGCCTCACCGGCCAGGGCGTGCACATCATCACCGTCAACGACTACCTGGCCAAGCGCGACTCGGAGTGGATGGGCAAGGTGTACAAGTACCTGGGCCTCACCGTGGGCTTGGTCATCCACGGGGTGGAAAAGGCGGACAAGAAGCGGGCCTACGCCGCCGACATCACCTACGGCACCAACAACGAGTTCGGCTTTGACTACCTCCGGGACAACATGGCCATCTATGCCCAGGAGCTGGTGCAGCGGGGCCACGTGTTCGCCATCGTGGACGAGGTGGACTCCATCCTCATCGACGAGGCCCGCACCCCCCTCATTATCTCCGGCCAGGGGGAGCAGTCCACCCAGCTCTATCAGCTGGCGGACAATTTCGTGGCCCGCCTCAAGTGCAAGCGGGTGAAGACCGTGGACGCCAAGGAGGAGGAGGACACCAGCGACGACGCGGACTACATCGTGGACGAGAAGGCCCGCACCGCCACCCTCACCGCCAGGGGCATCGCCAAGGCGGAGCAGGCGTTCAATGTGGAGAACCTGTCCGACCCGGAGAACACCACCCTGTCCCACCACATCAACCAGGCCATTAAGGCCCGGGGCGTGATGAAGCGGGATATTGACTACGTGGTGAAGGACGGCGAGGTCATCATCGTGGACGAGTTCACCGGCCGGCTGATGTACGGCCGGCGGTACAACGAGGGGCTCCACCAGGCCATCGAGGCCAAGGAGCA
Source organism: uncultured Oscillospiraceae bacterium (assembly GCA_949841465.1). Taxonomy (GTDB): domain Bacteria; phylum Bacillota; class Clostridia; order Oscillospirales; family Oscillospiraceae; genus Enterenecus. Next base: position 23,602 of record CATKZW010000039.1, read on the forward strand.
CGTCACCGTGGCGCGGGAGTCCAAGACTCTGGCCACCATCACCTTCCAGAACTACTTCCGCCTGTACGACAAGCTGTCCGGCATGACCGGCACCGCCATGACCGAGGAGGAGGAGTTCGGCACCATCTACAACCTGGATATCGTGGAGATCCCCACCAACCGGCCCCTGGCCCGGGTGGACCAGCCCGACATCGTCTACAAGACCAAGGAGGGCAAGTACAAGGCGGTGGTGGAGCAGATCAAGGCCTGCCACCAGAAGGGCCAGCCCGTGCTGGTGGGCACCGTGTCCATCGAGATTTCAGAACTCGTCAGTAAAATGCTGACAAGAGCGGGCATCAAGCACAACGTGCTCAACGCCAAGAACCACGAGAAGGAAGCGGAGATCGTGGCCCAGGCGGGCAAGCTGGGGGCGGTCACCGTGGCCACCAACATGGCGGGGCGCGGCACGGATATCGTGCTGGGCGGCAACGCCGAGTTCATGGCGAAGGCGGAGCTGCGCAAAAAGGGCATGAGCGACGAGCTGCTGGCCGAGTGCGACGGCCACGCCGAGACGGACAACCAGGAGATTCTGGACGCACGGCGGGCCTTTGCCGAGGCGGAGGCCGGGTTCAAGGCGGAGATTCAGGAGGAGGCCGACAAGGTCCGGGAGGCGGGCGGCCTCTACATCCTGGGCACCGAGCGCCACGAGTCCCGGCGCATCGACAACCAGCTCCGCGGCCGCGCCGGCCGCCAGGGCGACCCGGGCGAGAGCCGGTTCTTCCTGTCCCTGGAGGACGACATCCTGCGGCTGTTCGGCTCCGAGCGCATCCAGGGCATGATGGAGCGGCTGGGGGTGGACGACGACACCCCCCTGGACCAGAAGATGCTGTCCGGCGCCATTGAGAACGCCCAGAAGCAGGTGGAGTCCCGGAACTTCCAGACCCGTAAAAACGTGCTGGAGTACGACGACGTGATGAACACCCAGCGGGAGGTCATCTACAAGCAGCGCCGCCAGGTGCTGGACGGCGAGGACGTCCACGGGGCCATTGAGAATATGCTGTCCTCCGCCATCGGCGGGCTGGTGGCCGGCCACGCCGGGGAGCAGGCCCATTTGAGCGGCGAGGACTTCAAGGCAGCCACCGCTCACCTGGCCGGGTCGGTGTTCACGCCCGGGCAGCTGGAGCAGTTTGAGGCGGAGGCGGCCAACACCGCCCCCGGCAAGCTGTCCGACGAGATGCTGGAGACCGCCCGGCAGAACTACGCCCAGCGGGAGAAGGTCATCGACCAGGCCATGGAGGGCCGGATGGAGCCGGGCAAGTCCGCCATGCGGGAGCTGGAGCGGGTGATCCTGCTGCGGGTGGTGGACGAGTACTGGATGGACCACATCGACGCCATGACCGAGCTGCGCCAGGGCATCGGGCTGCGGGCCTACGGCCAGTCCGACCCGGTGGTGGAGTACAAGCGGGAGGGCTTCGACATGTTCCAGCAGATGATCGACGCCATCCAGGAGGAGACGGTGCGCCGGCTGTTCACCGTCCGGGTCAAGACCAACGAGGAGATCAAGCGCGAGCGGGTGGCCAAGATCACCGGCCAGTCCGCCGGCAGCGACGGCTCCGTGAAAAAGCAGCCGGTGAAAAAAGTGGTCAAGATCGGCCGCAACGACCCCTGCCCCTGCGGCTCCGGCCTGAAGTGGAAAAAATGCACCTGCTCCGAGTACCATCAGCAGTAAAAAATTCTCGTCCCCTCGGAGAGCGGAGGGGGGCCTCCGGGGGGAACTGGTTGCCCCCCGAAGGCGCGGCTGGGCGCGACGCG
>CATKZW010000040.1 GCA_949841465.1 uncultured Oscillospiraceae bacterium
TGTACAATCTTTTCTGACATGGTTTGCTGTCTCCTTCCTGAATGTGGTTCCCCTACTCCATTCTACATGAGACTGCAAACCTTGTCTTTTTATCCTTTTTTATTTGCGCAATTTATTGTACCTTATCGCCGTGCTTTTTAAGTATTCTTCTGCTGGCGCTTCCAGGCCTCAAACGCCGCTTGCCTTTCCGGGCTATCGTAGAAAGCCCGGAGCGCCGGGAGCAGAACGCAGGCCATCGCCTCTATCTCAAAATCAGGAATGACCATCTGTCCATCGTCTACCTTTTAGGGGGTGTCGGGTTCAAGGGTTCTCACCTCCTTGCTTGTTGCTCGGGGCGCTCATAGCCTTGGGGCGGGGCGCTTCCATGGGCAGATAGCCCCGGAACATCACGCCGTCCTGTGAGGAACAGTCCCCGGCCACGCTTGGGTATCAGTGTGTCGGCATCCCCGTTTCCGAGGATAATGCGGGACAATGTATCATCTGCCACACCGCACACCCGCCCGGAGATGTTAGACTTGATTTGGCCGGGGACAATGTTTGCATCGCCGCACTGAACACCGATAACCAGGTTAAAGCCTACCGCCCGTCCCAGGCGGGCAATGGTTGCCAGCTTGCCCACCACAGCGGGGGCCAGCTTCTTATGAGGCTTGTCCATGTCCGTAGTGTCGGTGATTTCAGCCAGCTCGTCAATTACAATGACGTTGCGGCGCAGGGGGGGCATCTGGACACAGACGGTTGTACTCGTCCAGGCTGGAGCAGGGCACGCCGAACCGCTCGCCGGCATCGGAGAACAGCTTCAGCCGCCGCTCCAGCTCCGTCACCAGCCCGCCCAGCACGGACAGGGCATCTTCAGCAGTGACGCAGAAGGAACAATCCCGATTGCGCCAGTACGGGGGGTAGTCCTGGCCTCCTTTGAGGTCAATGATGTATACGTCCACCGCCTGTTCACCCGTGGCAGTCACCTTCATCAAGCACTGTTGAACGAAAACTATCAGCAAGGTCGTTTTCCCGCTGCCAGTCGCGCCGCCCATGAGCCAGTGGGGCACCTTGTTGAGGTCGGTGATTACGGGGCCGTCGTAGGACACCCCCATTGCAATCTCTGAAAGAGCTATGGTGAGCCGGGGCAAAATGACCTGTTCCGGGAGCTGAGCGTCACCGGGAGCCAGGGTCAAGCGGATGATGTTCCGGCTTGGCCCCTGCTCTGCGCGGACAATGCGGCAATTCGCAGCGGCCTCCAACTCCGCAAATTATCTTGAATTGCAGCAAGGGAAATTCTCTGTGTGAATAAATCTACTATGATTTTATCCTCCTTATGGTATCGTTTGGGAATCGCTGATTAAAGCGCACAAAAGGCAGGCGGTCGCTTACTCCATCCTCTGAAAATAACAGATTGCACCGGCGTTTTGAGGCCGGATGTCGGTAAGCGTGCCCCGGTAGTGACGCAGGTAGATGGGCTGAAAAGGATGGGCGGAACAGGCGGCCTCGTCCAGTTCCACCCCCAGACCAGGCCGGCAGGGGATGCGAATGGCTCCGTCATGAAATTCCACTGCCTCATCGGTCAGATCCCGACGCCAGGCCACATCGGTGAGCATAATTTCCAGAATGGCATAGTTGGTTGTGCAGCCAGCCAGCTGAAGGCACGCTGCGTTGGCCACGGGGCCGCTGGGGTTGTGCGGAGCCATGCTGATATAGCACGGCTCCGCCATCGCCGCCATCTTCTTCACCGCTAGGATGCCCCCGCTGTGACTTACATCGGGCTGAAAGAAATCGGCGCAGCCCTTTTGGAGGAAATCATGAAACTGGTTTAGGGAGTAGATCCGCTCCCCTGCGGCAATCGGCACAGGGGAACGGCGGTGCACCTGGGCCAGCGCGTCCAGGCTGTCCGGGGGAACCGGCTCCTCAAAAAACATGGGCTCATAGGGGGCCAGGGCAGTGGCCACCCGGACAGCCGTCTCCACATTGAAGCGGCCATGGCCCTCGATCAGCAGATCGACGTCGTTTCCAACGGCCTGGCGGACCGCCGCTACGCAGTCTATGGCCTGGGCAAACTGGCGGCGCTCCAGCGTGAGATACGCGGCGCCGAATGGGTCCCATTTCAGCGCCCGGACTCCCATGGCCACGGCGGCGGCAGCCTTTGCGGCAAACTCCTCCGGCGTTTTGGCGCCGGCGAACCAGCCATTGGCATACAGCTTGATCTCATCCCGGATCGCTCCGCCCAGCAGTGCGTGGACCGGCATCTGGCAGGACTTTCCCAGAATGTCCCACATGGCCATTTCCACCGCGCTGATGGCGCTCATCAGCACAGGACCGGTCCGCCAATAGGAATCCCGGTACATCATGAACGTATGCTTTTCGATGAGGCGGGGGTCCTGGCCAATGAGATAGTCCCTCAAATCCTCTACGGCGCCCAGCAAAGCACGCTCCTTGTATTCCAAAGTGCCCTCTCCGATTCCGGACAGACCGGAATCGGTTTCCAGCTTGACAAATATGAAATTGGTGCGATAAGCATTGACGACAAACGTTTTAACATCGGTGATCTTCATGGTGGTGACATCCTCCTTGCAAAATCATTTGGGCTGGCTCAGGACCGCTCAGCGGCGGTCCTTGACGGGGATGGGGTTTGTCGGTATAATGATGGAACCCCTATACAAAACACGAGCATACCGGATGCCAAAACCCACATCTCCACAGCTTTATGGAGGCGGAAATGAAAAAAATTGCCATCATCAGCAATATCCCCCTGACAGCGGATAATCACAAGGTGGTGCTGGAAAGCATCTTTCAGAATACGTCGATCGAGGTATTTCCAGTGTCTGAAACCCACGGGGGGCGGATTCACGCCGACGCGGCTCTAGTTACCGCCATGGACATTGTCCCCTACGCCCAGAAATATCTGACGCCCGGGGTGGCAATCGTCCAGTGCGGCTACACCCTTTTGAAGGAACAGCTGGAGGTCATCCGCCGCCTGAGCCGCAGCGGGCCAATCACCGTGGTCCACGAAAACCGCAGAGCGGCCATGACCCGGCGCATCCTTCTGCAGCGGCTGGGGCTGGCTCCAGACAGCCTTCACGTATGGTATCCCGGCCTTGGGGAGGAGCGGCTGGCAGAGCGCATCGTGCTGTTCAGCGACGTGGCTCTTCCTTCGGGAAAGCGGGCCGACTACCAGGTGCGCGGACGGATGCTCAACGCCTCCTCTATTTTTGAGCTGGCCCTATGTCTTGGGGTGCAAGACATCACCTCTGTGCCCGCCTTTGCCTCCTATTGTCAACAGGTATGTACTCAGTTCATCCCCTCCATCGATGACCTGTCTGTGAGTGAGCTTGACGCCATGGTGGGCAACGAGGCCCCTCAGCGGGGCCTGGTGGCCTTTACCCAGGCGCTGACCATCTTTTACTGCGACGCCTATGCGGCGTCTCTCATGGGCAGGCCGTCTCGGGAGCTGATCGGCCGCCAGCTGTTCGACGCCTTTCCCTTTCTGCGCTCCTGTGAAATCCACCGGGGAGACGAGGCGCGGGAGCAGCTGGTGGTCCAGGAAGGGAAGACCTACGCCGTTAAGCTCAACCAAGTGGTGCAAACCGGCCGGGAGACCGGCTACCTTCAAATCTCCGACTACTGGGCGGAGGAGCAGCGCCAGGGCAACCTGCGCCGCCAGGTTTCCGACAGCAGGTCAAAGGCAAAGTATACCTTCCGCGACATCGTGGGCGCAAGCGCCAAGCTCAGCGAGTGCAAAAAAATTGCGCAGCGGATGGCCGCGTCCAGCTCCAATGTGCTGATCACCGGGGCCACCGGCGTGGGCAAGGAACTGTTCGCACAGTCCATTCACAGCGCCTCCCCCCGGAGCCGGCAGCCCTTTGTCGCCGTCAACTGCGGAGCCATTGTGGAGAGCCTTCTGGAAAGCGAGCTTTTTGGCTATGAAAAGGGCGCTTTTACCGGGGCCAGCAAAAACGGAAAACAGGGGCTTTTTGAGTTGGCCCACAAAGGCACGCTGTTTTTGGATGAAATTGGGGAGATGCCCCTGCATCTCCAGGTGCGGCTGCTCAGGGTCCTTCAGGAGAAGGAGGTTGTCCGAGTGGGCGGCGACACGGTGATTCCAGTGGACGTGCGGGTGATCGCCGCCACCAATAAGGACATTCCGCAGATGATACGCCGCCGGGAATTCCGAAGCGACCTCTTTTACCGCTTGAATGTCCTACCCCTCTATATCCCATCCCTCCGTGACCGCCGGGAAGATATCCCGCCTCTGTTTGACTATATCAAACAGAAGCTGAACGGGTCCTTTACCCTCTCCGAAGAGGCCTGGAGGCATGTCCTCGCCTACCCGTTTCCCGGTAACGTCCGAGAGCTGTCCAACTGTGTGGAATACCTTTCCAACCTGGGGCTTTCGGTAATCGAGGCCGCCGACCTGCCCCCCTACCTGCAGGGCGGCGTGGGTGAGCTGGACGGCCTGGAGCCGGAACCCGCCTGTGACCGCCCTGGGCCGGACGTCTCGCCCCAGGGCGTCTGCGTTCTGGAGGCAGTGGCGGTCATCAACGCCGCAGGGATCGGGGCCGGAAGGCGGAGTATCCGCTCTTATCTGGCAAACCGGAATCTGCGGCTGTCTGAAGTCCAGGTGCGGAAAATCCTGCTGGAGCTGTCTCAAATGGGCCTGGTGTCCATTGAACGAGGAAGGGGCGGCGTGCATTTGACTCAGCAGGGAAATCTTTTTTCCAGAGCGCGCTCAGAGCTCTGACGGACTTAACTCATTGGCAAAACGCACGTCCCATTTATCCCTTTGTCAGATTAAACGGGATAAATGGGACGCATCCTTTTTTCGCCCGGTCGTTCCTGCCGCTGCGCACGGAGAGGCCTTCAGAGGATCAAACCATAGGGCCCTGCCGGGTTTTAAGATAATTTTGAGCCTCCCCCGATATTTGGCACTGTTTTTGCTAATCTATATTGACGTGGGAAAGTTACCCCAAACTCGCCCGGCCCGAGAGGGGCGGAGCAAATGAAAAGGAGAGAAAGAACGTGAAAAAGAACTTGCGCAAAACTTTGGCCCTGTTTCTGGCAGGGACTCTGTCCTTCGTCCTCCTGTCGGCCTGTACAGGGGATACGCCGTCCTCATCCAATGCGGGGAGCAGTCAAACTCCGGCCGGCAGTTCTGAGGCGCCCGGCGGGGCAAGAGACTCTGCCACGCTGGCCACCAGCGGCGAGCCCACCCGGTTTTTCCCCTGCGGCGCCGAGGGCTCTAACGGCAACGACTACCTGGTGCTGAACAATATCTATGATACGCTGGTTTTCCTGGATCCCGACGGAACCCTGAAACCGTGCCTGGCCGAGACCTGGTCCGTCTCTGAGGACGGGCTGTGCTACACCTTTAACCTGCGCGGCGGCGTCAAGTTCCACGACGGCAGCGCCATGACCGCCGAGGATGTGGTGTACACCTTTGACCTGTCCGTACAGAACTCCACGGGCAAGGCGCTGATTATCAACTATGACCACGCGGAGGCGGTGGACGACAGTACGGTCAAGATTTACCTCACCGACCCCTATGCGGCGTTCCTCAACGGCTGCGCTTCCCGCGCCGGCGGCATCATCAGCAAGGCCTACTATGAGCAGGTGGGCGCGGACGGGTATCAAAAGGCCCCCATCGGCACCGGCCCCTATCAGTTTGTCTCCGCCGTCAGCGGCGACACCATCACCTTGAAGGCGTTCCCCGACTACTGGAACGGTGAGGCGGCCATCAAAAACGTCTATATCAAAACGATGACCGACGCCTCCACCCAGATCATCGCCCTGGAAAACGGGGATATCGACGCCATCCGCTCTCCCGCCATCAGCAGCTGCCTCAACCTGAACGAGGCCAGCGGCGCCACCTGGGCCAGCGGGGACTCCGCCGGGCGCGTGACCCTGCATATCAGCTCCAACAAGGGCCAGCCCGGAGAAAACACCGATTTCCGGAAGGCTGTTCAGTACGCCATCAACAAGGCGGACGTGATCCTGGGCGCCACGGAGGGCTACGCCACCCGCATTGACATCGATATGTGCCCCTCCTATTCCGGGCATCCGGAAGGCTACAAGGTGGTGGAGCGGGATACGGAGAAGGCCAAGGAGTATCTGGCTTCCTCCGGTTATCAGAACGAGGAGTTCCAGATCATCGTGGAGACCGGCACCGTGAGCGACACCGCCGCACAGATCATTCAGTCCCAGCTGATGGAGATCGGGATCAACTGCACCGTCAACGCCGTGGACACCCCCACCTTCAACGACATGTGGTATGCCGGTACCTATGGCGGCATGATCCGCAATACCAGCAGCTCACTGCTGGACGCCGACGGTTTCCTCAACTTTTTTATGGCTACCGAGGCCAACTACGCCCAGACCCTGAACAACCAGCACGCCCGCACAAAGGAGATCTACGACCTGGGCATGGAGGCCCGCAAGGCCCAGGGCGACGCCCGGAAGGAGCTCTATCTCCAGATGGTGGACATCTGCACCGACGAGGCCTATGAGGTGCCTCTTTTCGCCAGCACCAGCACAATGGCCTACCGCGCCGACCTGCAGGGCGTAAAAATCTACCCCTTGGGCGTGGTATATTTCTACGACTGGTCTTGATCCAAACAGCCTGAGACGTCAGCTTGAAAAATTGACCGGCATGGCCGTCCCCGGATACGGCAAATCCATCCGGGGCGGCCCTTTTTCAGGGAGGGAAGAACTTGCTGAAGTATGTTTTAAAGCGCCTGCTGCTGCTGATACCAGTGGTGCTGGGCATAACCTTTATCATTTTTGTTGTTCTGAATCTGGCCCAGGGCGATCCGGCGGTCATGATATTGGGCCAGGACGCTACGGCGGAGGCTTTGGCCGCCAAGCGGGCCGAGCTTGGATTGGACAAGCCGCTGGTCCTGCAATACATTCAATACATTCTGGGCGTATTGCACGGGGACTTTGGGACCTCCTGGCTGGGCGGCTATGAGGTTCTCCCGGAATTTCTGCACCGCATTCCGTACACCATCCTGCTGGGCTCCCTGTCCATGTTCGCGGCCTGCATCATCGGCATTCCATTGGGTATTATCGCCGCCATTCGCCAATACCATTTTATTGACTACGCGTCCCTGGCCCTGGCGCTGGTGCTGTTTTCCCTTCCTTCGTTCTGGTTTGCCATGATGGGACAGATCCTCTTCTGCCTGGTCCTGAACTGGCTCCCCTCCTCGGGCGTCGGTTCCCTGGCCCACTTTGTCCTGCCCTCCATCACGCTGGGGGCAAACATTCTGGCCTCCCAGCTGCGCATGACCCGCACCAGTATGCTGGACGTGGTCAAACAGGACTATATCCGCACCGCTCGGGCTAAAGGGGCGGATGAGCGCAGAGTGGTCGTCCACCATGTACTGCGAAACGGTATGCTTCCTGTGGTCACCCAGATCGGCATTTCCTTTGCCTCATGCATGGGAGGCTCGGTGATCACGGAAACGGTGTTTTCCATCCCCGGGATTGGCTCGCTGCTCATCAACGCGGTAAAAGGCCGCGATGTGCCTGTGGTGATGGGGACGTTGATTTTTATCGCCGTATTCGTGGGTGTGATCAATTTGATCGTGGACATTATCTATGCGCTCATTGACCCGCGGGTCAAGCTGACGGCTTGAGGGAGGTTTGCCTTATGAGGAAAAAGAAAAAGTCCCCGGTCAAGACGGTAAGCGGCCGCAGCGTGTGGGGCATGGTCTGGTTCCGGTTCCGAAAAAACAAGCTGGCCATGGCGGGGCTGTTCCTGCTGCTGTTCATGATGGCGGCTATCCTGGCCGCGCCCCTCTACGTCCCCTATGACCAGGTGGTCAAGCAGAATATCGTGGAAAAGTTCACCGCCCCCTGCGCCCAGCACTGGTTCGGGACCGATCAATTCGGACGTGACCTCTTCGCCCGAATCGTGTACGGCGGACGCATCTCCCTCTTTATGGGGCTGGGGGTGGTGGCCATCTCCTTTGTTGTGGGCTGCGCCCTGGGCGGCGCCGCGGGCTACTTCGGAGGCCGGGTGGACAGCGTCATCATGCGCTTTGTGGACATGTTTATGGCCATTCCGGCCATGCTGCTGTCCATGGCGGTGGTGGCTGCCCTGGGCACCGGGGTGGACAAGCTGCTGGTGGCCCTGTCCATCTCTCAGATCCCCCGCTTTACCAGGGTGGTGCGCTCCTCCATCATGACCCTGCGCAGCCAGGAATTCGTGGAGGCGGCCAAGTGCTGCGGCACCAGCTCGGCCCGCATCATCATGAAGCACATCCTGCCCAACGGCATGGGCCCGGTTATCGTTTCCGCCACCCTGACCCTGGGGCAGGTCATCCTCAGCATCGCCTCCCTGGGCTTTTTGGGCATCGGCGTCTCCTCCCCCACGCCGGAGTGGGGCACCATCCTTTCCGAGAACAAGATACACATCCGGTATCATCCCTATCTGGGCCTGATCCCCGGCGTCTGCATCGCCTTGGCGGTCATGGCGGTGAACTTTATCGGCGACGGGCTCCGGGATGCCCTGGACCCCAGGACTAAGAATTAAAAGGGGCATTTTGATATGGACAAAACATTGCAAACAGCCGGCAGCCGGGAGGCGCTGCTGGAAATCCGCGGTCTCCACGCCGAGTACGATACCGATGACGCCGTGGTCCACGCCCTGAACGGCTTTGACCTGACCCTCCAACGGGGAGAGAAGCTGGGGCTGGTGGGGGAAACCGGCGCGGGCAAAACCACCATGGCCCTGTCTATCCTGCGCCTGCTCCCCCCGCGGGTGGGGAAAATCACCCAAGGCAGCATCACCTATGACGGCATCGACATTTTAAGCGCGTCGCCCAAGGAGATGCTGGCCCTGCGGGGCGCCCGGATCTCCATGATCTTTCAGGACCCTATGACAAGCCTGAACCCTGTCACTACGGTGGGAGATCAGGTGCTGGAGGTGCTGAAGCTCCATTTCCCGGAGATGTCCCGGGAGGAGCGGGACGCAAGAGTGGACGAAATCATGAAAATGGTGGGCATACCACCCAGCCGGAAGGGAGAATACCCCCACCAGTTTTCCGGAGGAATGAAGCAGCGCATTGTGATCGCCATGGCGCTGGTGTCTGAGCCGGAGCTGCTGCTGGCTGACGAGCCTACCACCGCCCTGGATGTGACAATTCAGGCCCAGATTCTGGAGCTGATGAAGCAGCTGAAAGAAAAGCTCAATTCCGCCATGGTGCTCATCACCCATGACCTGGGGGTAGTGGCGGAATTCTGCGACACCGTCGCCATTGTCTACGCCGGGGAGGTCATCGAACAGGGCAGCGTGGAAGACGTGTATGCCCGAAAGGACAACCATCCCTATACCACGGGCCTGTTCAACTGCATTCCCGACCTGTATACCACGGCCGACCGGCTGGAGCCCATCCCCGGATTCATGGCCGATCCCACCGACCTGCCCCAGGGCTGCAGCTTTGCCCCCCGCTGCCCCCATTGTACGCAGCGGTGCCTGCAGGAAAAGCCAAGCATGTATCTGCGGGGGAATCATGGCGTCAAGTGCCACCGGTTTTCCGGCAAGGAGGTGAAGTGAGATGGCGGTTCCTTTGATCGAAACCAGGCATTTAAAGAAATATTTCAAAACCCCCGCAGGCTTGCTCCATGCGGTGGATGATGTCAGCTTCAAAATTCAGCCTGGGGAAACCCTCGGGGTGGTAGGGGAATCCGGCTGTGGGAAATCCACCCTGGGCCGGACGGTCCTGCGTCTGCTGGAGGCGACGGAGGGGGAGGTCCTGTACAAGGGGGAGAATATTCTGCGTTACTCCAAGCGGGATATGAAAAAAGTCCACCTGAATATGCAGATGATTTTCCAGGACCCGTTTACCTCCCTAAACCCCCGGCTGTCCATCAGCAGCATCATCGCGGAACCCATCAAGGTCTGCGGCACGCTGAAGGACAAAGGGGATATCCAAAAGAAGGTGCATGAGCTGATGGAGGTCTGCGGCCTGCCGGAGCGCTATGTGAACACCTACCCCCACGAGCTGGACGGCGGACGCCGCCAGCGGGTGGGCCTGGCCCGGGCGCTGGCGGTGGACCCTGAATTCATCGTCTGCGACGAGCCGGTGTCCGCCCTGGACGTGTCCGTCCAAGCCCAGATCCTCAATCTGCTGATGGATCTTCAGGACAGCAAAGGCCTGTCCTACCTGTTTATCACCCATGACCTGTGCGTGGTGCGGCACATCAGCACCAACATCATGGTCATGTATATGGGAAAGGTGGTGGAATACGCCCCCAAGGACGAGCTGTTCCAGCATCAGGCGCATCCATATACCAAGGCGCTTCTGTCCGCCATCCCCACCACCGACCTGTCCCGCCGGGGCCGGGAGCGCCGCGCCCTTACCGGCGAGGTAGCAAACCCCATCGACCCCGCTCCAGGCTGCCGGTTCGCGCCCCGGTGCCCCTACGCTGCCGAACGGTGCAAGCAGCCCCAGGAGCTGAAGCAGGTGGCCCCCGGACACTACGCCGCCTGCGCGATGTGCCAGCCATAAATAGGAGGAAAAGCGTTTGGATATCTATCAGAGAATCAAAGAACTGGGCATAGAGCTGCCCGAAGCGCCGCCCCCGGTAGGGCTGTTCCTGCCTGCCCGGCAGGTGGGCAGCCTGCTGTTTGCCTCCGGCCAGGGGAGCTTTTACAAGGACTGCCGCGTTGAGGGCAAGGTGGGCGCCGACGTGACCCTGGAGGAGGCCCAGCTGGGAGCCCGCTACTGTATGCTCAATATGCTGGCGGCGCTGGACGCCCACCTGGGCGATCTGAACCGCATTATAAGGGTGGTCAAGCTGCTGGCCTTTGTCTCCAGCGCACCTGATTTCTACCAGCAGCCTGCCGTGGTCAACGGGGCCTCCCAGCTGCTCATCGACCTTTGGGGCGAACAGGGCCGCCATGCCCGCTCCGCCATTGCGGCCAACACCCTTCCGTCCAACCTCAGCGTGGAAATTGAGGCCATTTTTGAGGTGAAATAGAAATAAGTTCTCACAAACCCTTTGAAAGGGAGAATCAGTATGTCTATGACCGGAAACGCCCTGTGCTTCCGATGCGATTCCTGCGGGGCCGAGGTGGATCTGCGCCGGCAGGTCAACCTCTGCCCCCACTGCGGCGGCCTGCTGGAGGTCCAGTACGATTTGGAGGGCCTGAAGCGGTCTGCGGATCTGTTTCGCAGCTATACCCGCAGCTCCATTTGGCGCTACCGGGACTTCATGCCCCCGGTGGCGGATCAGAACATCGTTACCCTTGGCGAGGGCGGCACACCCCTGGTAAAATCCAAATTCCTGGGTCCCTCTCTGGGCGTGGAAAACCTGTACTTTAAAAACGACACCCTTATGCCCACGGGCAGCTTCAAGGACCGGGGCTATTCCCTGGCCATCAGCTACGCCATGGACATCGGGGTGAAGCGGGGCATTACCTACAGCTCCGGCAATGCCGGGGCGTCCTTCGCGGCGTACAGCGCCCGGGCGGGCTTCCCCGGCGTGGTCATGGTGGAGTATCAAGCCAGCCCGATGAAAAAAACCATGATCATGCTCTACGGCGCCAATACTGCGGTGCTGAACTTCGACAATTTCGCCCAGATCGAGGCCATGCTGGACGATGCTGTCACAAGACTGGGCTGCTATGCCTTCGTCAACTTCATCAACCCCATCCGCCACGAGGCCATGAAAACCTACGCCTATGAAATTTACGGCGAGCTGGGCCGGGCGCCGGACTACAGCTTCCATCCCATGGGCACAGGCGGGGGCGTGTGGGGGACCTGGAAGGGCTTTCAAGAGCTGGCGGCCATCGGCGTGACCGACCGGGTGCCCCGGATGGTCCCTGTACAGCCGGAGGCGGTCTGCTGGCTCAAGCGGGCGGTGGAAAACGGCGCCGATACCGCCGAGATGTACGGAGACAGCACCAAAACCATTGCCCAGAGCATTTCAGGCAACAGCCCCCTCCAAGGGGGGCGCCGCCTGCTCCGGGCGGTGCGGGAGTCCGGCGGCATGGCCATGGCCGTCAGCGACCACGAGATCATGGAGGCCATGGTGGACCTGGGCCGCGAGGGCATTGGGGCTGAGCCCTCCTCCGCTGCCGCTGTGGCCGCCTTTAAGCAGGCGGTGAAGGCGGGGAAGATCCGCTCCAGCGACACCGTAGTCTGTGTCATAACCGGCACCGCTTTCAAGCAGCCAAGCGTGGTGGAGCAGATCGCGGCCACCCCCAAATACACCATCCGGGCCGACGCGGCCGAGCTGGAAAAGCTCCTTTCCAGACTGCGCCTGCTGTGAGGAGGGCAGTTATGGAACAGCTTCCTGTGCAGATGTTCGATGTGGCGGCGCGGGCTTTCCGGCCCGCTCTGCTCCATCTGGAGGGAGACAGGTGCCTGGGCGTGGAACACCGCACCCGGGGGGAAAGCGAATACTATTTGACCCCCGGCTTCATTGACAGCCATGCCCATGTTTATCCAGGGGCCACCGATCTTGGCATACCCGCGGACCGAATCGGTTTATCCACCGGCGTGCATCTGGTTGTGGACGCCGGCAGCGCGGGCAGCGCCAGCTTTCCCTGCTTCCGGGACTACGTGGTCCCCTCCTATCAAGTGGAGGTCCGGGCGTTCCTCAATATCAGCCGGATTGGCCTGATCACCAAGCAGCCCTACTATGACCGGCGGAATCTGGATCTCCAGGCGGCCGTTCAGTGCCTGCGGGGGGACCGCAGCGGTCTGCTGCTGGGCATCAAGGTGCTCTCAAGCGGCCTCATTGTGGAAGACGCCGGGATGGAGCCCATGCGGATGGCAATAGAGGCCGGACAGGCCCTGGGCTGTCCGGTTATGGCCCACCTGGTAGAGGGGCCTCCCCCCAACGGGGAGACAATGGCCCTGATGCGGGCTGGGGATATCATCACCCATGCGTTCCATGGGGCCCCCAACCTGGCTGCCAATCAAAAGGCGGGAACCGGCCCAAATCCCAAGTATTGCAGCCTGGACAATGTGATGTGGAATGCGGACGGGACGCCAACTCCGCCGTTGGAGGCCGCCCTGGCCCGGGGGGTGCTGCTGGATGTGGGGCACGGCGCCGCCAGTCTGGACCAAGGGGTGGCTCGCGCGGCCATAGGCGCTGGTGTGCGAAATTTCTCCATCAGCACCGACGCCCATATCCGAAATGTGGACACCGTGGTCCACAGCCTGCCCTATACCATGAGCAAATTCCTGGCCCTCGGGATGACCCTGGCGGAGGTGACGGCCTCAGTCACGCTGATTCCAGCCCGTCAGCTGGGGCTGGCGGACTGGTGCGGCGATCTTGGGCAGCGGGCCACGCTGTTCCGTGTGCGGCCCAAAACCCCGGAGGATCCGCCTTTCCTGGATGCGTATGGGATAGAGATCCCGGCGGGCCAGGTGATAGAGCCCGTCGCTGTTGTGCGGAAGGGGCGCTTTACCGCGCTATCCCCCATTTGACGTCGTCCAAAATAGACCGGAGGCACGCTTACATCGCGTGCCTCCGGTCTGTTTTAAACGGTTTCAGGCCTTTCGCCCTGAGGCGTTGGGAATGCCCAGCTCGTTTCGGTATTTCGCCACGGTCCGGCGGGAGATGGAACAGCCCCGCCGGGCCATTTCCTCGCAGAGCTTTTGATCGGACATGGACCTGCATTCCTCCTCCACCAGCTTTCGGAGAAGAGCCTTGGCCATTTCCGGAGAAACGGCGTCTCCCCGCAGGGAACGGGAAAAAAACCAGCTCAACGGATAGATTCCCCAGCTGCACTGGAGGTACTTGTCCCGCACCGTCCGGCTGACGGTGGATTCGTGGACGCCCAGGGCTTCGGCCGCGTCCCCCATGGTCAAGGGGACCAGGTGCCCGGCCCCGAGCCGGAAGAAAGCAGCCTGCCGCTCCACAAGCCACTGGGCACATTGGAGGAGCGTGTCTCTGCGCTGCTGGATACTACCGACCACCCATTTGGCCTGCCGGGATTTCTCCGTCAGATAGTCCCGAATCTCCTGCTCCGTTGTCTCCCGCAGAAGCCTGCCGTAGTAGGCGCTGAAGCGCAGCTGGGGCAGGGCGGAATCGCTTGCGGATACCTCAAAGCGGTCCGGATAGACGGTTACCACAATGTCAGGCGTGATATAGACCAGATTTTCCGGGGCGGCAAAACCCGCGCCCGGCTTGGGGTTCAGAGAGCGGATCAGCTCGCAGGCGTCGCGTACATCGCGCTCCGAAGCGTTCAGCGCCCGGCTGATGGCCCCATAGCGCCGGTAGGCCAGCGCTTCCAGATGATTCTGAGCGATCTGGATGGCTATGCGGTGGTCGCCCCGCCTGCGTTCCAGCTGGAGCCGAAGGCACTCGGACAAATCCCTGGCCCCCACGCCGGCGGGATCCGCGGCCTGGAGCTCAATGAGCGCCCGAGACATCACCGCCGGGCTCAGGCCGGAGGCCCGGATCAGTTCGTCCATCTCTTCCTCCAGATAGCCGCTGTCATCCAGCCGGGCCACTAGAAACTCCACGGCAGTCATGATCTCCGGTTCCAGGCAGGTGCCGACAAACTGGGAAAGAATATAGCGGGAAAGGCTGTTTTCATCGTCTAAAAAGCAGCCGATATTGGATAAGGCATCTCCGTGCGCGCCCTCCGCGTCCTGAGCGTGGTAATAGAGGTTTTGCCTGTCACTGGCATAAAGCCATTCCAGCTCCCCAGCCGAATTTGGCAGTTCAAGGGGTTTTTCCTCGGGTTCCGGCAGCTCCAGCATGGGATTTTCCTGGAGGACTTCCTCCACATACTCCCTCAGCTCCTGGATTCCCATCTGGAGAACTTTTATGGATTGGAGCATCTGGGGAGAAAGGGTCTGCTGCTGCTTCTGGTTCAACTGCAATTCCATGAAAACGCTCCTTCGTATGATAACTGCAACACCTTCGAGTAAAAGCAGCGAGCCCCGATTGGGTCTAAAAAAGCCGCGCTCTCAGCCTGCTCGTAGTTCCTTTTCTTGGAAAGCATAATTTTGCTCCAAGTGCAAAAACAATGGCATTTATGCAAAAAAGAGAAACTTTTATTGGAATTATACCACAGAAAAAAAGAAAAGGCAATGCCGCATTTTGCGGGGGCGGCTTGTATTTTGCCCAACCGTCCGGAAAAGTGAAACGCCATCCAGGCCAGAGCATCACCTTCACGAAATTCATCAGAATCTGTGCGGCCTGCGCACTTCCTTTCTGGACAAAAAAAGACCGTGACCGCCCCATGGGGTAACTCACAGTCTTTATGATCCGCATTTTGTCTTTTCAGGCCGCTGTTGCAAAAAAGAAAGATTTACACTATAATTTCTTTGCGCGATGACGTTATGCCTATAGAGGCGCTGGAATTGAGTGAACGAACCTGGAGCAGGGGATTTGACATCACCGGCCTCGACCTGTCCGGGAAAATGGAGCAGTACCTGCGGGAAAGCGGTTTTTCCGCCGTGCTGGCGTACTCCTCCTACGGCAAAGCGCCCGTGTCCGGCAGCGGCCATGAAATTCTTTTATATGAATGCAGTCTCTGGCGCCGTTGAAATACCGTTCAAAAAGGCAATGGTGGGGCCGTTATGAAAATTGACCGCTTGATGGGGATCGTCACGATCCTGCTGCAACAGGACAAAGCTACCGCGCCCGAGCTGGCACGGCGCTTTGAGGTGTCCCGGCGCACCATCAACCGGGACATTGAGGACATCTGCCGGGCGGGCATCCCCCTGGTCACCACCCAGGGCTATGGGGGCGGCGTGTCCATCGCGGAGGGGTTCAAGCTGGACAAATCGCTGCTCACCGCAGACGAGCTCCAGGCCATCCTCTCCGGGGTCAGGGGGCTGGACAGCGTATCGGCTGCGCCCCAGCTCCCCGCGCTATCGGAAAAGCTGCCCGGCGAGGCCCCGGACCATATCCTGATCGACCTGGCCTCCCACTACCAGGAGCCGCTGACGCAAAAAATCGCCGCCATCCGAAGGGCTATCCGGGACAGGCGGCTTCTCTCGTTTGACTACTACTACGAAAAGGGCGAATGCCGCCGTACTATGGAGCCGTACAAGCTGGTATTTCGGTGGTCCGCCTGGTATGTGTGGGGCTGGTGTCTGGACCGGGAGGCGTTCCGCCTGTTCAAGCTGAACCGGCTCTGGGATTTGGAGTTGGGGGAGGGGCCCTTCGAGGCAAGGGAGCTTCCGCCGGAGGCGCTGGATTTCGACCGCCGCTTTTCCGCTGGCGCGTACCGCCTCAAGGCGCTGTTTGAGGGGAGCGAAAAATACCGGCTCATTGAGGAATACGGCCCGGACTGCTATCAGGAAACACAGGACGGACTGCTGCTGGAGCGGGATTTCGCCAGCTATTCCAATATGCGGGAATGGGTCCTCAGCTTTGGGGAGCGGGCAGAGGTGCTGGAACCGGAGGAGCTGCGGGCGGACCTGCTGCGGCAGGCGGAGGTCATGCTGAAAAAATACCGAGGGACATGACATGCTGCTGTCATGTCCCTTTTGGTATGATAATGCCAAGAAAGGGGAGAACGAAATGATTGAATCAAGATGCGGCTTGCTGTGTGCCCAGTGCGCCTACCGGGAGCAGATGAACTGCCCCGGCTGCGTACATATGGACAAGCCCTTCTGGGGGGATAGCTGCCCGGTGAAAGCCTGCTGTGAGGGCAAGGGGCACAGCCATTGCGGCCAATGCGGGGAATTTCCCTGCGAGCTGCTCCATCAATTTGCCTACGATGAAAAGCAGGGGGACGGCGGCAAACGCATCGAGCAGTGCAGGTGCTGGAGCAAGGAGACCTCCGCAGTCTGAACAAAAAGGCCCGGACCGCCAAATACAGGCGGTCCGGGCCTTTTTATCACCGCTTGCTCAAAATTTCGCCGTACATCTGCCGTTTCTCCCGCTCGAACCGCTGCACCACTTACAAGTAATATCGCTAAAATATGCTGTTCAATTTCTATTGGAAAATGTGCTGCAAAAAATTATACAGCGCCAGGTGCCAGCTCCCCATTGAATGATACCACATGGGGTAGATCATGTTGCCCGCCATGGTTTTGTTGTAAGTGTAACGCTTGAGCCAATATACCAGTGTGATATAATGCAACAATTTCAGCAGATTCAAGGTGTTCACTTATAACTACGACCGGGATATGCTGCATGATTCGAATAATTCGTATCATTTCCAATCTATTCATATCTGACAGCTTGTAAATCAAGCATAATCAGGTAATACTCGTTTTTCACAATGTGGCCAACTGCTGCAGAAATGGATGAGACGCAATGGCTCTCTGTCGTATCACTCCCCAACTTGTATTGAATTGGAGTATAAAGTTCTGAATCATCCGACACGATCAATATTTGCCGTTTTACCATAGGTAGTCTTTTACAGCTCCTTGCACATCCCTTTTGTCACTTCCGAAATGTGCCCTGCACACAGTCCAAACTGCTGGAGCAGTTCACCCGCGGGGCCGGAATGGCCGAACTCGTCATTGACGCCCACCCGCTCCACCGAACAGGCAATCCCTTGTCGGGCGATAACGGCGCACACCGCTTCGCCCAGGCCGCCGATGATGGAGTGCTCCTCGCAGGTGACAATCTTTCCGCACTCACGAGCCGCCTTGAGCACCAGCTCCTCGTCCAACGGCTTGATGGTTGCCATGTTGATGACCTGGGCGGAAATACCCTGTTTCGCCAGCAGGTTGGCCGCTTCCAGCGCCTCCGCCACCAGCAGGCCATTGGCGATGAGGGCCACATCAGCGCCGTCCCGGAGCACCTCGCCCTCGCCGATCTCAAAGGTGAAGCTGTCCGCGCCGTGGATCACCGGCGCGCCGTAGCGGCTGAAGCGCATATAAACAGGGCCCTGATGCTCGTAGGCGGCCTGCACCATGGCCTTAGCCTCCACGTCATCGGCGGGGGACATCACCACCATGCCGGGGATGGAGCGCATCAGCGCGAAATCTTCACAGCACTGGTGGGACGCGCCGTCCTCGCCCACGGAAATGCCGCCATGGGTGGCCCCGATTTTCACATTCAGGTGGGGATAGCCGATGGAGTTGCGCACCTGCTCAAAGGCCCGCCCCGCCGCAAACATGGCAAAGCTGCTGGCAAAGGGCACGTACCCCGTGGTGGACAGCCCCGCCGCCACGCACATCATATCAGCCTCGGCGATGCCACAGTCGAAGTGGCGCTCCGGGAACGCTTTTTTGAAGATATCCGTCTTGGTGGCGTTGGCCAGGTCGGCGTCCAGCACCACCACATCGTCATGGAGCTCGCCTAATTCCTTCAACGCCTCACCGTAGCTCTGCCGGGTGGCGATTTTCTTCACGTCTGCTATTTAAACCGCCTCCAATTCCGCCAGCGCGGCGTTCAGCTCCGCCATGCCCTGGGCGTACTCCTCGTCGTTGGGGGCCTTGCCGTGCCAGCCCACCTGGTTTTCCATGAAGCTGACGCCCTTACCCTTGGTGGTTTCCATCACGATGGCGGAGGGCTTGCCCTTCACCTGACGGGCGGCGTGGAGCGCTTCCTCCATGGCATAGAAGTCGTGGCCGTCGATCTGGAACACCTCCAGCCCAAAGGCCCGCAGCTTGTCCGGGATGGAGCCGAGGCCCATCACCACATCGTTGGGGCCGTCGATTTGCAGGCCGTTATGATCCACGATCACACAGAAATTGTCCAGCTTATAGTGGGCGGCAAACATCAGCGCCTCCCACACCTGCCCCTCCTGTATCTCGCCGTCGCCCAGCAAAGTGTACACCCGGGCGGCGCTGCCCTGGTGTTTCAAGCCCAGCGCCATCCCGCAGGCACAGGAAATGCCCTGCCCCAGCGATCCGGTGGACATATCCACGCCGGGGACGGTGTCCATGTTTGGGTGGCCTTGCAAATAGCTGTCAATGTGCCGCAGGGTGGGCAGGTCGTCCACTGGGAAGAACCCCCGGTAAGCCAGCACCGCATACAGTCCCGGCGCGGTGTGGCCCTTGGAGAGCACGAAACGGTCCCGGTTTGCCATTTTCGGCTTCTTGGGGTCGATGTTCAGCTCCTTAAAATACAGGTAGGTGAACACGTCTGCGGCGGACAGGCTGCCGCCTGGGTGACCCGCCTTGGCCCCATGGGTGGCGGTGAGCACACCCATGCGGACCTTGCAGGCGGTTTTTTGAAGTGTGATTTCTTCCTCTTTCGTCATGATAGAATTCTCCTGTTCAGCCTTGGCCGTAGTAAGCCCCGGGGCCGTGCTTGCGGAAATAGTGCTTGTCCTGGATGCGCTGGGGGGCAGGGACCGCAGAGGGCCGCACCTGCCGGGTGAGCAGGGCCATCTTGGCCACCTCCTCCAGCACCACCGCGTGGTGCACCGCTTCCGCCGGGCCTTTCCCCCAGGTGAAGGGGCCATGGCTGGCGCAAATCACGCCGGGGACGGCGGTGGGTTCGATGCACCGCTCCCGGAAGGTCTCCACGACGACCACGCCGGTGTTTTTCTCGTAGTCCTCCTCCAGCTCCCCCTGGGTCAGGTGGCGGGCGCAGGGGATGGAGCCGTAAAAGTAATCGGCGTGGGTGGTGCCAAAGCAGGGGATATCCTCCCCGGCCTGGGCCCAGGCCACCGCGTGGGGGCTGTGGGTGTGGACAATGCCGCCGATGCCGGGGAACGCCCTGTAAAGTTCGATGTGGGTCTTGGTGTCGCTGGAGGGTTTCCAGCGGCCCTCCACCCGCTCCCCAGTGTCCAGGCTGACCACCACCATATCCTCGGCGGTCATGCCGTCATATTCCACTCCGGAGGGTTTGATGACCATGAGGCCCTTTTCCCGGTCGATGCCGGACACGTTGCCCCAGGTAAAGGTGACGAGGTCATATTTTGGCAGTAAAAGATTAGCCTCCAACACTTTCTGCTTCAATTCCTCCAGCATTTACAGCACCTCCACCGCTTTTCGCTCCACATCCAGCAGGGCCTTGTAACGCTCCATATAGGCATCGAAGCCTGCGGCAGTCTCTTTGTCCGGCTGGACGGTGGATCCGGACACCCCTGCGAACACCCGGCGGTTCAGGTAGTACTCCAGCGTCTCGCCGCCGGACTTCCACACCCGGTACGCCGCCAAAAGCGCCATGCCGTAGGGGCCGCCCTCCCCCGCCGTCTCCATGCAGGCGACCGGGGCATTGCAGGCGGCGGCCATGTAGGTCTGGCCCACCAGCGGGGTCTTGAACAGCCCGCCGTGGCCGGTGAGGGAGTCGATGGCGACCCCCTCCGATGCCAGAATATCCATGCCGATTTTCAGGGTGGCCATGGTGGAGTAGAGCTGGGCCCGGAAGAAATTGGCCAGGGTAAAGCGGCTGTCCGGGCGGCGGACCACCAGGGGCCGGCCCTCGTCCATATGGGTGACGCCCTCGCCCGCCATATAGTTGCACACCGTGATCCCGCCGCAGTCGGCGTCGCCCTCCAAGCTCTTTTCGTACAGTTTCGTGTATAACGCACCAGTATCGGGCGCGGCCCCAAACAGCTCCGCCGTCTCCCGCAGCACCCCGGCCCAGGCGTTGGTGTCGTTGGTGCAGTTGTTGCAGTGCACCATGGCTACCGGGGCCCCGGTGGGGGTGGTGACTAGGTCGATCTCCTCGTAGACCCTGGACAGCGGCCGTTCCAGCACCACCATGGAGAAGATGGAGGTGCCCGCCGACACGTTGCCCGTCCGGGGGGCCACGGCGTTGGTGGCGGTCATGCCGGTGCCCGCGTCGCCCTCGGCGGGGGCAAAGGGGATGCCGGGAGCAAGCAGGTTGTCCAGCAGGGCCGCGCCCTCCTCAGTGAGCTGGCCCGCGTCCGCGCCGGCGGGAAGCACGCTGGGCAGTATATTTGCCAGCGTCCAGGGCAAATCGCGGGACCTCACCAACCCGTTAAACTTCTCCATCATTTCCCTGTCGTAGTCCAGGGCCTCGCTGTTGATGGGGAACATACCGCTGGCCTCGCCCACACCCACGGCGTTGACGCCGGTGAGCATATAATGGGCGTACCCCGCCAGGGTGGTGATGTGGGCGATCTGAGGGACGTGGGGCTCCTCGTTCAGAATGGCCTGGTAGAGGTGGGCAATACTCCACCTCTGGGGGATGTTGAAGCCGAACAGGGCTGTCAATTCCGCCGCCGCTTGCCCCGTGATGGTGTTCTGCCAGGTGCGGAAGGGCGTCAGCAGGTTCCAGTCCACGTCAAAAGCCAGGTAGCCGTGCATCATGGCGGATATACCCATGGCGCATATGCTTTCCCGGCCCTCCACCCCGGACAGGGCGGCTTTCAGGCCCTTCCACACCTCGTCCAGGGAATAGGTCCACACGCCGTTTTCGTAGCTGGACGCCCAGGTGTAGTCTCCGGTGGACACAGGCGTATGGCGCTCGTCGATGGTTACCGCTTTGATCCGGGTGGAACCCAATTCGATGCCAAGACAGATGCTTCCCATGTCTGTCACCTCCAGGGATTCTCGGTGGGATAGGGCAGATTTTTAGGCTGGTTATAGGCGATATCCTGGACGCCCAGGAACTTGAACACCTCGAACAGCGCCTTGCCGTAGTGGCCGAAAGCCACCGCGCCGTGGTGGGGATAGCGCTTCTGGATCAGCACATGGCGGTAGAAGCGGCCCATCTCGTGGATGGCGAACACACCGATGCCGCCGAAGGAGCCGGTCTTGACGGGCAGCACCTCGCCCTGGGCGATATAGGAGCGGAGATTGCCCTCACTGTCGCATTGCAAGCGGTAGAAGGTGATGTCGCTGGGAGCGATATCCGCCTCCAGGGTGCCCCGGGTGAAGTCGGGGTCGCTGTCCTTCGGCTCCAGCAGACGGTGCTGGATGAGCTGGTACTTCACTGCCCGGTCGGCGCACAGCTTGCAGGCGGGGGTGTTGCCGCAGTGGAAGCCCATGAAGGTGTCGGTGAGCTGATAATCGTGCTTGCCCTTGATCTGCTCCTCCCACATCTGGGCGGGGACGGAGTTGTTGATATCCAGCAGGGTGACGGCGTCGCCGCTGACACAGGCCCCGATGTACTCGGACAGCGCACCGTAGATGTCCACCTCGCAGGCCACGGGGATGCCCCGAGCCGCCAGACGGGAGTTCACGTAGCAGGGCTCAAACCCAAACTGGGACGGGAACGCGGGCCAGCACTTGTCCGCGAAGGCCACGTACTTGCGGGAACCCTTGTGGTTCTCCGCCCAGTCGAGGAGGGTCAGCTCGAACTGGGCCATGCGCTCGCCCAGGTCGGGGTAGTAGCGGCCCTCGCCCATCTCCTCCGCCATCTCGGCGCAGACGGCAGGGATGCGGGGGTCGTTGGCGTGCTCCTGGTAGCTCACCAGCAGATCCAGCTCGGAGTTCTCCTCGATCTCCACGCCGATCTCATACAGGCCCTTGATGGGGGCGTTGCAGGCGAAAAAGTCCTGGGGACGGGGGCCGAAGGTGATGATCTTCAGGTTCTTCACACCGATGACGGCCCTTGCGATGGGCACGAAATCCGCAATCATTTTGGCGATGTCCTTGGCAGTACCCACGGGGTACTCGGGGATGTAGCCTTTCAGATGCCGCAGCCCCAGGTTGTAGGAGCAGTTGAGCATCCCGCAGTAGGCGTCGCCGCGGCCATTGATGAGGTCGCCGTCCCCCTCGGCGGCGGCCACGAACATACAGGGGCCGTCGAAGTTCTTGGCGATCAGCGTTTCCGGGGTCTCCGGGCCGAAGTTGCCCAGGAACACCACCAAAGCGTTGCAGTCCTGCGCCTTCACATCCGCCACGGCTTTGAGCATATCGCCCTCGTTTTCCACCGTGACGGGGCATTCATACAGCTCATCCTGGTATGCGGCGGCAATGGCGGCGCGGCGCTTCTCACTCAGGGCGATGGGGAAGCAGTCGCGGGAGACGGCGATCAGGCCCAGCTTTACGTCAGGGATGTTTTTCATGATGTTTTCCTCCTATATCAAATATCGTTGGCAATGTCGATGTTGCCGCCGGACAGCCGGACGGCGGCGCCTTGCCCGGCCTCGGCGCTGTCCGCATGGGCCAGCAGCCACTTGTTTCGGGCCCAGAGCAGTTGATCCTCCTCTGTGATGGTCACGATGGCGGGCTTGGCCTCATTGGTGCCCCGGGGCAGCGCCACCGCCACCCGGAAGCCCTCGGCCTCGTCGGTGTGGCAGGGGGCGTAGTGCAGGGTGGTGGCGTATACCTCCACCAGCACCCCGGCGGGGACGCGGAACGCCTTGACCTTGGCCGTGTCCAGCTCGCCGTTTACGATTTCGTCCTGCTTGGCCAGCAGAAGAATGAAGTCCTCCGTGCCCACGTTGAACTCGCTGTCCCGGTGGTACTCCAGGCAGTTCAATTTGGTGTTGCGCCCCCAGCACATCCCCAGCTGCACGGGCATCCCGCCGTAGGCGTTGGCGCCAAGCAGCTCAAAGATGGGCAGGGCTTCCAGCTCAGAGATGGCGGGCTGGTAGACGGTGCCACTCTCCGGCAGGGGGATGGCCTTCATGGCATCCAACAGGCCGTCCAGCTCGTAGCCCTCATGCACCTGCCCATAGCGGACAAATTCCTTATCAAAAACGCTTTTGATTTCCATGACGGCCTCCTATTTTAAAGTGGGAAACACATTTTTCAGCGCGGGGTAAATCTGCCGGAATTTACGGTAGCGCTCCTCGTACCGGGTGGTGAGTTCTGCGTCCGGCTCCACGGTCTGGGCCGCATGGATCAGCGTGTCACAAGCGGCCTGGACGTTCTCGAACGCCCCGCAGCCCACCATGGCCAGCACCGCGCCGCCGTAGCCGGGGCCCTGCTCGGTCTGTGGCAGGGTCAGAGGAATGCCCAGCACGTTGGCAAAGATGGTCCGCCACAGGGGTGACTTGGCCCCGCCGCCGCAGATCATGCTCCTGGGGATGGACACGCCCAGGGACTTGGCCACCTCAAAGCTGTCCCGGATGGCGAAGGCCACGCCCTCCAGCACCGCCTGGGTGAGGTCGGCGCGGGTAGTGTCCATGCTCATGCCGATGAACGTGCCCCGGGAATTGGTATCGTTGATGGGGGAGCGCTCCCCCATCAG
>CATKZW010000041.1 GCA_949841465.1 uncultured Oscillospiraceae bacterium
TTTGGTACGAGGCCCCGGAGGAGGAGATGAACATGACCACCCTGTTGGATATGCTCAACGCCTCCGAGGTGCGGGAGGAGGATGAGAATTTTAAGAACGCCGTGGATCTCATGTTTGACCAGCTTGAACAGCGTGTGCCGGACCATTTTGCCGTCCGTCAGTACCGAAAATATAAGATGGCGGCGGGGAAAACCGCAAAATCCATCCTCATAAGTTGCGGCGCACGAATGGCCCCCTTCGACATCAAGGAGGTGCGGGAGCTGATGGAAGGGGACGAATTGGAGCTGGATAAGATAGGGGACCGCAAAACGGCTCTGTTCTGCGTGGTGTCCGACACAGACATGACGTTCAATTTCGTCTCGGCCATGATGTATACCCAGATGTTCAACGTCCTGTGCGACAAGGCGTTGGAGAACGGCGGAGCGCTGAAAACACACGTCACCTGCCTGCTGGATGAGTTCGCCAACCAGAAAATCCCCAACTTCCAGCACCTCATCAGCGTGATCCGCTCCCGTGAAATTTCCGCCCACATTGTGGTGCAGACCCAGAGCCAGTTGAAGGCGGTCTATAAAGACCACGCTGAAACCATCATCGGCAACTGCTCCTGTGTCCTGTTCCTGGGGGGCAAAGAACGCAGCACCCTCAAAGAACTGTCCGAAACCCTGGGCCGGGAGACTATCGACACATTCAACACCGGCGAGAGCCGGGGCCGGGAAACATCCCACTCGCTGAACTATCAGAAGTTGGGCAAGGCCCTCATGGATGTGGATGAGCTGGCTGTTATGGACGGCGGCAAGTGCATTTTGCAGGTGCAGGGCGTCCGGCCTTTTTTCAGCGATAAGTTCGATATTACGAAGCACCCGCAGTATAAATATCTTTCTGACTACGATAAGAAAAACAGGTTTGATGTAAAGAGGTTTCTCAGCCGGAGGCTCACCGTCAGCCCCCAGGATACCTTTGAGCCCTACGAGTTCGGCGCCTCATCCTCCCCCGAGGAGGAATCCGGCTGACTTTCCGCTTTCGCGGCCCGCTCCGCTTTGAGCTGTGCGGTCCGTTTCAAATCTACAAAATGGGTGGCGTACCGCCGCTCGATCTCTGGGTCGCCGCTCTTGCTGAACCGCAGGGGGATCACAGGCTTGCGGCCCTGGCCGTTCTTCTTTTTAGTCCCCCACCGCTTGTAATAGCAGAAGGACGGCTTCAACCCCGCTTTCACGGCATAAGACCGCATTTCACGCATGACCAGGGACAGCTTGGAGAGGTTGGCTTTGCAGACGCGCTCCAGATAATCCACGCGCCCATACCGCCAATTCTCATAGTCCTGTTTGGACAGATACCCCACATCCATCAACACGTCCACCGGGGCGGCAAAACCCCGGTTCTGGCATTGGAGGTATACGGCGGAGCGGACCTTTGCTCCCAATTCCCTGTTGTTCATGCGCTATCCCTCTCACAGTCAGTTTGGCCCATTATACGGCAAAAACAGCAGGGCCGCAACTGTTTTCGCCCCGGATTGTCCGGGCTATAACTTTGGCCGTCTGGCGGACACTGTTTTGGATCGCTGTGAACTCCGAAACGCCGTCCCGCCCGGTAATGCCGCCGTCTGATTTGTTCAGATGGCGGTTTTTATATGTCCCACAATAAAAACAAACATTTATGGAGGTATTCAATGGAATTTTTCACTTCTGCAATCGACACCGCAAAGGTCATCGTGTGTGCGCTGGGCGCTGGTCTGGGCGTCTGGGGCCTCATCAATCTGCTGGAGGGCTACGGCAACGACAACCCCGGCGCTAAGTCGCAGGGCATGAAGCAACTCATGGCCGGGGGCGGCGTGGTGCTGGTGGGCATGAAGCTGGTCCCCCTGCTGGCCAACCTGTTCAACTGAACCGGAGACAGTAAGCCATGCTGAACATCCTCGACACGATCCAGGAGTGGATCATGGGCATCCTCAAAGACTGTATCATGGGCAATCTCAACGGGATGTTCGACCAGATCAACACCGAGGTCGGGGAGGTGGCGGCAAACGTGGGAACGACCCCGGCGGCATGGAACGCCGGGGTTTTCTCCATGATCCGCAATCTGAGCGATAACGTGGTGGTGCCCATTGCGGGCATGGTACTCACCTTCGTGATGTGCTATGAGCTGATCAGCATGATTATCGACCGGAACAACCTCCACGATTTTGAGACATTCGCCATCTATAAGTGGATCATCAAGACCTTTGTGGCCGTCTATCTGGTGTCTCACACCTTTGATATCACCATGGCTATTTTCGATATGGCCCAAACGGTGGTCCAGCGCAGCGCGGGTATCATCACCGGCAGCACCAGCGTAGACTTTGCCGCCGCGCTGGGGGATGTGTCCGCCCAGCTTGACGCCATGGGCATCGGGGAGCTGTTCGGCCTGCTGGTGGAAACCATGCTGCTGAAAATCACCATGCCCATCCTGTCCCTGTGCGTCATGCTGGTACTGATAGGCCGCATGATTGAAATTTACATCTACTGCTCCGTGGGAGCCATCCCCTTCGCCACCATGACCAACCGGGAGTGGGGGCAGATGGGCCAAAACTATCTGCGCGGTCTTGTGGCCCTGGGGCTGCAAGGCTTTTTCATTATGATCTGCGTAGCGATCTACGCTGTACTCATCAGCCAGATTGGGAACGGGGCAAACCTGCACATGGCTATCTGGCAGTGCGCCGGGTACACAGTGCTGCTATGCTTTTCCCTGTTCAAGACCGGCGCGGTGAGCAAGTCTATCCTCAATGCCCACTAAAAGTCAAAAAAGGAGTATGCAATGGACGCTGAAAAGCTGAATCAGGAGCTGTACAACAAAATGGCGGCGGAACAGGAGCGGTTCAAACATAATCTGCTGGGCCTGTCCACGGAGGAGGCATTAAATCACGCCTATGAATACGCTATGCGGGAGGATATTTTGGCGGAGTTGGAGGTGCTGGAGCTTCCTGCCGACCAAGCGGCGGCGCTGCTGGCCTCACCCACCCCGCTGGCGGATGTATACCAGAAGTGGAGCAATGTGGAAACCCGCCACATGGAGGACATCCGGGATGTGATTGAGGAGCTGGCAGACATACGGGTTAAGGACCAGGAGGCCACTCGCTCCATCCCGCTCTACCGAGAAAATGTCAGACACGCACGTGAAAACGGTGAGCTTGCCGCCTTTGAGGCTTCCCATCAGGCGAACATTGCCTGCCGGGACGCCATTGAAGCGGCAATCCTGGAAAGCCAGGATGGGGAGCAGCTCTCTATTGCGGCAAAGGGGGTGCTGGCAGAGTTCGGCCCGGACCGCGTGTCCCATGTTCTGGCTGTGACCTTGCTGGAGCGGCGGGACGATGAGCGGCTGTCCCGTGACGCTGTGGTCTGGGCCGCGTCCGTCCCCAAGCTGAACACCAGGGCGCGGTGCTCTGACTATATGATTAACAGTCATTCATTCCATTTAGAGGATTTTACTGCGCTGGCCCGGAGGGCGATGGCCGCAGGGCGTGAGCTCCAGGAACCAGCCGCAAAGAAACCTTCCATCAAAGAACGGTTGACGGCGAAACCCGTCCCCAGCGAAACGTCCGTCAAACCCAAAAATCGGGAGGCTCGATAATGGGCGGTAAAGTGGAAAACGCGCTGTATCTGGTCAATGGCGGGATCTATCTCCATATTGCGGACAGCGGTGATCGGTTCGACTATACGATTTATGATAAAGAAACTATGCGTCAGATCTATCACGGGCAGTTGGATGTGAGCACTGTCTGCGAACAGCCTGCGCAAGGTATTTTCAACGCCGCCCGATACGCCGTCTTTGAGGACTACGGCATCAACGCATTCACTGTGGAGAAAGTTCCCCTGGATATGCTGCAAAAGCTGAAAAATATCCAGCTTGACCCGCCCCTGGATGAGTACCCCAGGCCGGATTATGGCTGTACCATGGCTGACATTGCGTGTATGGGCTATCTTAAGGGGGATCTGCTCCCGGTGGCGGACGATATTGCAAAGGATTTGTCCCAAAAGGGGTTCAGAATCTATGAGGTGGACGCCCATGGAAATGTAAAGGGTCCTGTGGATGTCAATTCGTCCTACCATAATTTATTTGCCGTATCGAGAGCGGGTTGGCAGAACAGCCGTGGGTTTCGTGAGGCTGTGGCGGACCGCATGAAGCATCAGACAGAGCGGGAGCTGACCTTTCTTTGTCAGTCGCAGGATTGCTTTGCAATTTATCAGCTCAATCACCATGACCCAGACCTGAGATATATTCGGTATGAGTCGCTGGAAAGCCTGCAAAAGCAAGGCCAGCGGCCCCAGCGGGGCAACTATGAGCTGGTTTACACCGCCCCGCTCCCGGAGGGCACCGGGCTGAACACCCTCTGGACCAGGTTCAACACGGACCACCCGCCCGACTACCAGCATCCCAGTATGTCCGTCAGTGACGTGATCGCGGTAAAAAAGAACGGGACTATTACGAGCTATTATGTGGATCAGTCCAGCTTTGCCATCCTGGACGATTTTCTGGCACAGCCCCCGCGTCAGGCAGAGTTGGGCAAGCCCTCCATCAAGCGGCAGTTGTCGGCAAAGCCGGTTCCAGGCGACCATCCCGCCAAGCCCAGGGACAAGGAGGCGCGTTAATGGACCTTGAAAAATCCCATCAGCAGCTTTTAGATCGCGTAACGGAGAACTATGCCGATTACCGCGCGGGGCTGCTGCTGAAAGACCGTCAAGAGTTGATCGACGGTGCTGACAGGATTGCCAAAACTGCGGAGGTATTTGAGTATTTCACCAAGAAGCCACTGACAGAGACGGAAGTGGCCTATTTTTTGAACTTCCAAAACCCATTGGAGGTCGCCGCTGACCATTGGGAGAGCTGTGAGTTTGAACTGGATGCTTTGGGCGCGGTGATCGCGGACACAGCGAATAAGGCGGATGACCTGACCCTCTATCCGCTGGCGGCGGACGCCCCGGAGCATAAGCCGGACGGCCTGCAAAAATTTATGGATGTGGACCTGGAAGCCATTCTTCCTCAGATCAGGGCACAGAAAACGGCCTTTTATCGGAACGACTTGAACTACGCGCTGGACACTATGCGTGAGGGCGCTGCCACAGAAGACCCCGCCAAGCGTAATTTTGTGGTAATCTTCCGGCAAAGCGGCGTGGACTGCCTGAATGAGCGGGATATGTTTATCGCTGGCACCCGGAGCTATAACACCTGCCAATACTATCACCGCCACACCAGGGAACAGGTTCTGGCCTACTCGGTGGAACTGCTGGGGGATGGCAAAAAAGGGCTGAGGGCCAATCTGTATCAGCAAGACCAGCACCAGATGGCAAAGTTCACGGAGCGGGCCGCTTCGCCCTATACCGATGTAACCGTTACATTTTTCGGCGGGAGGGAGGTGCGAATCCCGGAAAAAGAGTATAACTACGAGACAATCCCCGGCTTGAAATATCACTATGGCGATATTGCGGATACCCGGAACGAGGCGGACGATGAGAGCGTGGTGCAGGGCGCGCTTCGCCGGGAGCACGAGCGCCGGGAACGGATGCCCAAGGGCCATATCTCCGTCCATGTGCAGGAGCTGGAGAAATTCCGCATTCAGACGGAGGCGGACCGCCTCGCTGCCGCGCTGCAAAGCCTGACCGAGCCGAATACGCCGGATCAGACCCACTTTATGGCAGAGGTATCCCCTTATTTCCTGCCGCTGGTCTCCCAGAACGATATGCACCAGCTCTTTGAAAAGGTGCGGGCCCAAGTGAAGCAGCCCATGTATATCGCTCAGGTGGACGGCAAACACGGGCAGTATTTTTTCATGCGGCGGGAGGAGCGTACTCAGGGACAGCCGTCCAAACCCTCCATCAAGGAGCAGTTAGCGGCAAGTGCGGCAACGCAGACGGGGAAGCCCACCGGCCATCAGCACCAGAAGAACACGGAGGCAAGATAAACATGAGATTCAAGGGGATTGAATCGGTTGATACCTATGAAGATGTAGTCGTATTCTGGGCCGATTTGCTGGATATGCCGAAGGCAGTCCAAGACGAAGCCAGAAAAATTGACGGCGAGGAGTGTAAAGGTCAGAGATTTGGGGTGTGCGCAGGCTATAAATTAGCTGAAAAAGAGTTCTTCATCCATGCAGATAAGACCCCGATTCACCCAACGCATGACGGTAACATTTACTACATAGACACAGACGATGATTTTCATTGGCTCCAGGCAGAGATCGGGGATGAACTCGCTGATCTTACCAAACAAATTATCAATGCCTGTGACCGAATTAACACCGGCATTGACACGCCGCAGGGCTATACCATACAAAGGACTGTCCAATTTCGTGATGGGACGGGTTTGGTTCTCGCTAAAAAGGACGATATAAAATACCCGTTTATCAACTGGATGTTTGAACAAACGCCCCAAGGGTATCGAAAATATACCTGGGGCCGCTGCCATGCGGATGAAAAAACGGCGGAAAAGGCTTTTGAAAGCGCCGTCGCCGCGCGCACACAACATGAGCGCACTGACAGTCCGGTAAAAGCAACTGCATGGGATACGGGAAAGAAGCATTCCATTCGGGACCAGCTTGCGGCAAAACCTGTTTCTGACAATCAGCCCACTACAAAACCAAAAAATCGGGAGGTGAGATAATTGCCCTTTGTCCCTGTTCCCAAAGACCTGACCCGTGTGAAGTCCAAGGTGGCCTTCAATTTGACCAAGCGCCAGCTCGTCTGTTTCGGCGGCGGCGCTCTGGCCGGGGTGCCCACCTATGTACTCACCCGGGGTATCACCGGCAATGATACTGCGGTTCTGCTGATGATCGGTCTCATGCTGCCCTTCTTCCTGTTCGGAATCTACGAGAAGGACGGCCAGCCCCTGGAGAAGGTGCTGGGCCACTTCATCCGGGCGCGGTTTCTGGCACCCCGGACCCGTCCCTACCGCACCGAAAACCTGTACGCCGCCCTGGAGCGGCAGAACCGAAAAGAAATGGAGGCAAAAGCGATTGCAAACAAAGCAACAAAAAACACAGGCAAGAAATCTGCGCACAGCAAAAAAGCGGCACGAAACAGATAAGACCGACCTGCGGGACGCCATCCGGCTCACCCCGGAGGCCAAGCTGTCCGGCCCGGACAAGCGGCGGCTGGTATCCGCCGTGAAAAAGGCCAAGCTGGACGGCAGGCTCCCCCAGACCGCCCAGCAGACCATCCCCTACCGGGAGATGTGCCGGGACGGGATCTGTGTGGTGACGGACCATTACTACACCAAGCAGATTCGTTTCTACGACATCAACTATCAGTTGGCCCAAAACGAGGACAAGAACCGGATTTTTGAGGATTACTGTGACTTCCTCAACTACTTCGACAGCTCCATCCACGTCCAGTTCTCCTTCCTCAATCAGCGCACCGACATGGAAGAATACCAGCGGGCCATTTGCATCCCGGAGCAGATCGACGCCTTCAACGGCATCCGGGAGGAATACTCGGATATGCTCAAAGACCAGCTTGCCAAGGGCAACAACGGCCTGACCAAGACCAAGTACATCACCTTCGGTGTGGAGGCGGAGAGCCTAAAAGCGGCCAAACCCCGGCTGGAACGGGTGGAGGCGGACATTCTCGCCAATTTCAAGGTGCTGGGCGTCCGGGCGCACTCGCTCAACGGTTATGAGCGGCTGGCGGTTCTGCACCAGATGTTCCACCCCTCGGGCGGACAGAAGTTCCGCTTCGCCTGGGACGCTATCTGGAAAACTGGGCTGTCCAGCAAGGACTTCATCGCCCCGGACAGCTTCACCTTCCAGGATGGCCGGGTGTTTCAGATCGGCAGGACCTACGGCGCGGCGTCCTTCCTTCAAATTCTGGCCCCGGAGCTGACGGACAAAATGCTGAAGGACTTCCTGGACCTGGAGAACAGCCAGGTGGTGACGCTGCACATCCAGTCCATCGACCAGAACGCCGCCATCAAAAATATCAAGCGGAAGCTCACCGACCTGGACCGCATGAAGATCGAGGAGCAGAAGAAAGCCGTCCGCGCCGGATACGACATGGACATAATTCCCAGCGATTTGAACACCTACGGGGCCGAGGCCAAGACGCTGCTGGAGGACCTGCAAAGCCGGAACGAGCGGATGTTTCTGGTGACGGTGCTGGTGCTGAATCTGGCAGACCGGCGGCAGCGGCTGAAAACCGACGTATTCCAGGCGGCTGGGGTGGCCCAGAAGTACAACTGCGCCCTGCGGAGGCTGGACTGGCAGCAGGAGCAGGGCCTCATGTCCTCCCTCCCCCTGGGGCTGAACCAGATCGACATTCAGCGGGGCCTCACCACCTCCAGCACCGCCATTTTCGTCCCCTTCACCACCCAAGAGCTGTTCATGGGCGGCGAGGCGCTGTACTACGGGCTGAACGCCCTGTCCAACAACCTCATTATGGCAGACCGAAAGCAACTCAAGGCCCCCAACGGCCTGATCCTGGGCACCCCCGGCGGCGGCAAGTCCTTCTCCGCCAAGCGGGAGATCGCCAACGCTTTCCTCGTCACCCAGGACGATATCGCCATTATCGACCCCGAGGATGAGTATTCGCCCCTGGTACGGCGGCTGGGCGGGCAGGTCATTGACATTTCCCCCACGTCCAATCAGTATGTCAACCCCATGGACTTAAACCTCAACTACAGCGAGGACGACAACCCCCTGACGCTGAAAAGCGATTTCATCCTGTCTCTCATGGAGCTGATCGTGGGGGGCAAGGCGGGGCTGGAACCCATTGAGAAAACGGTGATAGACCGCTGCGTCCACATGGTCTATCGGGACTATTTGCAGGACCCCCGGCCCGAGAAAATGCCCGTGCTGGGGGACCTCCACCAGCTTTTGTGCCAGCAGCCAGAGCCGGAGGCCCAACGGCTGGCTACGGCTCTGGAAATCTACGTCACCGGCTCCCTCAACGTGTTTAACCACCGCACCAACGTGGAGATCAACAGCCGGATCGTGTGCTACATCATCAAAAACCTGGGTAAGCAGCTCAAAAAGTTCGGGATGCAGGTGGTGCAGGACCAGGTGTGGGGCCGGGTCAGCGAGAACCGGAACGCCCACAAATCCACCCGCCTCTACATTGACGAGATGCACCTGCTGCTCCGGGATGAACAGACGGCGGCGTATACGGTGGAGATTTGGAAGCGGTTCCGTAAATGGGGCGGCATCCCCACCGGGATCACTCAGAATGTGAAAGACCTGCTTTCCTCCGCCGAAATCGAGAATATTTTTGAAAATTCGGACTTCATCTATATGCTCAATCAGGCCGCTGGCGACCGCCAAATCCTGGCAAAACAGCTCAATATCTCCCCTCACCAGCTCTCTTATGTGACCAACAGCGGGCCGGGTGAGGGGCTTTTGTTCTTTGGGAACGTCATCATTCCCTTCGTGGACCACTTCCCCAAGGACACCGAGCTGTATAAGCTGCTCACCACCCGCCCGGAAGATCTGGCGGGACAGGGCTGACAGGGGGTGACCGGCTGTGGATATGGAAAAGGCCCCCTCGTTCCAGGAGTTTTTGAAGCTGCTGGAGGAGAACGGCAGAGAAACCCAGGGGCAGGATTTGTCCCTCATGTCCTGGTATCTGGACGGCATGGAGCGGCAGTTTGACGCCGTTCTGCAAGAACTGGCAGCGGTGAAAGCCGAACTTGCCCAGGTGACGGAACAGCAGGCTTCGTCTAAGTCCCTCCTCGCCGATACGGTGGAGGCGCTGAGAGAGAAAGTCGAGCAGGCACGGGACCGGCTGACGGCCTTTCGTGACAAAATCATGGAGCGCGTGAAGGACGGGTTGGAGCGGTTCAAGGACGCGGGTGTGTCAGCGCTGGACAGCGCAATTTCCGCTATGGGCGTGAAAAAAGGGCTGGAGTATCTGCAAGAGGGGCTGCAAAGCTCCCTTTCCAGAATGAAGGACACCCTGAACAAAATGGAGGAGATGGGCCATGAGCTGCGCAGCGCGGGCGCTCATTTGAAAAACGCCGGACGCGCTATGACGGGCGGAGAAATGCAGACCGTGAACGGCGGACAGGAGGGTCGGTTTCAATCGGCTGTGTTGGCCCCCATGCGGGGGGTGCATAAGCTGCTGTCCAACATCAACAACAATACCCTCGCCGCCATCGGTATGGTGGAGGACTTGGAGCAGTCCGCTGATATGGTACGGGATCGTCAGGCGGAGCGGGCGGCGGAAAAGCCGGGGAAGCGGCTGGAGAAGAAACCCTCCATCCGGGAGGTACTTCAGAAAAATCAGGCCGAGGTCGCCGCCCGGTCCGCCCCTGCGCCTGATCGGGATCATACGCCCCCGGAGGCGGTACGATGAGCCGGAAACTGTACCGGGCGAAGTCCAAGCGGGTCCAGAAGCTGGGCCGGGACGGCTTGGTGGAGCAGGACAAGGCCACTGGGGAGGAGCACCGGGTCAGCCAGCGCACGGCGGATGTGTCCTTTGGGCCGGACCGCACCCCAGACCAGGGGCTGGCACAGCGCACCCCGGCCAAGGGGAAGAAGCGCCGTCACCCCCTGCCGCCCCCGGAGGGCCGTCCCATTGATGAAATTGAGCCGTCCCCTGCCATGCGGGGGGCGCACGATGTTCCTGTGGTGGCCCCGCCCCCAGTCGAGGACAACGGCCAATCTCGGAAACGGCGGCAGCGTCGGCAGGGCGGTAAATTCCGGCAGAACATGGCCGCTCCCACTGTCCGGGATCAGCCAGAGGGCGGGCGGCTGCACTTCGATGATGACAACGCCCCCAGCCCGTCCCCAGAGCCGGACCGGGGGCGGCTGCGGTTTGAGGACGCGCCCGCCCCGGACACAGGGACGGCGGAGGACAGCGCATCGCCGTCCCCGCCCGACGATTCGGGCAAAAAACGGCGGCAGCGGAAGCAGGCCCAGCGGTTCCGGGAGGACGCGGCCCCGCCTGTCCAGGCTGACGCCCAGGACGGCGGGCGGCTGCACTTTGAGGGTGAGGGCACACCCGCCGCCCAGGACCGTACCACTGGGCAGGAGCCGTCCCATCTGTGCTTTGAGGATGAGGAGGTCAGCGCTCCGGATGAGGGCGGTGGGCCAGACACCCCGCCGCCCTCACACCGTCAGCAGAGACGGTATGAACGGGCGGAGCGGAAGGTGGAGCAGTCCGGGCGGCGGCTGGAACGCGCCCAGGCCAAGCTGCCCGTGAAGCGCCGCGCCCATCTGGAGCAGGAATATGACGCCGCTTCTGGCAAGGTTCGCCGCCGTCTGCGGTTTGAGGAGGAGGTTCAGCCCGAGCAGGCGTCCCCATCCCTCCCCGCCCAGGCAGGCCATACGCTGAAAATGGCGGCGGTGATGAAACTCCACGGGAAATTCCGGGAGGTGGAACACCAGAACATGGCGGTGGAGGCGGCGCACAAGGGCGAATTTGCCGCTGAACAGGCTACAGGGCGCTTTTTGCGCTGGAACAATCGTCGCCTGCACTCCAAGCCGTTCCGGGAGCTGCGCCGGGCGGAGCGCCGTCTGGCCCAGAACCGGGCGGAGCTGGCATGGCAGACCGCCCTTCGGGACCACCCCGAGCTGCGGCGGCAAAATATCCTGTCCAGGTGGATGCAGAAGCAGAAGATCAAGCGCAGATATGCCCAGGCCGCACGGGAGGCCCAAAAGACCGCCCAGCACACCCAGCAGACGGCCACCGTTGTGGGGAAGATCGCCCGGGCGGTACAGCAGTACGCAGCGGCGCACAAGAGCGCCCTGCTCATCGTGGCGCTGCTGGCGCTGGTGATCGCCTTTTTCTCAGCGGGGCTGGCCTCCTGCACCGCCATGCTGTCCGGCGTCCAGTCCTCCTACCTCTCCGCCACCTATCTGTCGGACGAACAGGAAATTTGCAATTCTGAACTGTATTTTACAGAGTTAGAGACATATTTGCAACTGGATATCAACAGCACCGAGGCCAATCACCCCGGCTATGACGAATACCGCTACAGCGTGGGCGAGATCAGCCACAATCCCTATGAGTTGATGGCCTATCTCGCCGCTATGTACGACCCCTTTACCTTTGAGCAGGTGCGCCCAGAGCTGGACCGGCTGTTTTCTGAGAAATACCAGCTCACCCGGACGCCCATCACCGAAACCAAATACGATGAGAACGGTGACCCCTATCAGTGGAAGGTGCTGAAAACCACCCTCACCGTGCGCCGGTGGGCGGATATGATGGCTGAAACCCTCACCCCAGGAGAGCAAACGGACCGCTATGGCGTGTATATGCAGACCTATGGCAACCGTCAGGCGTTTGCAAATCCTTTTGACTTCCCCTGGCTGGGCTATGTGTCCAGCCCCTACGGTTACCGGGTCTACCCCACCACTGGGGCCAAGGACCTGCACCGGGGCGTGGACATTACCGCCGCCCAGGGTACACCCGTTGCGGCTATTCACGACGGGAAAGTGGTTTCCGCTGGAGATACGGGCAGTTACGGCCTGTGCGTGGTGATCGAGGACGATAAGGGCTATCAGTCCCGGTATGCCCACTGTTCCACGCTGAGCGTCAGCGCGGGCCAGGATGTCAGGCGCGGGGACGTGATCGGTGCGGTGGGCAGTACCGGGGACAGCACCGGGCCTCACCTCCATTTGGAAGTCATGCTGAACGGGGAATATCTGAACCCCTATTATTTCGTGGACATGGGCGGCAGCGGCGAACCTACCGGACCAATCATCCCGGACTACTCCGGGGAACCTGTGGGCGATGACCGCTTCCAGGCCATGCTGGCCGTGGCGGAGCAATACCTGGGTTATCCCTATGTTTGGGGCGGCACAAATCCCACCACATCCTTTGACTGCTCCGGCTATGTGTCCTGGGTTATCAATCACAGCGGCTGGAACTACGGGCGGCTGGGAGTAATGGGCCTGGAGGATATCTGTACCCCGGTGTCCGCCGCTGACGCAAAACCCGGTGATCTGGTGTTCTTCATCGGCACCTATGACGCGCCCTACCCCAACAGGCCCACCCATGTGGGTATCTATGTGGGCGGCGGGCGGATGATCCACTGTGGTGATCCCATTTCCTACACCAGCATCAATACACCATATTGGCAGAGCCACTTTTATGGATTTGGCCGTCTGCCTGAGCCTTAACATGATTGGAGGAATGAAGTGAAAATCGGTTTATATGACGTGGACGGTCATAACTGGCCCAACCTGTGCCTGATGAAGCTGTCCGCGCACCACAAAAATCGGGGGGACAGCGTGGAGATGTGGTCCCCCGAGGGCAGCTATGATGTGGTTTACAAAAGCCGGGTGTTTACCGATACCTATTCCAAAGACACCATGGTCGTGCCCAATGCCGCCCATGTGATTTGCGGCGGCACGGGCTACGGCCCCGGTCCCAACCTGCCGGACGCGGTGGAACACACCCGCCCGGATTACAGCTTATATCCGCAGTTCCAAGGCATTGCCTACGGTTTTCTGACCCGTGGTTGCCCCAGGGACTGCGGATTTTGCATCGTCAGCGGCAAGGAGGGGCGGCGGAGCCGTCAGGTAGCTGACCTGTCCGAGTTCTGGGACGGCCAGCGGGAGATCAAGCTGCTGGACCCCAATCTGCTGGCTTGTCCCGACCATGAACAGCTCATTTTGCAGCTTGCGGACAGCCGTGCGTGGGTGGACTTTACCCAGGGGCTGGATATCCGGCTCATTACCCCGGACAACGCCGCCCTGCTGAACCGGGTGCGCACGAAAATGATTCATTTCGCCTGGGATGATCCCAATGTGGACCTGACCCCCTATTTCCGCCGCTTCTTTGAGTTGACCCATATCCATGACTTCCGGCGGTTGAGGGTATATGTGCTCACCAACTTCGGCAGCACCCATGAGCAGGACCTATACCGGGTGGACACCCTGCGGGCTATGGGCTTCGACCCCTACATCATGATCTATGACCGGCCCAGCGCTCCCCTCGTCACCCGACAGCTCCAGCGGTGGGTAAATAACAAACGAGTGTTCCGCACGGTGCCCACCTTCGCGGACTATGTACCCAACAAGCGGGGAGGCGTTGCCCATGCGTGACGCTTTTGAAGTCAAGCGGGAGCGGATCAGAGCTGACTTGGCCAACGCCAGGGAGAAGGCCAGCCAGTGGCAGGCCCGTGCCCGAGACTTTGAACGGCAGCTCACTGAGCTGGAGAACACGGAGATTCTGCGCATCGTCCACGGCGTGGCGTCCTCCCCGGAGGAGTTGCGGGGCCTGCTGGACCTGATTGGGGCGACGCGCAAACCGTCCCAGGCAAATTTGACTGACCAAAAGGAGGTTTGAGAAAACTTGAACAAAAAATTTCGGCATATTTTTTGCGTTTTGTTGTGTCTGGTGATGGCGCTGTCCCTGACGGGCACCGCCCTGGCCTATGACGGCAGCGAGGATGAACAGGATATCACCATCCGGATTACCCCGCCCAGCGGTTGGGCCACTCAGCGGGCGGAGGTGGAGGTGCGCGTCACCGACAACGCCGGGACCGGCTTTCAGAGCGCCCAGGTCCAGGTGAGCGGCGGGACGTGGCAGGACGTGACCAGCCAACTGGAGCAGACAGAAAACCGCTGGTACACCGTGGTGGAGCTCACGGAAAACTGCACCGTCTACGTCCGGGTGACGGGCAAAGACGGCACCATCTACGAGAAATCCCAGTTCGTCCGCTGTTTCGACACCACCAACGACTACCAGAATTCAGTCCTCACCACACCCAGCGGCACCGATACCGCCGTCACACCCAGCCCAGCACCCCAGCCCTCGGCGGGGCTGACCACACCGCCCGGAGGCCAAGGCACGGTGATCGACAATGTTTCCGGCACTTCAGAGGAAAGCAGGCGGGAGTTTTTCACCATCGCCACCCCGGATGAAAACGTGTTCTATCTGGTAATCGACCGGCAGCGGGACAGCGAGAACGTGTACTTTCTCAACGCCGTCACAGAATCCGACTTGATGGCGCTGGCTGAAAAGGACACCGATGGGCCGTCCCAGTCCGCCATCCCCGACCCGGAGCCGGTGTGCGCCTGCACCCAGAAATGCGTCCCCGGCGCGGTAAACGCTGCCTGTCCCGTCTGTGTCCTGTCCTGGCAGGGCTGTGCCAGCACGGTGGAGGCCCCCGGCCAGACGGTCCCGGAGCCGGAGAAACGGTCTGACGGCGGAACCGGGACGCTCATTGTCGTGCTTCTGGCGGCGCTGGCAGTGGGCGGCGCTGGCTGGTACATCAAAATCTACAAGCCCAAGCACGATCTGGCCGACGCGGAGGACCTGGATGAACTGACGGGGGACGCGGATGAGCCGACCG
This sequence comes from uncultured Oscillospiraceae bacterium, assembly GCA_949841465.1. Lineage (GTDB taxonomy): Bacteria > Bacillota > Clostridia > Oscillospirales > Oscillospiraceae > Enterenecus. The sequence continues at coordinate 15,262 of CATKZW010000041.1, forward strand.
TGAATGAGGATGATCTGCCTGCGGCAGGGCCGCACGCATACCCGGAGCCGGATGAGCCGGACTACCCCGATGGCTATGGTGGTGAGGAAGAATGACGTGCTTCACCGACAGCCCCTACGAAAAGATCATGACGCAGATCCCCATGGGAAAGAGGGCGGCGGACTTTTCGCCGCCCCCCTTTCCTCCCGGCCATCCCTGCCACGGCTGTCCGTATGGCAAGGGTGCGCCATGTATCGGGGTATGCTACCGGCATCTGATGAAAAGGGGGCCTCGCCGTGGCTGAATTGATCCTTTGTGGTGACGCGGGGGAACAGTTATGCACCTTGGCGGCGGAGAGCGTCCACACCTGTGTGACCTCGCCGCCCTACTACAACCTGCGGGACTACGGGACTGTGGGACAAATCGGCGCGGAGTCCTCGCCGGAGGAGTATATCGCTAAATTGGTGGACGTGTTTCGGGAGGTACGGCGCGTTCTCCGCCCGGATGGGACGCTGTGGGTCAACATCGGGGACAGCTACCGGGGAAAAAACCTGATCGGGGTTCCCTGGATGCTGGCCTTTGCGCTGCGGGCGGACGGCTGGTATCTGCGGCAGGATATCATCTGGAACAAAACCAGGTGCATCCCGGAGAGCGTTCGGGATCGCTGTACCAAAAGCCACGAATACATTTTTTTGCTGTCCAAGTCTGACCGCTACTATTTCAATGGGCCAGCAATCCGGGAGCCGGTGGCGAAAAGCACCATAGCCCGCATGAAGCAGGATATCGCCCATCAAAAGGGGTCGTTTCGTCAGCCAGGGAAAACAAACGGCCCGCTGAAACCGGGCGGGGACGGGAAAACCCGGAACAAACGGAGCGTGTGGAGCCTGTGTCCCGCGTATTTCAAAGGTGCTCACTGTGCCGTATTCCCGGAAAAATTGGTTGAGCCGTGCATACTGGCTGGATGCCCAGAGGGCGGGATGGTGCTGGACCCCTTTGCCGGGAGCGGCACCACCGGCGCTGTTGCCAAACGCCTCGGTCGCAGCTTCACCGGCGTTGAGATCAACCCCGCATACTGCAAGATCGCCGCTGATCGTATTGCGGCAAGTTAAGAAAGGATGTGATATTTATACAATTAGTAATCACTGAAAAGCCGTCCGTGGCCCGCGCTATCGCCCTGGTGCTGGGAGCCTCGGAGAAGCGGGACGGCTATCTGGAGGGAAACGGCTGGCTGGTGAGCTGGTGCATCGGCCATCTGGTGGAGCTGGCCCCCACCGACGCCTACGACCCCAAATATTCCAAGTGGAACTATGCCGACCTGCCCATCGTACCCAGCGAGTGGCAGTACCAGGTGCTGCCGGACACCAAAAAGCAGTTCGACACTCTGGACGGGCTGATGAAGGACAGCCGGGTGAAATCCATCGTGTGCGCCACCGACGCGGGCCGGGAAGGTGAACTGATTTTCCGGCTGGTCTACCATCTGTGCGGCTGCACAAAACCGGTGAAACGGCTGTGGATATCCTCTATGGAGGAAGCCGCCATCCGCAAAGGCTTTGACAATCTGCTGGATAGCGCCAACTACGACAACCTTTACGTCGCCGCCCTGTGCCGCGCCAAGGCGGACTGGCTGGTGGGCATCAATGGCACCCGGCTGTTCACCACACTCTACAAGGGGAAAACGCTGAATGTGGGCCGGGTTCAGACCCCAACACTGGCCCTTCTGATGGAGCGGGAAGCGGCCATTTCCAGCTTTAAGAAGGAGAAATTCTACACGGTGGAGCTGAAGCTGGAGGGACTAACGGCGGTAAGCAAGCGAATCAAGTCCAAAACGGAGGCGGAGAAGCTGCGGCGGGCCTGCCTGGGCACATCCGTCACGGTGACGGGTGTGAAACAGATGGAGCGGACGGAGCGGCCCCCCAAGCTGTATGACCTGACCACCCTCCAGCGGGAGGCCAACCGGCTGTTCGGCTACACCGCCCAGGAGACCCTTGACTATTTGCAGAGTCTTTACGAGAAGCGGCTGACCACCTACCCCCGGACGGACAGCCGGTATCTGACGGATGATACGGCGGACAGCCTGCCCGCGCTGTGCCAAACGGTGGCCGGGGCGCTGCCCTGCATGGAAGGGCTGGCTTTCCCGGTGAACGCCGCCCAGGTGTCGGACAGCTCCAAGGTGACCGACCACCACGCTATCATCCCCACGGCGGAGATCGCCGGGACCGACCTCGCCGCCCTGCCCACCGGGGAACGGAACGTCCTCTATATGATTGCCGTCCGTCTGATGTGCGCTGTGGGTGAACCCCATACCTATGCCGAAACCGCTGTCACACTGGAATGTGGCGGCGGTTCTTTTACCGCTGGGGGCCGGACAGAGACAGCCATGGGCTGGAAGGAAACGGAGCGGGCCTATCTCGCTTCTCTGAAAAAGGCCCCCAAGGAAGCGTCTTCCACCCTGCCGGAGCTGGCCGAGGGCCAAACGCTGGCAGGCGGGGACGCGCTGTTGAAATCGGGCACGACCACACCCCCGCCGCGTTTCAACGAGGACACCCTGCTCTCTGCCATGGAACACGCCAGTGCGGAGGATTTTGCCAAATTGGAGGACGCAGAGCGAAAAGGGTTGGGCACCCCCGCCACCCGTGCCAGTGTGATCGAAAAGCTGGTACGCTCCGGCTATGTGGAACGGGACGGTAGGCAGTTGATCCCTACGGAAAAGGGGCTGGCCCTGTGCTGGGCTATGCCGGACCAGCTCAAATCCGCCAAGCTGACAGCGGAGTGGGAGGAACGGCTGGGCGCGGTGGAACTGGGCGAGCTGGCCCCGGAGGACTTCATGGCCGGGATCGTGGATATGCTCACCAACCTGGTCAAGAGCTATGCCAATGTGGCCGTGGCCTCCTCCGCCCTGTCCCGTTCCGGGCGGACGGTAGTGGGCAAATGTCCCCGGTGCGGAAAAAACGTGGTGGAGGGCAAAAAGAGCTTCTTCTGCGAGGGTTACTACGACACACCGCCCTGCGGCTTTGCCCTGTGGAAGAACAACCGCTTTTTTGCCAGCAAGCGTAAGGAACTGACGCGGAAAGTCGCCGCCGCGCTCTTAAAAAATGGGCGCGCCGCTGTGTCCGGCCTGTTTTCGGAGAAAAAAGGCATTTTCTATAACGCTACGGTAGTGATGGTGGACGACGGCGGGAAATATGTCCACTTTGAACTGGAATTCAACGATAGGAGGAAAGGATCGTGAACATGGAAAACACCAGAAGTTTTGACCACCGCCTGCGAAACATCCTGATTCTCAGCGGGATACGCCGCGAGGATCTGGCCTGTCACCTGGGCGTGTCCGTGCCGGTGGTGAACCGCTGGCTGAATGGATACAGCGCCCCGGACGTGTATCAATTTCAGAGCATTGCCAACTACTTCGGGTTGCCCTATGAGTGGTTTCTGGACGGCGGGGACGGTTTTCCCAGCACGGAGGAACTGGCGGTCCGACTGGGGCTGAGTGAAGAAACGGTGGCGGAACTGCTGGCGCTGATGTCGGAGGATTATGACAACACCTCCGTACTGGGGGCGGTGGATGCCGCCGTTCGCGCCGTGCTGGCCGTGATTGACGGAGTCCACGAGGACCTTTGTCGGTGTGCCGATCAATATGTGGCGCAGATGGAGGGTGGAGGAGATTGAAGATAGACAGAAAACAGAGCCAGACACAGGAAATCGAATTCCTTTCTAAATCAGGGGACGCAGCGGCAGTATACCGCTTTGATGTGGGAATGACTGCGGATCGCCCCAAGCCTTTGGAGCGGGTGCGGCTGTCTGGAGGAAGCCCCATGGAAAGCGGTTTTGACCTAATCGCTACCGGTCCGATTATGGGGGGTGTGGATGCCCTTGTCATACTGGACGAATACCGGGCCAATGGTTTTGTAAAACCCGGCGACATCGTTGCGTTTAAGCAGGCGGGGACGCTATCGTGCTGGTCCGTGGACCTACTGGCCTACAATAGGCTGCATGGTCTGCTGGAAAACTCTCTGAAAACTGCCGAGCTGGCCATGGAACAGAACTGCAACCAGATTGACGGCATCATCAATAACGAGGTTCCCAAGCCCTCCCTGCGGGACAATCTGAAGCAATGCCAGCAGGCGGCGGATCGTTCCCAGGGCGGCGGTTCCCCCGGCAGGCGCGGCCCTGAGAAGGAGCGGTGACGCCATGAAGCTGACTAAGATCGAACAGGAAACGATCATCAACTTCAACGAGGCCGAGCGCACTGCCAGCGTCTACACCCACAACGAGGCTTTGAAGGGGCGGCTTTTGGCGCTGTGCCGGACCCATCCGGAGCAGGTACGTCAGACTGACGCCAACGGCTGGGGTGGGCTCACCTTTGAATTGCCAAAAAAGTGGCTGAAGGTCGCGCCGCCCCGCATCCTCTCCCCGGCCCAGCGGGCGGTGTTGGACAGGATGAATCAGAGCAAGCAGAAAATCACTTGACTTCTGGCGGTCATTGACAAAACTTCGTCCAGCAATTTATAATTGTTCTGTAGGATGTTGTGCCGTGTCGAAAGGAGGAACCACTATGAAACGAATATTTGCCAGTGCGGACGAATTTGTCAGGGAGAGCGACTGGAAGGACTTGGCCGTCCTGAAATTCTGCCTGCTGTCTTTAGGACTGCTGGCCGGGATGCAGATAGCGGAACGCTGTAAAAAGGGTGTGAGAATCGCCGCCTCCATAGTGTTCACGCTCACATACATTCCTTTGATGGTCAAGTATTTGAGAATTCTCATAGGAAAAAGCGAAAAAGCCTGATTGCATTACTCATAAAGCCCGGAAGGAGACAGCCTGACCGCTGATCGCCTTCCGGGCATTTTATTCTGAAATAAGGAGGATTTCATGGCAAACAAGCTGCAAAATGTGTCAGAGTTGGCAAATCAGACTGCCCACGCCGTCACACACAGCGTAGATGGTTGGAAGCGGTATTTGTCTACCAGCAGCCGTTTATTCAAATATCCCTTCGATGAACAGCTTCTGATTTACGCCCAGCGCCCAGACGCCACTGCCTGCGCCAGCATGGAGTTGTGGAACGAAACCATGCGGCGGTGGGTGAAGCCTGGTTCCAAGGGTATTGCCCTCATCCGTAAGGACAGACGGGGCAGGCCCTCGCTGGAATATGTCTTTGACGTATCAGACACCCGTCCTGTGAAGGGGGCCAAAGCGCCCTATCTGTGGGAAATGCAGGAGGATCACCACGCTGCTGTCCTGGATATGTTAGAGAAGCGATATGGCCCTGCCGAGGACGGAGACATCGGCGAGCAGCTCATGGAACTGGCTACACGGGCGGTAAACGAGGTCTACCGGGACCACTTGACCGATTTGGCCTATGATGTGCAGAACAGTCTGCTGGAGGAATTGGACGATCTCAATCTGGAAGTCCGCTTCCGGGACGTGCTCACCGCCAGTGTTCAGTACGCTGTCCTCACCCGTTGCGGTCTGGATCCCGCCGAGTTTATGGAGGACAGCGATTTGGCGGGGATCACCGAGTTCTCCACCCCCGCCGTTCTCCACCACCTGGGCAATGCCACCAGCGCGGTGTCCAAGGAACTGCTCAATGAGATTGGCAGGGCTGTCAAGATTTATGACCGGGAGCAGGCGAAAAACAACAAGAAAAATCTGGAAAAACCTCTTGCATTTTCTCAGGGAATCGACTATACTGAGGATGCAAAGAAATTTAGCGCGGTAAAGCACGAAAGTAAAGAAAGGAGCGGTGAACATGGAGCTGACTTACACGAAGGTGGGCGATTACCTGATCCCCGACCTGATGATGGACGGGCAGGACGCCGAGGAGGAAATGCCTCTGGGCAAGTACGGTCGGATGAGGGAGAGCTTTCTTCAAGAACACCACAGCGGGACGTACACGTCGATGCTGCTGACCGGGCGGCTGGATCCCCACCTGCGGGAGATCGACCAGCAGGTGCGGGAGCAGGTGGACAGGATGGTGGCCGATCTGAAAAAGCAGAACGGCGTGGACGAAGCGATGAAGGCCCGCGATCAGATGGGCTGGGTGCAGGCGGTGAACAACTTCACGGCCCAGGCGGAGGAGATCGTGCTGAACGAGATCGTGTACAGGTAAATCAGGATGAGGAACAGACGGCGGGCGGACAGCCCGCCGTTTCTTCGTCTGAGGGGCCAGCCCCTGCGCCGTTTCACCTGTTCCCCCCGGTGGAGGAGCAGGTGGAGCGCATTGCCCAGGCCCAGGCGGAAGAAACGCGGCAGGCGGAGATCAAGCTGCCCACCTTCCGCGTACCGGATGAGGTGGTAGACTGCGCCCTGACCTGCGGCGGCAACGGCCAGCGCAGCATTGAGCGCATTGTGGCATTTTTCCAGAGGAATCCCCGGAACGAGGACGCCGCCGCCTTTTTGGAGAAAGAGTACGGCGAGGGCGGCAAGGGTATCGTGGAGGCCGGAGAAAAATACGCTGTATGGTTCGATGAACAGGGTTTCCACGTCCACCTCGGGACCAGCGTCCGTGAACCTGTCGGCGTTGATTTTCCCTGGACTGTTGCCGCCGTCCGCATTTCCCGGCTTTTGCAGGAGGGGCGGTATGCCAGCCAGGATAAAATCGCCGCCGCCGAGAGCAATGAATACCGGGAACTGGCAGAAAAGCTGTGGTATCTCCGCCAGAATTTCAGCGACAGTGCCAGAGAGCGGAACTTCCTGCCCACGGTGTCCCAGGTCTATATGGAAAAGGGCTTCCCAGAGGATACTCAGCAGCTTGCCGGACTGCTGAAAGACCCGGCCAGCCGCCAGCAAATTGTGCGGGAGCTGGCCGAGTTTGCGGGTTCCTATGACCGAAACGCCAGCCTTCTGCGCTCCAGGCACCATCCGGACCCCCAGGCATTATTGGCTGACATGGTAAACCTGTTCACGCCCCGCCAGGAATTCCGTGCGGCGGAGGGCTTTGTCCCCGGCAGGGCCAGCTTTATTACCGAGGATGAAATTGACCGTCTGCTCCTGAGAGGCGGCAGCTATGAGAATGGAAAGTTCAGCATTTATTCTTATTTTGTGCAAGGCCACAACGCCCAGGAGTGCGCCCAATTTTTGCGGGAGGCATACGGAGATGGCGGCTTCTCTTATACCGGCTATGATGACTGGCATGACAGCAAGGGGATCAAATTCACCCGGCAGGACGATGAATCCGGCTTCAAAGGGTATGCCACCGTCCGCCTGAATTGGAACCAGGTGCAGAAGCGTGTCCGGGCGCTGATTGACGGCGGACAGTATCTCAACGAGCAGGAAAAGGCGTATCTTCCGGCATATGATAAGCTGGCGCTTGCCCGAAAGATTTACGCTTTTAACTACTACAAGCCGGACCCGGACCGGACCTATCCCCACGAGTGGGATTTTGACGCAGCGAAGCGGGATGTTCTGCCCCTGCTGGACAGCCCGGAACAGGTGGAGAAAATTTTCAACCGGATGCTGAGCGATTTCGCTCCCCTTTCGCCTGATACGCCTCATTATGCCGAAATGCAGCTTGCACTCCGGGATGTGGGGATGTATCAGCGGGGGGAATCTCCCCTGTTCACCCCGCTGCCGGAGGCTGTCCTGGAGGCGGAGCGCCAGAAGAAGCAGGCAGAGAAAGAGGCCCGAAAAGCCGAGAGGGAGGCTCAAAAGGCTAAACAGGCGCAGAACAGCGCCCAGGCCCCGGAGGAGCCGGAGGGCAAATTGGCCGCAGCGGCCCGCGCCCTGGGGCGAAAAATGCGGCCCCAGGCAGTGGAGGATGATGACGGACAGATTACCTTTGACTTGTTTTCTGCACCGGCCCCCGAAGCCAGCGAACCCCCTGCCGCTGAACCCGCCGCGCCCCAGGCGGAGGAGGAAAGTTCCCGCGCCCCCTGGTGGGATGAGCTGAACGAGATCAGGGATACTCACCCGGGCAGCATCATTCTGTATCAAATGGGCGACTTCTTTGAGCTGTATGGCGAGGATGCCAAAACCGCCGCTGACTTATTGGGGCTAACCCTTACTACCCGGCCTGTCGGCGGCGTGGGGCGGGTGGAGCTGTGTGGCTTCCCTACCCATATGCTGAATCAGAACGTGGAAAAACTGCGGCAAAATCGCGGCGTGACCATTGCGTCTGCCGCCCCAGAAGGCGGGGCACACAAAATCTCCACCGTGGCCTCTGCTTATGAAACCAATGCCCTTGTCGAAACCTCTGCTCCCATCAACGGCCAGGAAACCACAGTAACTGCGGAGGAGGCCCCGCTGCTGAAAAGACTCATGGACGGCGCTGGGATCGAGCACGCGCAGTTTGTCCATGATAATGGCGACGTTACATTCAGCTTTACGGAATCTGACCGGGACGCGGTTGAAAACTTGATTGCCAAGTTAAGGACAGAACTCA
>CATKZW010000042.1 GCA_949841465.1 uncultured Oscillospiraceae bacterium
ATACCCGGTCATAGCCCTGCCGCAAATCCTCCACATCCTGGGCATAGAGGTTGCGTGTCTCGTTGCATCGGCGGGTGATCTGGTTCACATTGCTGGAGATGGAGCGGAGCAGTCTCACCAGTTCCTTCACACACTCCATATCCAAGTGGACGATATAACCGTCCACCGCCATCTTCCGCAGATACCCCCGCAGATTGGATGTGCCCAGCAGGGCCATTTTCTTGTCAATCACCTCCTTTTCCTCCGGGGAGACTTTAGTAAACAGGCCCACCGTGCGGCCCTCGTTCTTCCTCATAGCGCCGTCCCCCGATGATGGCTCTTTTCCGGCCCGGCGGCTACCGGGGCGGGTGGTGTGTAGCTTTTCAGCGCCGCCCGAATGGACGGTTTATCACCCCCCGCTATGGGCGGCGCAGGATTAGCCTGCGGCGGTGTCTCGCCGTCCTCCCGTTCCGGCTCCGCGTTATTGCCCTGATCCCGCTCCTTACCGTCATTGTCCAGTTCAGCGTTCAGTTCAGAAAGTCGAGCCGATTTTGCCGCCAGTTCTTCCTCCTGTGGGAAGGGCCGCACTGCTTCTTCCTTGGCGTTTTCCAGATTGCCCTCCAGTGTGACCAGGCCCCGCTTCTGATTTTCCAGATTGTCAGTGATTTTCTCCAGCGCGTTACTGATGCGGATCACATTCCCCAAAGGCTCGTCCACCAGCTCCGCCGTGTAGGTGAGATTCTGCTTCATTGTAACTATAAACTTTTCACCCTTTAGCTGAACCTTCATGGGGAATCCCCGGAACTGGCCCAAATCAAGGGGCTGATCCGGGTTGGTCATGCTCTTGCAGGCGGCAAGGATAGCCTCGCCCGCCGCTTTCCGCTCCGTATAGGTTTTGCCGCGGACGGTCATAGAAAAGGCATCGTCCTTTACCGGGTGCATATCACGGATTTGCATATCTTCCGTCAGCGCCCGGATGAACATTCTGGCCTCCGCCATCTTTTGGGGATAGTGCTTGATTACCATATCCTCCATCTCATACTTCTGCGCCATGTGGTTCGCTTTCAGCATTTTCAGCTTGGCAACCTGGATGTCCAGCTCCATCTTCTCCTTGATTCGGGGATCGCCAGTCGCCAGCATTTTGACCTCCGCATAGGAGAGGGCGGTGGCGTCCACATCCTCAATGGAGCGCGCCGGGGATTTGCCGGTCATAATCTGGCCGATGAATTTCTGCTTGTTTTCCACCAGCCCCCAATTATAGGCGTCAAAGGTGCCCTTGGTGACATAGCGGAATATCCTGACCTTTTTATTGTCGTTGCCGCGCCTCACGATCCGTCCGGCCCGCTGCTCCAAATCAGCGGGCCGCCACGGACAATCAAGGTCGTGGGAGGCTACCAGCCGCTTCTGCACGTTGGTCCCGGCGCCCATCTTCTGCGTACTGCCCAGCAGAACACGCACCTGACCGGACCGCACCTTGGCAAACAGTTCCGCCTTTTGTGTCTCGGTATGGGCGTCATGGATAAAGGCGATTTGCTCCGCTGGCACCCCTTTAGCGATCAGCTTTTCTCGAATATCGCTATATACACTCAGCTCCAGCTTGACGCCCTCGGCATCTTCCCCTACCTCGTCCGGGTTCTCTCCCATCACTTTTTCGATGATCTTCTTCACTATGGACTTACGGGGCTTCTTGCTCTCAGACCGTCCTTTGGGTGTGGAGAGGTCGCAGAAAACAAGCTGTGCGCCCTTGGTAGGTGTACTTTCCTGCCAAATTTCAAACACATTTTTAACACAGGCATTGACCTTGCTGTTGGGGTCGTCCCCCAGCAGGGGATTCATAATGCGCTGGTCAAGGGCCAGCTTACGTCCATCGCTGGTAATTTTGAGCATATTATCCACATTGGGCTTTACATCGCCCTTACGGACGGCCTCGGCCCGCTCCGCCAAAGACTGCACCATTTCTTTCTGCGCCGCGCTGGGTTCCGTGGTCACAGTGATATACTCGGCCTCCGGCACAGGGAGTTTCAGCATCTCCGCCGTCTGAATGTCGGCAGCCTCTTTCCAGAGGTTCATCAATTCCGGGAGGTTATAAAAACGGGCAAACCGTGTTTTGGAACGGAATCCCGTGCCCTCCGGCTTCAACTCTACCGCAGACACCTTCTCACCGAACATTGCCGCCCAATCGTCAAAGTGGCTCAGTCCCGCTTCCTCCAGCATATCAAATTGCAGATAGCGCATCATGGTATAAAGCTCAACCATTGAATTGCTGACAGGAGTGCCGGTGGCGAAGGTCACGCCCCTGCCGCCCGTCAGTTCATCCAGATAGCGGCACTTGCCAAACATATCGCTGGATTTCTGCGCTTCTGTCTGGCTGATACCGGCCACATTCCGCATTTTTGTATGTAAAAAGAGGTTCTTGTAATAATGTGCCTCGTCCACAAACAGGCGGTCAATGCCCAATTCCTCAAAGGTAACAGTATCGTCCTTCTTCTTGTCGGTGAGCTTTTTCAGCTTTGCCTCCAAGTCTTTCCTGGTTCCCTCCATCTGCTTGATGGTCCAGTTTTCTTCCTTCTGCGCTTTGGCTTCTGCGATAGAGTCCATAATCTCGCTGATCTGGTCCTCGATCACCTTCGCTTGGCGTTCAGCAGAGAGGGGTATTTTCTCAAACTGTGAATGACCGATGATAACAGCATCATAGTCCCCAGTGGCGATGCGGGCGCAAAACTTCTTTCGGTTCTTGGGCTTAAAATCCTTTTTGGTGGCTACAAGCACCTTTGCGCCGGGATAGAGGGTCAAGAAGTCGCTGCCCCATTGTTCGGTCAGGTGGTTGGGAACGACAAAGAGTGATTTCTGACAGAGGCCCAGGCGCTTGCTCTCCATGGCGGCGGCGGTCATTTCAAAGGTCTTGCCAGCGCCGACACAGTGGGCCAAAAGGGAATTGCCGCCATAGAGCATCCGTGCCACGGCGTTGCGCTGATGGGGTTCCAGCTTGTACTCCGGGTTCATCCCGGCAAAAGTGATATGGTCGCCGTTATACTCGCGGGGCCGCTTGGAATTAAAGATGCGGTTATAGGTAGCGCACAGGTCGGCGCGGCGCTCCGGGTCCCTAAAAATCCAGTCCTTGAACGCCTGGTCAATGGCTTCCGCTTTCTGCTGGGCAATAGCGGTGTGCTTGGGATTAAGGATACGTTTTCCTTCGGCATCCTCGTCATAAACCCGCGTGTCCCGCTGGTTCAAAAGGTTCTCAAAAATAGCATAGGCATTTTTGCGCTTGGTGCCGTAGGTGGCGCGGATGCGGGCGTTGTCCCGCTTGTCCTCGCTCTTGCCCTTCACGTTCCATTCGCCAGTGACTTTATTGTAGAAAACGTCTATTTTGCCATCCCGCAGATATTCCGGCGTTTGGAGCAGTTCAAAAATAAACTGCCGATAATACTCCGGCTTGACCCATGGTGCGCCAATGCGCACACTGATCTCGGCAGCGGTCAAATCCTTGGGCTGTACCTGTTCCAGCTTTTCCACATTGATGGCGAACTCCGGGTATTCCTCGGCAGCGGCGCGGGCTTTAGCCAGTTTCAAACGGACATCACCGGACAGGTATTCGTCCGCCGTCTGCCACCCCTTGTACCAATTTGTGCCCCCTGCCTCAATATCAAAGGGGCCGGTGGCCGGGTCCTTGAAAATGATACCTTTCAAATCTTCCACGATCTGCGGGATTTTGTCACCGCCGCCCATGAGGGAGGCCATAAAGCCCAAATCCACACAGGCCCGCTCCCCGATGGACACCGCCAGGGCCTCCACCGCTGTGTCCACGCTGGTCACAGCCTCATGGTGCTGAATGGTACGTTTGGTGAACATATCCGCCTTGTGCTTAAAGTTACCCTCATCGTCCAGCACTTCCAACGAGCAGAGCAGCGGGTACGAGGAATCCTGATTGAACGCCATCCGATTTCCGGCGCTGTTCAAGATGCCGTATTTCTTGGTATAGGCATCATAGAGGCGGTTTAGGTTGGCCTGTTCCTTTTTGATCTCCGCATCGGCTGCGCCCTTCAACTGCAAATCAATGAGTTTCCGGGCGCTGTCCCGAATCTCGATCATGCCTTTGACACGCTCGGCGGGCTTCTTTCCCAACTCTACCTGGACCATGCGGGAGTTTTCGCGGAAAAAGATTTTCCCTTTAGACACCGTATAGCTGAAATTACGCACATTGGGGTCTGCGGGGATGCTTTCAGCCGCTTTGCCATCCTCCTGTTCCACCACGTCCATATCCAGCAGTTCCTGGTCAGGCGGTGCAATATGGGAAATGGCCCTGGTAAGCTGTTCCGCCAGATCAGCGCCCTCAATGGGATAACAGGCGGTTTCCGTATCGTTGCCGTACATACTTTTGCCGAGGGTCATTGTGCCCAGCACCATCTCCGGGTGCTGAAGGTAATACTGGTTAAGGGGTACGCCGTCCGCGGTCAGACCGCTCTCCACCCATTCCGGCAGCTTTTCCGGCACAGTGGCCCGCTTCTGGAAGAACAGAATATCGCTGGTGACTTCGGTTCCGGCGTTGGCCTTGAAAGCGTTGTTGGGTAAGCGGATTGCGCCTAAGAGGTTGGCCTTTTGCGCCAGGGCTTCACGAACCTTGCTGTTTTTCTTGTCCATGGTGCCCTTTGATGTAATGACCGCCATGATGCCTCCGGGACGTAACTTGTCCAGCGTTTTTGTCAGGAAGTAGTCATGTATCTGGAGATTTTGGCGGTTATAGCGGCGGTCATGTACCGGGTACGCGCCAAAGGGTACGTTGCCCACGGCGAGGTCAAAGAAATCGTCCGGGTGGTCGGTATTTTCAAAGCCGTCTATGGTGATATGGGCCTTTTGATAAAGCTGCTTGGCGATCCTGCCCGTCAGCCCGTCCAGTTCCACGCCGTACAGATTCGCGCCGGAAAGGGCTTCCGGCAACAGACCGAAAAAGTTCCCGATACCGCAGGACGGTTCCAGGACGTTCCCCGGCTGAAAGCCCATCCGTTCCACAGCTTCATAAATGGCTTTGATAACGGTGGGGCTGGTGTAGTGGGCGTTGAGCGTGGTGGCTCTGGCAGCGGCGTATTCGTCCGGGGTGAGAAGTTCCTGCAATTCCGCAAACTCCTTCGTCCAAGACTTGTTATGCTCGTCAAATGCCGGGGCCAGACTGCCCCAGCCGACATAGCGGGACAATATCTCCTGTTCCTCCGGGGTAGCCAAACGGCCCTCCGCCTCGATTTGCTTCAAGGTACGGATGGCCGCTACATTATTTTGATATTTGGTTTTCTGCCCACCAGCGCCAAGGTTTTCATCGGTGATCTGGAAATTATGCAGCTCCGGGCCAATGTGCAGTTCCTCAAATACCACATCAAAGGCTCCGGCGTTTACCCGTCCCACCACCTTGGAGGTCATGGGCGTTTTGGGCACGGACGGCTCTGTGATCTTGCCGCCGTCAATCTCTATCCGCTCCGGTTCTGGGGCGGGTTCCGGCTTTTGCGCCGCTTTCAGCGCGCTTGCCAGCAGTTCCTCCGGCTCACCCTCCACATGGATCAGGTCATCAAAGGCAAGGGCGGACAGTTCATTGTCAATCAGCTCCCGCAGGGTTTTGTATCTGCGCTGCTCAACAAGTTGACCGTCCAGTGTCTGCGTGACACTGAAATCCAACAGATTGACCTCCACTTGAATTTCGTGCTTTTCATCCTCAGTGGTGGTGTAGGCGATGCCGATATGTTCCAGATCAGAAAAATCAACGCCGCCGTCATACTCTACATCGCAGAAATCCGCTATCAGCCGTTTGGCTTCCTCCAGTTCATCAGCCCCGGCGTAGTGCTGTCCTTCTGGCGGCGCTGACTTATCAGCGGCGGGGGCTTCATCCAGAAGCTCTCGCACAGCGGCGCCGGATTTCACGCTAAACATGGGAGGCCCGCCCCTTGCGTCCAAATCCAACAGCATGACCTCATCTCTGGCCGTATCTACACTGTCAATCTTCATGCGGTGGCCGTTGACGGTCAGCACCGTTCCCACGGGAATATTGCCGCTGGGAGCCTGCTCCGGGAGCGGTTCAGCTTCCGCTATTTCCTCAACACGGGCCGCCTGCTCAAATTCCCGCCGCTCCGCTTCCTCTACATACTCGCGGACGAAAGCGACAGGTTCTTCCCGGAAAACGGGATAACGGTATTTCTCCCCCATTTCCACGTCCATGAGGCTGACCTTGCCATTGGCGTAGTCGATGCTGTCCACCTTCATGCGCCGCCCATCAATGGTCAGTTCTTTGCCCAAGGGGATATACTCGGAAATATCCCGCTCCTTAATAATCTCATAGGGGGCATCGGGGCCGCGCTGGGGATCGGGCCGGGCCAGCACCACGCTCTTGCCATGCTCCAGCAGCTTTTTGAGCGTGGCCTGCCATGCACTGCGGCTTCCGGTGGTGGGCGTTTGACCCAAACCGGGAATATCCAGTATCGGGGCCTTTGTCCTCAAGGCGGAGGCCGCTTCCCCGGCATCCTTGCCATAGAACATCATAAACTCCCCAACTTGGACACCAACGAGTTTATCCGGGTGCTGGGCCTTTAATTCCCAATATTTTTCGGCGTTGGGAGCGAAGTCAGGTTCAACGGGAACAGTATCACCGTCCTCCTCTGCCACCGAATGTTCCGCAGAGGGGACTTGCCGGGGATGTTCGCTGGCTTCGCGTATAACGGTGTGGCTGCCATCATCCAGCAGGCTTTCAAATTTGTCACGGAACATTTCAACAGGGGCCTGGGCTAAATCGGGGAATGTGTAATAAATGTAGTCCTGGCCTATGCTGTCAATGGTGATCTGATACTGCACACCATCAACAACATACCCCACTGTATCACCAGCACGGTATTCCTTCCCGCCGGGAGTGTGCCAAACCGTTTCTGCGTTTTCCGGCGCACCTGCCCCGGTGGGTTCCGCCACCGCCTCCGGCGCTTGGGGTGTCTCTGTACCGGCCTCTGCCTGTCCCCGCAAATGATCTTCGGTGGGCGGTTCATGGAGAACCCCATCCAACTCCTGCTGATAGAGTGCGCGGAGAATAGGAGCAATCAGGTTCCAGGTCATAGATACCTTGGAATCCTGACTATCGTGAATATGAACCTCAAAACCGGAGCTGTCCGCAGCGTAGTCCGCCTGGCTGCCTGTCCAAAGGGTCATAGTTCCCACAACGCCCTCATAGGTGTCCGCCAGCCGCTGGGCGATTTCCAGATTGTCCTCGCCCGCTTGGATATACCCGGTGATCACGGCTTTGTCCCGCAGCTCCAGCAGACCGCCGTCCCCGGTCAAGGCTTCCCGCAAAACGGGGTTGGCGTCCGGCAGATAGGCGGAGAGAAACGGCGTGATGCCGCTGTTGCGGCTGTCCTTCAACAGCTCCTGCGCAAAGGGTTCTTTGCCATACCGCTCATAAACGGGAAGCGTATGGGATTGGTCTTGCAGCATCACACTGGATTCTTCCACCTTTTTGATTACAAACGTCCTGTCGCGGATATAGACCGTATCGCCCTCCTGATAAGCTGGGGTCAGCGGATCACGAGCTTCGGCCTTTTCCACGGCGGGCACCACTTCACGGACGTTCTGCTCCAACTGCGCCGGGGCATCTTCCCGAATCCAAGCCGGGGCATCCGGTGTACCGGCGTACCTCTGCACCGCATCGCGGGGGTCAGTGATAACATCCTGATAGGTCTGCTCCAGAATGTCCTCCACCAGCCATTCCCGGAACTTGGGCAGGGTATGGTAGGCTTCATGCAGGACGGGGTTGCCCTCTCTGATTTCCTTCATCATGGCGGCAATCTCGGCATCCAGTTCGTCCCTCGCGCTGTCATAGTCAGTTTCCCGGTCACGGAGATAATCATAAAAACTGCTGCCCCTTACGGCGCCAACCAGTAAAGCAAGCGCCTCCCGGTACAGTGTGACGGCGCTGACGGATGCCTGCTCCGCCGCCAAATTCTGCTGGTAAGTAATCTCAAAAAGGTA
Source organism: uncultured Oscillospiraceae bacterium (assembly GCA_949841465.1). Classification (GTDB taxonomy): domain Bacteria; phylum Bacillota; class Clostridia; order Oscillospirales; family Oscillospiraceae; genus Enterenecus. The sequence continues at coordinate 7,972 of CATKZW010000042.1, forward strand.
GTCGCGGAACTGCTGGGCCGCTAACGGCGCGTCGAAATAGACGTTGTAAAACTGTGCGTTTGTCTCGGCCATGGAAGCTACAATGCGGCTGATGGCGGAGAGGCACTCATCCCGGCTGTTTTGCTTATCGCTGTTCATCCGGGCGTTTGCGTAGCTTTCATCGTTCAAAAGCTGCGCTGTGATGGCGTCCGCTTCCCGCATCAGAATATCATAGGCGGTAAGGGGCGCCCCTTCCGGGCTGAAGAAAACCTCAATGTCCTCCCCATCCCGCTCGGCAACGGCCTTTTCTTTGGTAAATCTCTGCGCCGTGATATTCTTCATCCACTGTGCGGCAAAGGTGTTCAAGTCGTTCCGCAGCTTGGGAATCCATTTCCCCGGTTCCGGGTAGACCTGCTGATAGATTGGCAGGCCGCCGTCCTGCTGGAAAGTCAAAGCCTCCAGCGTCCCCTTCTCCCGGTCAACCCGGAAAGTCATTTCCGGGTCATTCATGGTATCGCCGTTTTGCCGGTAGGTATGGCCGAGGGCGACAACATCATCTCCGATCCACTGGACATGGAGGGGCATATAGGACGGCCCCGCCTGCAAGCGCATACTGCGGTACTCGCCGCTGATGATCTCCGGGAACAGCTTGGCAAAGGTACTGTAATTGACCTCCGGGCGTGTGCGTCTGGCCTTTTTAGGCTTGGACACAGCCGCCGCCGCTCTGGAAATATCTTTCCTGATTTTCGTAATCAGCCGTTCGAGGGTATCTTTCTCGGATTCCGCTACGCTGAATGTAACGTCGCCATTTTCCTGGACAGTCCGATTGGGTGTGATCCCCGCTTGTGACATGGGCCTTGCTAATATCAACGCTTCCGCCGATGTAACGGTGATCTCATAGTTGTGATTTTGGGTGGCGGCAGCCGCATCTCCTGCGGGAGTAGGGGGTTCACTCTGCTCCACGGCTTGTTTCTCAGGCTCCGCGCCTGTCATTTGGGCCTCATAGCGGTCAATATCCTCCGCCGTCAGCCATTCCGGTTTCTCAGGGAGAAGGTCGTACAATTCCCGCATCCTGGCGATTTGCTTCACAATACTGCCGCCCTCTGACAGATGCCTTTCGTGTCTGCCGCCCGCGCCAAGGAAATAGTCACAGTCAGACTTCAAGCGGCTCAGTTGCCGATATTCAAATTCAAAGTTGTAGGGAACCGTGTCATTGTCGTGCGCGGCTAAAGTACGGGTCTGGTATGCGCCGGTTTTTTCGTCAACAGTGGAAACAGCCACGTCATACTGCCCACGCAGCTTTTCAGCATTCTGCTCCAGCGCATGGATGGGGAAGCCGCACATTTCCACACGCCCCACGCCGCCGATGGGCCGGGTGGTCAAAGTCAGCCCCAGCACAGCGGCGGCGTTTTTGGCGTCCTCGCCAAACAGTTCAAAAAAGTCGCCTACCTGGTAAAGCACAAGATGATCTGGGTGGTTCTCTTTAAGGGCGGTGTATTCATCCCACCAAGGGGAGCGGGAGGATTCCTGCTCCTGTTCCGGCACCTGGGGCGGTGTGGAAAATACGGAAGCATCCTGTGTTGCGGAGATTTTGGCGTCAGACGTAGCGGCGGCGTGTTGGATTTCCTGCTTGATTTCCTCCGGCAGATCGTCAACATAGAATTTCACCGTCCTGTCCGGGGCGATGTGGGCGATGGTCTTATAATCGCCATCTTCCATTTCCATGCTGTTCCAGACAGTGAGGCCGTTCCCCAAATAACCGTAGCCAAGACTGTACTTTTTCTCCGGTTCCGCTTTAGGTTCGTCCGGTTCCGGCGCCGTATGCTCTTTCTGATACTGCTCCAGTTCCTCCGGGGACAGGTAGCGGCCCTCTTGGATAAGCTGGCGGATATGCTGGGCCATTTCCTCAAAGGAGACATGGCGCATTTTTCCCTCCGGCCTTGGGGAAATTCGCAGTTCTTTCGCAAAATAGGCATAGCCCCGTGTGCCATCCGCCAGGGTGCAGAAGCCCCCTTCCACATTTCCATGCCTGGACCAGCTATACTCCTGTTCCAGTTTTCGCACGATGATCGCATCAGACCAGCCCTCGGTGAACAGGGCGTAAAGCCTCCGTTTGCGCTCCGGGTCGCCCAAATCCTCAATCAGAAAATGGTCAAGGTCCATATCTGTAATCCCGCGCTGTTCCTGCGGCTCCGCCTCTGCCGCCTGCCCGGAGGAAAACAGTGAGAATTGTCCATCTTCCTGTGCGCTGGCCCCCGGCTTGCGTTTACTGGCAAGGGCGCGGGCCACCGCCGCCAAATCGTCGGAACTCTCTCCCGGTGCTTCCAGCGCATCGGTCACAGCGCCCTTTTCCGTGGTCTGGCCCTTTTTCCGGTTACGTTCCTTTATTTCGCGCTCCGCTTGCAGGGCGCTCTCCGGCAGCGGGGAGAACATGGGGGAATCCCCGCGCACAAACGCCCCCATGTCCCGCATGGCAAACATCATGCCCGTATAGCCCTCCGCATCCGGGCTGACAGCGGCAAAGTCTCCCAGCATGGTATTGAACAGTTTTGTCGCTATTTCGGGTGTTTCCAGCAGGGGGAGTATCTGCTTTGCCGCCTCCGCAGCGTCCGCACTATCGGCAAAGGGCCGGTGCTGGCAGTCGGGCACATGGGAGAAGAAGTGATAGATCATCTGAGCAAGATGCTTTTTGTCATGCTCCGGCAGGCTTTCCCGCTCTTTGCGAGTGAGGTAACGGTCTTTTTCAATCAAGTCCCAGATACGCTTCTGCGCCTGGTTCCAGTTGAGATGAACGGTATCATATCCATCAGCGCCAGAATCCTCGTCAAAGCGGGTGAATTTGATGCCCCTCCCATCGCTCCACGTTGTCAATTTTTCAGAGGTGTGGCCCGCGTCGCCACACTCATGCCGCAAAAAAGCGGCGCACTCCTTGGCATCGTGGCCCTGCATGAAGTAGGAATAAACCCGGATTCTGCTTCCTTCAAAGCTGAAAGCGCCCATTAAAAACTGGTCGATTTCATTTTCTGTGATAAAAGTGGCTTTTGCGGGAGCAAAACTGTCCACCGACTTAAACTCTGTGACCGGCTTATCCAAATCAGCAATCTGGCGGATCAGCACCGGGAGGGACATAGCAGGGCGGTATCTCAGCAAGGTGCGGTCTGTTACATAAAAGCTGGAAAAGGCCCGCAACTCAGAGAGAACACGGCGGCGGCTCTCCGGCTCACGAAGAAGTTCCTTGATCCGCATCGTACTCTCCGTACTCCTGCTTCCCTGATACGCTTCGGAAACAGTATGCAGATAGTCCTTCTCCTTTGCCGTGTCACTGAACTCCATGCGGAGGTCGGCCAGCCTGTTAGCCAGACTGTCCAGCTCATTTTCCCGCGCTGTGTCGATCTTCTCTTGGCTGGCAAACATACCATCCTTCAAAAGCTGGGAAATACGGACGGCGGCGGCAGACCACGGAAGATGCGTGAAAATAGTTCCATAGGTATTGTTTCCGGGGCAGATATGTACCCCACGTTCATCAAACCACATGGCGTACTTTGCTCTGGCAACCGTCAGGCCCTTGCCGCCGACCCCGTACTCCTTCTCCAAAAATGCGGCGGCATCCTTGGCGCTGGGATTCTTCTGGAAGAATGCGACAATGCGCTCAATGCTGTGCCTGCTGTTGCCGCCGCTGGTAAGGATGCGATCCACCACCGCATCAGATACACGATGGATGGATGAAGCGTCAATCTCCGCCTGCCGTTTTTCCTCCGCCTGGGCCTCGGCAATGGCCTCCACCTGTTCTTCCACGGTGGGGAACAGGCTGAACCGGGCCAGCCCCGGCGCAGGAGGTTCCTCGGCCTTAGTCTCCGGCTCCGGGGACGCAGAAACGGCGGGCTGTTCGCCCGCCGCTTCCTGCTGCTCCTGGTTTACTTGTAGACGATCTCCGCCAGCACCATTTCCTCCGCCTGGTGGGTGAAGCCGTTCACCGCCTGTACCCACGCCATCTGATCCCTGGCCTTCAATTCCTCGTTCACGCCGCGGCTTTTCATCAGGTCCCTCACGATGCTGTCCACCTGCTCCTGTGCCTGTCTGTCGATCTCCCGCAGGTGATTGGTCAGCCTGCCCGTCAGGAGCATGGAGGTGTACGTCCCGCTGTGATGCTCCCTCAGAAAGTCCTCCCGCAACATCCCGTACTTGCCCAGCGGCATTTCCTCCAGTTCGTCCTCTCCGTCCATCACCAGATCGGGCACCAGGTAATCGCCCACCTTCGTGTAAGTCAGTTCCGCCATCTGTATCGCTCCTTTCTGCGCTTTCGCGCTTTACAGTGTTAAATTGTCCTCTGGTTGTAGTATAGCCGGTTTGAGGTTCTTTTGCAAGAGGTTTTTCGTAAATTTTTTGATTATTTTTTTCCTGCTCTCGCTCATACTGCCGAATGGCGGTTCCAATCTCCATCAAGGCTTCCATGGAAACTGCACTGGCGGCGTTGCCCAAGTGGTGGAGGACGGCAGGGGTGGAAAATTCCGAAATACCCTCAAAATCTTCGGCATCCAGATAGTCCAGAGGGTTCAGACCACAGCGGGTAAGGAGGGTGTACTGAACGCTGGCTGTCATAAGACTGCGAAAACGCACTTCCAGATTCAAGTCGTCCAGTTCCTCCAACAGACTGTCCCTGGTGTCATAAGCAAGGTCACTTAAACGGTCACGGTAGACCTCATCCACAGCGTGAACGGCCATATCCATAAGCTGGTCGCCAATGTCCCCGCCCGTATCGGGGCCATACCGTTTTCTCAGGGCGGCGAGGACGGCAGGGTGGTGTTCCTTCCGCATCTGCCACAGGTACGGCTCACGCGCCCCACGCACAGGGCGGGTGTCCGCATAGTCATAGACATACTCCAGACCGGGCTTGCCCCGCTTGTCTTTTCGGATGACCGCGATGCCTTTGGAATAGGGCTTGATCCAGCGGCGCATGGTGTCATTCCACAATTCCATGGTGGCGCAGGCAGTGGCGTCCGGACGCTGGGCGTAGATCAAGAGCTGTTCATCAAATGGGTACTTGTAAAGCCGGGAGGCCGTGTCCAGGTACCGCATCCAGCCGTTAGCGTCCCGCGTGACGACTTGGGCAGTCTGGTTCGCCAACTTGGATATTTTTTGCAGTTTATACGCCATAGGCTTCCTCCTTTATCAGAAAATAAGACGAGCCGAAGGAAACGGTCATGTACCGTTCCCTTCGGCTCCTGCAAAATAGTATTAGTTGAGATCGTCCGGCTGCGCCCATGGGGAAAGCCCCATTTGCTCCCAGGTCACACCATAGGGTGCGCCGCCGGAGGTATAACCGGCAATAAAATAAAAATAATCGTTCTGATCGGGGTTTTGAAATTCCGCTTGCCGCTTTGCCGCCCTGCGCTTGGCACGACGTTTCAGCTTTTTTGCCCTCTGCTGCTGGGCATATGTCTGGACAGCCCGTTTCTCGGCGGCGATCTGCTCATCCGTAAATGTCAGGCCCAGAAGCTGCAGTTCCGTCAATGTCTGCATACGGTCCGTGGCAAATTTCTTCCGATATGCCTTTAGGACGTTATCACCGTCATATGAGGCAAGCCACTTGCGGGCTTTTTCCAGCCGTTCCGCTTGGGGCATGGCCTTTTTCGCCGCTTTCCCCTTTAATTTCTTTTTCTTCTTTTTGGGACGCTGTTCCGGCACCGCCGCTGGCGGCGTTTCTTCCGGCTTGGCTTCTTTTATTGGCATAGCTTCCTCAAACACAGCGTCACCCCCTGACGAGGATATTCTATCACAGCAGGTCGGCATGGGCAAGGGGCAGGAGCGCCGCTTACTTCCCCATCCGCTTTTGGGTCATTCGTGTCAGCACTTCTAACTGCGCCGGAGTGGGTTTGCGGGGCGGCGATACCTTCAGCCACTTCTTGGGCAGTTCAAAGGTCAGACCGCCCCAGCCGTTGGCGGCAGTCTGGCGCACCTGTTCCGGGTAGGTCTGGCACAGCTCCAAAAGCTGACGTTTCAACGCTTCATTGTGTGTGTAAATGCTGGCTGTGCGCTCTGCCTCGTTGAAGTTGATAACCGTTTCTTTCTCAACATTGGTCAGCTTCATGGGCGTCACCGCTCCGGGTTCCGGCTGGGGCCGGGAGGAACATCCCCGCCCTGGGGCTTCCCGGCTTCCTCCTGATACTGCCGCAGGGCATCCCGCAGGGAGGGCTTGGGGGCCTCATTGTTGATGATACCGTCAATTTGGTTGGCGTTCTGCTCCACCCCCGCCTCTACGGTAATCAGATAGTTTTCCAGTTTATACTTCTTGACCTCCCCGTACAGAGCCTGACGGCGTTTATCATCAATCAGACCTAACATAAACGCCATATCAAGGGAACCGATGTAGGTCCAGTACCATGCCAACTGAGATTCCAGGCTGGCGCCCTTTTGGGTAATCATGTAGATGGTTTCCTTTTTCATTCCCTCAATAACCTGTTCCACATCGCGCATCGTCTTACCCCTCCATTTCGCTGGGCGTGTGCCTCCCCACAGATTCTTCGGCAGCACGCAGGAGATCATCGTACACGGCACCGATAGCGGCGATCACAGCGCAGACGGCATCATCCACCGCTGTCAGCACTTCCTCACTCTCCGAAGCGGCCAGTTCCAGCAGCGCCTCCACCGTTTCCGGGGATAAGCCCAGCTTGACCGCCAGATCGTCCGCATTGGGGATATTGCCGCTATCCTCTAAAAACCAGTCGTAGGGCATCCCGAAGAAGTGGGCAATCTCCCGGAACTGGTACACGTTGGGGGTGCTGATACCGTTGATCCAACGGTTTACCGTGGGGACAGATACGCCCAAGTGACGGGCCAGCTCCCCACGTTCCACGCCGCTGATAGAGAGAAGATGCTTCAAGCGGCAGTCAAATTTGTCGATGCTTTGATTCATTCTCACGTTCCTTTCCGTGGTTTATTGTTAAATTCCAGCTTGTAATGGACATACTTGCCGCCATCATCATCCAGTACAATGGTGGCGTCGTATAACACGCCCTTCTTTTCGGAGAACAGGCCCGTGACCTTGACGCGCCCATTTTTCAGAAGGGCGGCGGCAATTCTTTTGGTCAGTTCCTTCCGCTTGCCGGTAAAGAAGCGGTCATTCTTCCACATAGCGAACCCGCAGGAGGGCGTGTCATGGTAGCCTTCACAGAAAAAACTCTTTTTCCCTTCCACCACGTTTTTCCCGCAGCGAGGGCATACGCCCACAACTGTCCGCCCGGTGCCGGAGAGAGCGGAGGAACCCGCCTGTGTCCCGGCATAGGTTTTTACAAGGCCCGTCAACATTTCCTCAATCCCGGCTATAAACTCGGAAGGAGCAAGCTGGCCCCGCTCCACCGCGCCCAGCTTTTCCTCCCATTGGGCGGTCAGTTTGGCGGATTTCAGTTGGTCAGGTATGACGTGAATCAGCTCCATACCCTTTTGCGTAGGGACAAGGCGTTTCTTCTGCCGTTCCGCGAAGCCGGAGCGTACCAGCCGCTCGATCATCCCGGCACGGGTGGCGGGAGTACCCAGCCCAATCCGCTCCACGTCCTCCAGTTTGGCAAAATCCTCGGCGCTGGCGTGTTCCATAGCCGCAAGCAAAGTGTCCTCAGTGAACCGGGCAGGCGGGGCCGTGACACCCTCATGGAGCGCGGCGGCAACGCTGTCAAACCGCTGCCCCTCGGACAGTTCCGGGAGCGGCGGGGCCTGTTCCTCCTGTTTCGGCTTGCGTTTCAGCGCATTAAGATACGCACTCTCCACCGCTTTCCAGCCCTGTGCCAGCGTTGTCCGGCCCTTGGCGGTAAAAGGAGCGCCGCCGCACTCCAGTACGGCGGCGCTCTCGGCGTAAGTGTGGGCCTCGCCCACAGCGCACAGCAGGCGAACGGCGATCATATTTAAGATATTGCGCTCTCCCGTGGGAAGGGTGGAGAGATCGGTGTGCCCAGCCTCCGCCGTGATGAGAAGGGCGTGGTGGTCGCTTACCTTGGCATCGTTCACCACCTGGGCAGCATTGGCGGGATATTCCCCGGAGAGGCCCAGCACACCCGCCGCCACAGCGCACAGGTCAGGAACCTTCTCCGCCATGTCAGCGGTCAGATAGCGGCTGTCCGTCCGGGGGTAAGTCGCCAGCTTCTTCTCATAAAGAAGCTGAACATAGTCAAGGGTTTGCTGGGCGGTGTAGTCGAACAGGCGGTTGGCCTCCCGCTGGAGTGTGGTCAGGTCATAGAGTTTCGGGGGGCGTTCGGTCTTGTCCTTCCGCTCCACAGACCGCACAACGGTGCTCCCACCGTCACAGGCCGCGCGCAGCTTATCCGCATCCGGCTTTTTGGAGAACCGCTCACTGACCGCCCGAAAGTCCCCGCAGTCCAGCTCTACCGTGTAGAATTTCTCTTTCTTGAAGCCGGTAATCGCTTCGTCCCGCTCCACCAGAAGCGCCAGCGTAGGGGTCAGCACCCGGCCTACGTTCAGCGTCCGGCCCTGATAGATGGTAGTAAAAAGCCGGGTGGCATTGATGCCCACCAGCCAATCCGCCTGGGAGCGGCACAGCGCCGCCGCATAGAGGTTGTCATAGCTGGCGCTGTCCAAAAGTGTATCAAAGCCCTTTCGGATCGCGGATTCTTCCATTGAGGAAATCCACAGCCGCTTGACAGGCTTGGCGCACCCGGCCCTCTGATAGACCAGCCGAAAGATCAGTTCCCCCTCGCGCCCAGCATCGGTGGCGCACACCAGAGATTCTACATCGGGACGATTCATCAGGTCTGCCAGTGTGTTAAACTGCTTTTTCGTGTTCGGCAGTACACTGTAATGCCACTGGCGGGGGAGAATGGGTAAATCCTCATAGGCCCATTTGGAATAGCGGGGGTCATAAGCGTCGGCGTTCGCCAAGTCCACCAGGTGCCCCACGCACCAGCTCACCAGCCAGCCATTGCCCTCGGTATAGCCCTCCCGCCGCGCTCCTGCCCCCAGCACCTTCGCCAGATTCATAGCAACGGAGGGCTTTTCCGCAATCACAAGCCGCATAATGCCTCCTTAATAATCATCCGGTTCTTCCGGCTCATCATCGTAATAAGGCGGATAATCCGGTTCCTCCGGCTCCTTCGGTTCTTGGCGTGTCCGTGCCTCCGGTTCCTCATCCTCGTTGACCATCGGCTCATCCCCGCCGCCTGTCAGCTCGTCAAAATCTTCGGCATCGGACATATCGTGCTTCGGCTTGTAGATTTTGAAGTACCAGCCCGCACCGCCTACGGCCAGCATTGCCAGCAGGACGATCACGATTGTCCCGGCGTTACTGCCCTCCTTTGGCTGCTCCGGCTTTTCGGGTTCCGCGGGAGCGGGGGCCGTACCCGCGCAGTCACTCATGGAGAGGACACAGACCGGGCAGGCGGTATTGACGATCCCCGCCTCGCACTTGTCCTTGCAGACGCAGACCGGGGCGGGATCGGGGATTGCCGATGTGCCGGAGTTGCCCCCGTCCTTCTCCGCCAGCGCCATCAGGTCATTCTCGGTGACGGCGTTCAAAAAATAGACGTTCTCACTGTCCCGCTGCCTGTCAATCACCAGATAGAAAGTGTTTTCATTGGGGGTGGTGAAGGTAAAGAACTCCTTACCATCCCCGTCTGTCACGTTGTCCATGACCGTACCCTGTCCGTCCGGCGTCAGCGCCGTAGGATTACGGGGCGTAGTGTCCGGTTGGCTGTCCGGGTCATTGGATGCGGAAGCGGAAGGAGTTGGGGTAACGGCAGCATCGCCGCCGCTGTCCGTTGTCGTACCAGCAGGCGTGTTGGATGAAGTTTGCCCGGAGTTATCCTGCGTTCCGTTGGGCAGGAAGATATGCGTCCCATGCTCAAAGCAGTTGATGTAGCACATCTTCTCATAGACCTTCCCATCGTGCCCGGTCACTTTCACTGTGACGGCGCAGTTGTCAGTGATCGTGACCCGCCCGGTATAGCGGCTTTCCCACCGCTCCAGCGTGTCCGTCACGTCCCGCCACTCGCCGTCCAGCCCCAGCTTGACCTTTGCGGAAGCGAACCCGCCCCCGGCGGTGTCCGTAATGACAAACCCGATCTCCGCGCTTTTGTCGGCATAGCCGGTGGGCGGCGCGATCTCCACCGTGATGCTGGAAGTAGAAACCTCATCAGAGCCGTCAAAGGCAAAGGCCCTGCCAGCCAGCAACAGAGACAGCCCCACGCACAGGGCGATGCACAGCAGAAATGGAATTATGGGCCATTTGGGTGCTTTTGCTTTCATGTTCATGTACCTCCATTCAGATATTGTTGTGGTCGGGGCCAACCTGGGGCGGCTCTTTCGCCGCCCGAAGCATATCCAGAAGCCCCCGCAGTTCCTCCGGGGAAGCGGCGATACCGCGGACGGTCTGCAAAATCTCCGTGTTCTCACATTCGGTGATCTGCTTCTCAATGTCCCGCACCCTGGCCTGCCACTCGCTGGACTTCTCCCTTGCCCGCGCCAGTTCAATTTTGAGCCTTTCAATCTTGGTCACGATAATTTCCTCCTTCCGTCAATGTAGTCCTCAAACCGACTTACCGTGTAAAAAATGCGCTTGTTGTTTACCCATCTCTGGAGCTGAAGCGTAATTTGGGGGGCGCTGGGCCGGTCATAAACCATTACATAGGGCGTATAGCCCATGCCCCGCAGGGTTTCCACCCGGTACAAATCCTGCTCATGGGTGCTGCCATAGTTGGTCAGCACATAGACCGTGCGCCGCCGCTTGTCCCGAATCCTGGTCAGTTCCAAGAAACGCCGAAAGTAGGGTGTTAAATCGTCATTGGGGTTATCCCATGCGAAGTGAACCGCCTTTGTCTTTACCTGGTTCAAAAGGGCGGCGTTGTCCGGGGTAATCAGGCGCACATCCAAGCCCTGGGTGAAGTCCACCCACGCATGACTGTCCGCAAGCTGGCGCAGGAGCCGCTCATGGTCGGGGCAGGCCAGAAGATTGGCGTCCAGCAGTTTGATCTCCTTCTGCCCATTCCAGAACTCAGCAAGGTCGGCCACAGCCACAGACCCGCGCCCCTCCTTCCTGCTCACGATGCAGAAGCCACACGCTCTTGGGCATCCCCGGCTTAAAAAGCCATAGGCCGTGGATTGGAACCCTGGATAGATGCTGTAATCGGGATATGTGTGTTCCACCGCATCCGGGAGGCGGTTATCCAGGCCGTAGCCGGTTCCGCCGCAGATCACCTGGTCGGCGTTGTCCACAATGATGGTGTCTTTGGAGTACAAGTCCGTGAAAACCCGGCTTTTGTAAGCGAGATCATAGCGTCCTTCCGGTTTCCACCACTCCACAATATCGCCTTGCGCCTTGTGGTAAGCGGAGAGTTTCATCAGGCACAGGTTAGGCCAGCGGTGGCTGTCCACGTCACAAAGGGCCACCCTCACAGCGCACCGCTCCTTCCCAGCGCATCGGTAATGCCCTGCATGATATAGGCAACGCATGGGACGGCAATGCTGTTGCCGAGCATGGAATATCGCTTACTATCGCTGATGTCCTTGCCGTCACAGCCATATGCCGTCCAAAAATCCGGGAATCCCATCAACCTCTCGGCCTCGGTGGGGGTCAGGCGGCGCACATGGCAGCCGATACGGATGGGGTTTTGATAGTTCAGAGAATAGCCGCCTGATTTGGCCTTGGCTTGCAGAGTGCCGCTAATCCCAGGGGTTTCCCGGTGGTTGCGGCAGTCAACAGCCGCGGCATCCATAAGAGCCTCACCACCAGGAACCTCTATAATGACCGTCCCGCCCTGCTGACAGCAGGGGTTGCCCCCGTTCAAGTCCAGCGTCCGGGAGGTTTCTGCCTCATAGATGCCGCTGTGCGGATTGTCCGACAGCATACCGCCGGAATAATAGGCGCCGATCACATAGGCTTTTATCACGCTGCTCTCCTGTCCGGCAACCAAAGTGGGGGCGGTTTCCTCCTGATAGCCGATGCTCCCCGCCGCGGCGCTGGCTTTGTGCTTAAAGCCCGCGCTGACAATGCAGAAATCCAGTTCGCTCCCCATGCCTGCCGGTCTGGAAAGGCCAGCGCCGGAGGCGCACAGTGTTCCCGCAAGCTGGGGATGAATCAAAAGGGGCCGCTCATGGGCGGCGGTGAGGGTAGGCGCCTGATCGTTCAGAATGGCGGCGTTGGCCTGCCCGGTAGCCATGCACACCGGGCGGATAATTACATGGGGATTGCCCGTACCGCATAGGGTGGGCTGGACAGGTTTCAGCGAGGAACGGTTGGTTTTGCTGGTGATCTGCTGGAGGTCAAAGCCAGCCGCAACAATAGGCAGATTGCCGTGGGTCTGGCTGCGGAGGGTGGGAGAAAGCCCCCCGCGCTCCACCGTCATGGAATCGCCGCCCTGATCGTTCAGAATTTCTATGACTGCGCCTGCTGCTCCAGCGCCGCCTTCAGTAAAGGCGGTAATTCCTTGCCGCGGCGTTCCGCCCGCCTCAAAATACCCGCGCAGGCTTTTGGGGACAAAGAGTATTTCTCCGGCGCGTTTTCCTCTAAAATCTGCGACAAGAAACAGGCGCCGCCGCCGCTGGGCA
>CATKZW010000043.1 GCA_949841465.1 uncultured Oscillospiraceae bacterium
AGTTAGAATTGATGAGACCCTTCATTTCACTATCTCTCGACAGTTTCCTGAAGGACTCAAGTCCTTCTGGTGCTTCGTGTTCTTTCGTTGTTTAATTTACAAGGTGCAGGTCCGTTCGCTTCACCGGACAGTGTCTTATTTTAGCACTTCGTCCTTCGCTTGTCAAGCCCTTTTTTCATCTTCCGCAAAACTTTTTTGCTTCCGACTTCTAAGCCATCATTCAAGCCTTGCCGCGAACTTTCTTATCTTACCACGCTCCCGGAGGTTTGTCAAGAGGTTTTTCAAATTCCACAAATTATTTTTTTGTTTCCTTTGGAATCTCTCGTCTCTCGCGAGCGCTTTGCTAATATACCAGACCGGAGCCTCTTTGTCAACACCTTTTTTCGCATTTTTTCAGCCTTTTTTCGGAGGTTTCCGTCGACCACAAAATGTTGCGTTTTGCCGGCTGTCACACCACTATTTATCCGTGTCCCGGCGGAAACGCCGCCGTCAAAACCGCCAGCCCCAGGCATCCCAGCGGCAGCGCCGCCCCAGGCAAAGCGTCCGCCGCCCCAAAGAGCGCCAGCCCTGCCGCGATCACGGCGGCCAGCGCGGGCTGCCGCCGCTCCCCCCAGCACCGGGCCAGCAGTCCCACCAGCACCAGGTCGGGCAGCAGCCACAGCGCGGACACCAGCCCCTCCAGCCGCGCGCTGTTCCCCAGCAGGCCCGCCGCCGCGAAAAACGGCCCTTCCAGCTGCGCCGCCACCGCCGGGCTGAGCAGGCCCGCCGTCAGCGCGGCCAGCGCGGCGGAGACCACCCCCAGCGCCCCCAGCCATGCCAGCCCCCGGCAATCCTGCTTCGGTTCCCCCTCTATTTTATATAGGATGGGCAGGACAAACAATCCGGCGGACATGACATACGCCCCGGCCAGCAGCGACCCCTTCCAGTCCCCAGCCGGCTCCAGCACCCACCGCCAGTCCACCCGGGGCAGACCCATCAAGAGGATGGCCGCCACCGCCGCCAGCACCGCCAGCCAGAAGATCTCCACCGCCCGGAAGAAGGCAGCCGCCTTCCCCCAGCCCATCCACACCAGCGGGATGGTCAGCAGCACCACCACCCAGCCGGTGTTCTCCTCATTTCCCATGGTCTGCTGGATGCGGCCCGCCGTCCGCCCCAGCACGTCCGCCATGAGCACCACCGCCCAGGCGCAGTACAGCGTTTTTAATACCGGGTGCATCGGCCTGCGGCCTGCCCGCAGGAGCAGCAGCCACCCCACTGCCGCGCCCAGCGCCGCCGTCAGCAGCAGCCACCGCCAGTCCGCCCGGCCCGCCGCGGCGGCTCCGGCGGACAGCCCTCCGGTCATCACCGCCACCGCCAGCTGCCTTGCGGACAGCTTTTCACTCTTCATGCCGCGCCCCTCCATTCTTCCCAGTCGATGAGGGCAGGCCCGGCCCCGGCCAGCAGGGGGAGGGTCAGCGTCTCCCCGCCCTCCAGCTCGGCCAGCGCCTCCACCACTGTGGGGGCCTCGATGCCCTGACGGTCCAGCAGGTCCAGCCCGGAGGCCGGGTCCCCGCACCCCGCCAGCAGGGCCGCCGCCCCATCCTCCGCCAGCCACACGGTGGCGGAGGCCCCCAGCTCCTCATTGCGCAGGACGGCCAGCAGCACCTCCCGCAGCTCCACATCCCGCCCTACTATTATATAGGAGACGCTGGTCAGGGACAGCTCCTCCTCCCCCGACCAGGGCAGGCCCTCCAATGCGCGCTGGAAATCCGCCCCGGCGCACTCACCCCGGCTGGGGTTTTCCTGATCGTCACCGCCGCACACCGCTGTCAGGATCAGCGGGCCGGAACCGTCCACCCCCAGCACCCGCACCAGCGCCAGCCCCTCCGGCTCCCTTGGGACGGGCCGCCAGCCCAACACCAGAACGGCCAGCGCCAACGCCGGCAGCACCCATCTTCTCACCCCTGGTTCCTCCTGTTCTCCGTGTTCAGATAGTCGGGCCGGGTCTTGACCTCCGGCAGGGGCTCCCGCAGCACCACATGCCCCTCCTTCTGCCGCCCCGCGTTGGAGGCAAAGGGGGTGAGATAAGCCACCCCGAAGGTCTCCAGCCGGGCCAGACGATACACCAGCACCAGCCCCGCCAGCACCAGCCCCACCAGCCCCATAATACCCCCTGCGATGGTCAGCCCGAACCGCCATATGCGCAGCGCCCCGGCAAAGTCCTGGCTGGGGGCGGTGTACCCGGCGATGCCCGCGATGGCCACCACCACCAGCACGGCGGGGGAGACCAGCTTGGCCTCCACCGCGGCGGAGCCCACCACCAGCCCGCCCAGGATGGACACCGTCTGCCCGATGGAGGAGGGCAGGCGCAGCCCCGCCTCCTGAAGCACCTCAAAGGCCAGCAGCATCACCAGCACCTCGGTGAGGGTGGAGAAGGGCACGTCCGCCTTGGCGGCAATGATGGACAAGGTGAGCTTCACCGGGATCAGCTCGGGGTGGAACAGCACCGCCGCGACGTACAGCCCCGGCAGGAACAGGGTGATGAGCATGCACACGTACCGCAGCATGCTCAGCGCCCCGGCCACCGCCCAGCTGGTGCTCCGATCCTGGCCGGTGCGGAAGAAGCTGTCCAGGGTGGCGGGGAACAGCCAGCCCATGGGGATGCCGTCCACCAGCACGCCCACTCGGCCCTCGGCCAGGCCGGTGCAGAATCGGTCGGGCCGCTCGGTATAGGCCGTCAGGGGGAAGGCCGTCCGGCTCTCGTCAGCGACGTACTGCTCCAGGCTGCCTGTGGTCACCAGCGCGTCGATGTCGATCTGCTCCAGCTTGGCCTTGACCTGCCGGGCCAGGTCCGGGTCGGCGATGCCGTCCACATACAGCACGTCCACCGGCGTGACGGACTGCCGCCCCACGATCTGCTCCTCGATTTTCAGCTCCGGGGCCCGGAACCGCCGCCGCACCAGGGACGTGTTGGTCCGCAGGCTCTCCACAAAGGAGTCCCGGGCCCCCTTCACGTCCGGCTCGTTCTCCGGGTCGGACACGGACCGCTTTTCCTCCGTCCCCGCCGACAGGGTGAGCACCTGTTTTTTCCCGGGGAAAAACAGGGCCACCGACCCGTCGATCAGGTCGAAGATCACCTGGTCGGCGGTGTCCCTGCTCTGCACCACCAGGGAGTACAGCCCGCCCTTGAGCATCAGATCAAAGGCGGCGTCCATGTCGGGGGCATCCCGCAGCGCCTCGTTCTGGGTGAGGGGCCGCAGGACGTAGTCGCAGGCCCGCTCGTTGCGCACCTGCCCGGCGATGAACAGCATCTCCACCTGCCGGGCGGGGTCGTTGTTCAGGTAGAGGGTCCGGCGGTTGAAGTCGGCGCACTTGCCGAACACCCCGGCGATGGCGTCCGCCGTGACGGGGCAGTCGTACCTTGGCTCCTGCCGGGGGTGCGGGGGCGGCGTGTGTTTTTTTGTGCCGAAGATTCCCATGGTCCCGCCTCCTGTTGTCACGCTTCGTTTCCCACAGTATTTCTGACCGGAGGGCAGATTATACGCAATTTCCGCCGCAAAAATATCCGCTTGTACAACGGGGCATTTTAATGTTATAATATAGTGTCCGTTTATGCGACGGAGCAAATATGACGAAGGAGCGCCGCTATGAACACCAAATATGACGTGATGATCCTGGGCACCGGCGAGGCGGGCATATACGCCGCCTATGAGCTGGCCCTGAAATGCCCCTCCGCCAAGGTGCTGGTGGTGGACAAGGGGGCGGACATCTACCGCCGCCAGTGTCCCATCGTGGCGGGGAAGACCCGCTCGTGCGTCCAGTGCAGCGTGTGCGGCACCATGTGCGGCTTTGGCGGCGCGGGGGCCTTCTCCGACGGCAAGTTCAACTTCACCACCGCCTTTGGCGGCTGGCTCACCGACTTCCTGGACCAGCGGGAGGTCATGGAGCTCATCGACTACGTAGACGCGCTGAACGTGAAGCACGGGGCCACCACGGAGGTGTACTCCACCTCCACCCCGGAGGCAAAGGCCCTGGAGCGGGAGGCGCTGAAATACGACCTGCACCTGCTCCAGGCCAAGTGCAAGCACCTGGGCACGGAAAATAACCTGAAAATCCTGACCAGCATCTACGAGGCCATCCGGGACCGGCACACCTTCCTGTTCGACACCGCCGTCGCCTCCATCGAGGCGGAGGCGGGGGCCTACACCCTGGTCACCGAGGGTGGGGAACGGTATACCGCTCCTTATCTGATCGCGGGCCCGGGCCGCTCCGGGGCGGAGTGGTTTGCCAACCAGTGCAAGGGGCTGGGGCTGGAGCTGCTGAACAACCAGGTGGACATCGGCGTGCGGGTGGAGCTGCCGGCCACGGTGTTCGAGCACATCACCGACGTGGTGTACGAGTCCAAGCTGATCTACCGCACCCAGCAGTACGGCGACCAGGTGCGCACCTTCTGCATGAACCCCTACGGCCACGTGGTGGCGGAGAACGTGGAGGGCATCAACACGGTGAACGGCCACTCCTACTCCGACCCGTCCCTGAGAAGCGAGAACACCAACTTCGCCCTGCTGGTGTCCAACCGCTTCACCTCCCCCTTCAACGAGCCCTACCGCTACGGCAAGCACATCGCGTCGCTGTCCAACATGCTGGCGGGCGGGGTGCTGGTGCAGCGCTTCGGCGATTTGGCGGCGGGCATCCGCACCAACGAGCACCGGCTGGGCCACTCCTTTGTCCGGCCCACCCTCACCGCCGCCGTGCCTGGGGATTTATCGCTGGCCCTGCCCAAGCGCCAGCTGGACGACATCATCGAGATGATCTACGCCCTGGATAAGCTGGCCCCCGGCACCGCCAACTACGACACCCTGCTGTACGGCGCGGAGGTAAAGTTCTACTCCGCCCGCATCAAGCTGTCCCACGACCTGGAGACGGCCCTTCCCGGCTTCTTCGCGGTGGGCGACGGCGCGGGGGTGACAAGAGGTCTGGCCCAGGCCGGGGCGTCGGGGGTCAAGGCAGCGCGGGTCGTTTCCCAGCGGCTCAATAACCCGTAGGGGCGCGCATCATGCGCCTGCCGCAGGCGGTCCCAAAGGGCAGCCCGGCACATAAGCTGGCCTTGCAGCTGCTTGTCCAGTTTTTCACCCCAGAAAAGTTACAGAACTGTGACAAGCCGTTTCCGCGCCCGGCGGCGCAAACCCCTGCCGTTCTATAGTTTTCAACAGCTTCCACCAAGATTTCCACAATTTCAACACAGGGCATTTTAGGTAGACATAACAAATGTCAAGGGAAACTTTCCCGGCTTATCCCACAAACTTTTACTGGAGGACTCTTTCTTGAAACGAACCACACCCGTCATTCCCGCCGAGGACGTCCGGCGGCAGAAGGAATACTGCGCCGAGCTGCGCGCCCTGAACGCCCAGAAATCCCCCCCGCCCCTGGCCTATGTGGACACCTACGGCTGCCAGCAGAACGAGGCGGACTCGGAGCTTCTGCGGGGCATGCTGGCCGACATGGGCTACGAAATCGCGGACACCGACCAGGGCGCGGACGTGATCGTCATCAACACCTGCGCCATCCGGGAGCACGCGGAGCAGCGGGTGTTCGGCAACGTGGGGGCCCTGGTCCACGGCAAGCGGAAAAAGCCGGACCAGATCATCTGCCTGTGCGGCTGCATGGCCCAGGAGCCCCACGTGGCGGAGCGCCTGCGCCAGTCCTACCGCCACGTGGACCTGGTGTTCGGCCCCCAGGCCCTGTGGCGGTTCCCGGAGTTTCTGCGCCGGGTGTACCTGCGCCGGGGGAGAGTTTTCGAGACGGAGCCCTCGGAGGGGGCCATTGCGGAGGGCCTGCCCGTCCGCCGTTCGGGGAAGCTGAAGGCCTGGGTGTCCATCATGTACGGCTGCAACAACTTCTGCTCCTACTGCATCGTGCCCTACGTCCGGGGCCGGGAGCGCAGCCGGGAGCCGGACGTCATCCTGGGCGAGATCCGGGAGCTGGCGGAGCAGGGGTACAAGGACATCACCCTGCTGGGCCAGAACGTGAACTCCTACGGCAAGGACCTGGAGGGGGACATGGACTTCCCCACCCTCCTGGAGCAGGCGGCCGCCATCCCCGGCGAATTCCTCCTGCGCTTCATGACCAGCCACCCCAAGGACGCCACGGACAAGCTCTTCGACGTGATGGCCCGGTGTGAAAAGGTGGCCCCGGTGATCCACCTGCCCTTCCAGTCGGGGAACACCCGGGTGCTGGGGGCCATGAACCGCCGCTACACCCGGGAGCAGTACCTGGACAAGGTGTGCGCCCTGCGCCGGCGCATCCCGGACGTGGTGCTCACCAGCGACGTGATCGTGGGCTTCCCCGGCGAGACCACCGGGGAGTTTGAGGACACCCTGTCCCTCATCGAGCAGGTGCGCTTCGACGCGCTGTTCACCTTCATTTACTCCCCCCGGAAGGGCACCCCGGCGGCGGAGCTGCCCGACCCCATGTCAAAAGAGGAGAAGTCCGCCAATTTCGATCGCCTGGTGGAAGCCCAGAACCGCATCTCCCTGGAAAAGCACCAGGCTTACATCGGCACGGTCCAGCGCTGCCTCATCGACGCCGCCGGGGAGGACCCCCGGAACAACCTCACCGCCCGGACGGCGGGCAACCGTCTGGTCCACCTCAGCGGCGACCCGGCCCTGATCGGGCAGTTTGCGGAAATCAAAATCACCGGCTGCTCCACCTGGGCCCTGTTTGGGGAGCTGGCTTGACCATCCGCAGGGACTGCCCCCGCACAATAAAAGGAGACCCCGAATATGCCAATGACCCGACGCGATATCATCATCAAATGGACCGCCTACCTCCTGACCCTATGGCTTGTGGCGGTGGTGAACTATTATGTCCTTGGCCCCCTGCCCATCTCCCAGCCCCTGCTGCTGCCCATCCTGGCGGTGGCGGGGGGGACGCTGGAGGGCGCCTCCTTCGGCGCAGTCTACGGCATGGTCTGCGGGGCGGTGATGGCCGGCCTGGGCCATCTCAGCCCCGCCTGCCTCATCTCCCTGTCCGCCTTCGGCTGGATCGCGGGCCTGACCACCCAATACGCCCTCCGCCGGGACGTGTGGGGCCATCTGATCTGCTCGGTGGCCGCCGCCCTGCTCTGGGAGCTGTGGGAGGTGGGCCACCGCCTGCTGGCCCATCTCGCTCCTCTGGAGGTGCTGCTGCGGGTGGCGGCGCCGGAGCTGCTGTGGACCCTGGCCCTGACCCTGCCGGTCTATTGGGCAGGCCGTTTCTGCTGCGTGAACTACGGGAGGATCTACCATGAATAACCCCTTTGACCTGTCCCACATCCAGGACGAAAAAGCAGAGCGGGAAGCCCGCCGCCTCAAGCTGCGCACCAACCTGCTCATCGCCCTGTTCTGCGCGGTGCTGCTCTTCTTTACCGCCGTGCTCTACCAGGCCCAGATCATAGACGGGGACAAATACCTGTCCAATTCCGACGTGCGCGACGTCCAGACCGAGGGGGTGGACAGCGTCCGGGGGGAGATCCTGGACCGTTACGGCCGGGTCCTGGTCACCAACGAGATCAGCTATAACGTCACCCTGGACTACGCCGCCATGGGCACGGAGCGCAACGACATCCTGTCCCAGCTGCTGGACATCTGTAAGGAGGAGGGTGTGACCTGGTCCTCCGACCTGTATATCTCAGAAACCGCCCCCTGGACCTACACCTCCGCCACCCCCCTGACCTACCAGCGGGAGAACGACGACGGGGAAATGCGCACCCTCTTCACCTACCTGGGCAGCCTGTCGAAGAAGTGCGGCTGGTGGGATGACAAGGAGCCGGAGCCCGCCGCCCCCGAACTGCTCCAGGCCATGTGCGCCACCTTCGGCCTGGTGGAGGAGGGGGAGGTCCCCTCCCAGCGGGACCGGGAGCTGGCCGGGGTGCTGTACGAGCTGTACCTGCGCCTCCGCGAGGTGGACAACAGCGAGTACCTGTTCGCCCGTGGGGTGGGCATCACCTTCATCTCCAAGGTGAAGGAGCGGGGCCTCACCGGCGTGCACATCGACACGGCCACCACCCGGAAGTACGAGACCGGTTACGCCGCCCACGTTCTGGGCTACACGGGGGCCATCTCCAAGCAGTCCGCGGCGCACTACAAGGAGCTGGGCTACCCCAGCAACGCCACCGTGGGGGTGGCGGGGGTGGAACTGGCCTTTGAGGAGGCCCTCCACGGGGTGAGCGGCGCACGGCGCACGGTGAAGGACCGGGACGGCAACATGGTCAGTCAGGACTGGAAGCAGGAGCCGGAGCCGGGGGACAACGTGGTGCTCACCCTGGACATCGCCCTCCAGGCCACCACGGAGGACCTGCTTGCCCAATACGTCACCCGCCAGGAGGAAGAAGACCAGAAACCCATATCGGCGGCGGTGGTGGACATGACCGGCGGGGTGCTGGCCCTGGCCTCCTACCCCACCTTTGACCTGACCACCTTCCGGGAGAACTACGCGGAGCTGAACGCCGATCCGGACGCCCCCATGCTGAACCGGGCCACCCACGGCATGTATTCCCCCGGCTCCACCTTTAAGATGTGCACCGCTGTGGCGGCCCTGTCCACCGGAGCCATCACTACCCGGGAGCAGATCGAGTGCACCGGCAAGTATCTTCACTATCCCCCCCCGTACCAGCCCGCCTGCTGGATTTATCCCGGGCGGCATAGGATGGAAACCGTGACGGACGCCATCAAGGATTCCTGCAACGTCTTCTTTTTTGAGGCGGGCCGCCGCACCGGCATCGCCCAGCTCCAGGAATATGCCTCCAAATTCGGTCTGGGCGAGTACACGGGCATTGAGATCAGCGAGTATAAAGGCTGGATGGCAGGGCCGGAGGCCTCCGCCCATTTTAATCAGGAGTGGTACGAGGGCGATATCATGAACGCCTCCATCGGTCAGGGCACCAGCATGTTCACCCCTCTCCAGCTGGCCAACTATGTAGCCACTCTGGTGAACGGCGGCAATCATTACCAGTGCCATCTGCTCAAGGAGTTCAAGTCCAGCGACTACAGCCGGGTAACCCAGACATTCGATCCCCAGCTGAAGGACTCCATCGACATTGCTCCCGAGCACCTGGCCGCCGTCAAGCAGGGTATGCACGACCTGTCCAAAACCTATACCATGGCCCGGTGGTTCGACCCTCTGCCGGTGGAGGTGGGCTGTAAGACGGGCACGGCAGAGACCTCCTCCAAGGCGGCCTCTATCAACGCCGTGTTTGTCTGCTTCGCCCCCTACGACGACCCCCAGGTGGCCCTGTGCCTGGTTGCGGAGGGCGGCGACGGCGGCGGCACCCTGTCGGAGCTGGCCGCGGGCATCCTGGCCCAGTATTTCTCCACCGGCAGCTCCCTGTCCACCGTGACCGGGGAAAACACCCTGCTGAGGTAACACGGAACCGGGACTGTTTGGAACAAAGTTGCAAACAGTCCCGGTTTTTTCCGCCCCATCCCCCGGCAGCCATAATTATTTTGGCAAAACGTAGAATCTGAAACGGGACAAAACAGGGTGTTTCCGTCCTGCATCCTGCATACCATTTTTTGTAAACCCCTTGATCCACAGGGTTTCCACAACTTCCACACAAACTTCCACACCCCTGTTCAACAATGCACTGAGCATTTTCCTGCATTTTTAGTTTACATAAATCCGTGTCAACCCTTTTTCCTCCGTGAATTCCACGATTTTTAAAATTCCGGTATCAAAATCCAAAATCAGGCAGAAAAGGGCCCCAGTGGAACTCCACCGGGGCCCTTTTTTGTTTAACCTCTGACGAACTCCTCCGCCACTTGGGCGATATTGCCCGCGCACAGCCCGAACTCCTCCAGCAGCGCGGCCGCCGGGCCGGAGTGGCCGAACACGTCGTTGGTGCCGATGCGCCGCACCGGGGTGGGCCGCTTCTCGCTGAGCAGGGAACACACGGCCTCGCCCAGCCCGCCGATGATGGAGTGCTCCTCGCAGGTGACAATCCTGCCGCACTCCTCCGCCGCCTTCAGCACCAGCTCCTCGTCCAGGGGCTTGATGGTGGCCATGTTGATGATCCGGGCAGACACGCCCCGGTCCGCCAGCAGCTTCCCGGCCTCCACCGCCTCGGCCACCAGCAGGCCGTTGGCGATGATGGCCACGTCGGCGCCCTCCCGCATCACCTCGCCCTTGCCGATGGTGAACGCGAAGCTGTCCTCGTCATGGAACACAGGCACCGGGGAGCGGCCGAAGCGCATGTACACCGGCCCCTTGTGCTCATAGGCGGCCCGCACCATGGCCTTGGCCTCCACCGCGTCGGCGGGGGACATGACCACCATGCCGGGGATGGACCGCATCAGGGCGAAGTCCTCCAGGCACTGGTGGCTGGCGCCGTCCTCACCCACGGAGATGCCGCCGTGGGTGGCGCCAATCTTCACGTTCAGCCGGGTGTAGCCGATGGAGTTGCGCACCTGCTCATAGGCCCTTCCCGCCGCGAACATGGCGAAGGAGGAGGCAAAGGCCACCATGCCCATGGCGGCGGCCCCGGCGGCGGCGGCCATCATGTTGCCCTCGGCGATGCCGCAGTTGAAGTGCCGGTCGGGGAAAGCGCCGCGGAACATCCCCGTCTGGGTGGACCCCGCCAAATCCGCGTCGAACACCACAATGTCGTCATGGAGCCTGCCCAGCTCCCGCAGTGCCTCGCCGTACCCCTGCCGGGTGGCGATCTTCTTCACGTCCGCCATCTTACATCGCCTCCAGTCTGGCCAGCTCGGCCCGCAGTTCCTTCAATGCCGTCTCCGCCTGCTCGTCGTTGGGGGCCTTGCCGTGCCAGCCCGCCTGGTTTTCCATATAGCTGACCCCTTTGCCCTTGGTGGTCTTCATCACGATGGCGAAGGGGCGGCCCATCACGGTGCGGGCCTGATCAAAGGCGTTCTCCAGCGCGTCGAAGTCGTGGCCGTCCACCTCCATGGCCTCCAGGCCGAAGGCCTGCAGCTTGTCCAGGATGGGGTAGGGGCTCATGACCTGGTCCACCGGCCCGTCGATTTGGAGGCCGTTGTTGTCGATGATGACGCACAGGTTGTCCAGCTTATAGTGGTGGGCGAACATCATGGCCTCCCACACCTGGCCCTCCTGGATCTCGCCGTCCCCCAGCAGGGTGTACACCCGGCAGGGATTGCCCTGCTTTTTGGCGGCCAGCGCCATGCCGCAGGCGGCGGACACCCCCTGGCCCAGGGACCCGGTGGACATATCCACCCCGGGGATGGACTTCATATCCGGGTGGCCCTGGAGGTAGCTGCCCATATGGCGCAGGGTTTTCAGGTCCTCCCAGGGGAAGAAGCCGCGGAGCGACAGCGCGGAATACAGCCCTGGGGCGCAGTGGCCCTTGGAGAGGACAAACCGGTCCCGGTCCCGCTTGTGGGGGTCCCTGGGGTCCACGTTCAGCTCACTGAAGTAGAGGTAGGTAAACAGGTCGGCGGCGGACAGGCTCCCGCCGGGGTGGCCCGCCTTAGCGGCGTGGGTGGACTCGATGACACCGATGCGCACCTTACAGGCGTTGACCATCAGCGTCTTTTTTTCGTTGGCAGTCATATGATCTCCTTCTTTCTTTCAGCAGACCGCATACGCGCCGGCGGTTTGCGGGGATTCGTGGGTCAGAGCAGGTCCAGCTTTTCGGCGCTGTCCACCGTGAAGAAGCTGTAGACCGTGGTGCTGTGGTACTCCTCCCCGGCCTTCAGCACGCAGGAGGGGAACTCCGGCCGGTTGGGGGAGTCGGGGAAGAACTGGGTCTCCAAACAGAAGCCGCAGCGGTCGCCGTACGCCGCGCCGCCCTTGCCGGCGGGGCAGCCGCCGACGAAATTGCCCGCGTAGAACTGCACCCCAGGCAGGGAGGTGAGCACGCTCATGCCGATGCCGGTGTCCGGCGACCAGGCCGCGGCGGCGCAGCTCATGGGCCCGTCCCACCGGTCAATCACCCAGTTGTGGTCATAGCCCCCCGCCATGGCGAGCTGATCGAAATCGTCGTCGATGTGCTCCCCAATGGGCTGGGCGCGGCGCAGGTCCATGGGGGTGCCGTCCACCGGGGCAATCTCCCCGGTGGGGATGGAGCCGGGGACGGTGGGGGTGTAATAACCGGCCTTCACCCGGATATACTGCCCCGCCACCGGCCCGCTGTGGTGGCCGGACAGGTTGAAGTAGCTGTGGTTGGTGGGGTTGAACACGGTGTCCCTGTCGCACCTGGCCCGGTAGTCGATGGCCAGCCCGCCGTCGGACAGGGTGTAGGTCACCCGGACGGACAGCGTGCCGGGGTAGCCCTCCTGCATGTCTGGGCTCACCAGAGACAGGGTGACGCTGCTCCCGCCAAAGTCCTCCACCGTCCACACCTGCTTGTCGAAGCCCACGTCCCCGCCATGGAGGGAGTTGGGCCCGTCGTTGACGGCCAGGGGGTATTCCACGCCGTTCAGGGTGAATTTTGCCCCGCCGATGCGGTTGGCGTACCGCCCCACCAGCGCGCCGATATACTTGCTCTGGGCCCTGTAGTCCTCCAGCGTGTCAAAGCCCAGCACCACGTCCACGGGATTCCCATCCCGGTCCGGCACAATCAGCGAGCGCACCGCGCCGCCGTAGGTGATGATTTTGCATGCGTATTGCTGGTCCTCCGGCCCCAGGGCCCGCAGGGTGAGCTCCTCCACCGGGGTCCCGTCGGGCATATGTCCAAAGATTCTTCTGTTTTCTTCCATCCTGCCTCCGCTCCTCCGCCGGAAACCCGGCCAAAATATATTGCGCTCTAGTATACCACAATAACCCGCCAAAAACAACTGCAAACCGCTTTTTTCCGTCTGTTGTTTCCATCTGTTTTATCGATTTGTAAACAGTTCTAAAAATTCCCGCCCAGGTGTTGGCATTCCTTCAATTTTTTGATATACTACATTCATCGTATTAAAATGGTGGAATATTTGCCAATGGAAAGGATGGTGGAGCGGTTGCGCGGCTCTCTTCCGAAATTAAAGGAAAAACTGCTGGAGGCGCTGAAAGCGGTGCTGCCCATTGTGGGCATCGTAGTGGCGCTGTGCTTCAGCGTGGCCCCCATCTCGCCCAGTATCCTGCTGTGCTTCCTGCTGGGGGCGGCCATGATCGTGGTGGGCGTGATGTTCTTCACCCTGGGGGCGGAGGCCAGCATGACCCCCATGGGGGAGCGGGTGGGCACCGCCGTCACCCGCAGCCGCAGCCTGCCCGTCATCATCGCCATGGGCTTCCTGCTGGGCTTCCTCATCACCATCTCGGAGCCGGACCTCCAGGTGCTGGCGGGGCAGGTGCCCGCCGTGCCCAACATGGTCCTCATCCTGGCGGTGGCGGCGGGGGTGGGCGTCTTCCTGGTGATGGCCCTGCTGCGTATGCTGTTCGGCATCCCGCTGCCCCCCATGCTGGTATTTTTCTACATTGTGGTGTTTGTTCTGGCCCTGTTTGTGCCCAAGGACTTTCTGGCGGTCGCCTTCGACTCCGGCGGCGTCACCACCGGCCCCATGACGGTGCCCTTCATCATGGCGCTGGGCGTAGGCATTTCCGCCATCCGCAGCGACCGCAGCGCGGCGGACGACAGCTTCGGCCTGGTCTCCCTCTGCTCGGTGGGCCCCATCCTGGCGGTGCTGATTCTGGGCATGATCTTCCGCCCGGAGGACGGCGCGTACACCGCCCCCGTCCTGCCGGAGATTGCCGACTCGGTGGAGCTGTGGGCGCTGTTCCGCTCCGGCCTGCCCACCTACATCAAGGAGATTGCCGTCTCCCTGCTGCCCATTGTGCTGCTGTTCGGGGTGTTCCAGGTCGCGGCGCTGAAGCTGTCCCCCCGCACGCTGAAAAAGATCGGCGTGGGCCTGGTCTATACATACGTGGGTCTGGTGCTCTTTCTCACCGGGGCCAACGTGGGCTTCATGCCCGCGGGCAACTACCTGGGCCAGGTGATGGCCGGCCTGGACCACCCCTGGATCATCATCCCCGTGGGCATGGTCATCGGCTACTTCATCGTCAAGGCGGAGCCCGCCGTCTACGTGCTGAACCGCCAGGTGGAGGAGATTACCGACGGGGCCATCTCCAGCACGGCCATGGGGGCCAGCCTGTCCATTGGCGTGGCGGTGTCCATCGGCCTTGCCATGGTGCGGGTGCTGACGGGGATTTCCATCCTGTGGTTCCTGGTGCCGGGGTATGCCGTTGCCATCATTTTATCCTTTTTTGTTCCCCGGATTTTCACCGCCATCGCCTTTGACTCCGGCGGCGTGGCCTCCGGCCCCATGACGGCCACCTTCCTGCTGCCCTTCGCCCAGGGCGCCTGCGTGGCGGTGGGCGGGAACATCGTCACCGACGCTTTTGGAGTTGTGGCCATGGTGGCCATGACGCCCCTGATCGCCATTCAGATCCTGGGCATGGTGTACCAGGCCCGCCAGCGCTCCGCGTCCAAGGCCGGTGTCCCGGCCGTGTCCTTCGACGACCTGGATGACGACGCCATCATCGAACTGTAACGGGGCCCTCTTTTTCTTTCTGAAGAAAGAAAAAGAGGCAAAAAGAAAGACTTTTAGACCGCTGACGATGATAATAGCGAAACTGTAAAGACTGCGCACGACAACGAAAAGAGTGGTCAGCCTGTGAGTATAAGAGGATTATTGCTGTATGCATCGTTTCTGCTGATCCCATTTGCCATCCAACTTGTCATTCTGTTTATCACTGAAAACCGTTTTCGGGCCCTGCGTTTTGCCGTACCCATTTTAGTGGGGGCGGCGGGCGTGACTTTTCTCCTGCTGTGCCTTTTCACCGTCCCACCGGGCTGGGGACTCCTCCTCATCCCGCTGGTGATCCTCATCTGTCTGACCTTGTCGTCATTGTCTCTGGCGGGCTATGGCCTGGCGTGGCTGATATACAGGGTCAGTCGGAAGGCTGGGGCAGGAAAATAAAGGGCCGAAAAGCAACAGCAACATTTTTCGGAACTATTTTGGTTTTCGACTGTGGCCGACGCATCATTTCGGTGTATTGGCAGGACGGAAACGAATCAAAAGTTTCTTTTTTCGCTTCCTTTTTTCTTTGAAAAGAAAAAAGGAAGGCCCTTGACTTGAAGGGAGGTCCCATATGAACGAACTGTATTTGATGGTCACCATTGCGGCCAGGAACTCTGCCAAGCAGTTCCTGGAGCTGTTTGCCCGGCACAGCGTCACCGTCACCCTGAGCACCTTAGGCGCGGGGACGGCGGGGAACGAGCTGCTGGACTACTTCGGCCTGGAGAAGACGGAGAAGGTGGTCACCTTTTCCTTTGTCACCCGGAGCACCTGGCGGGCGGTGAAGTCCGACATGCAGCGGGAGCTGCGCATCGACGTGCCCGGCACGGGCATCGCCTTCATCGTCCCGGTGAGCAGCATCGGCGGCAAGAAGCCGTTGGCATTTTTTACGGACAGCCAGGATTTTGAAGCAGGGGAGGAGAGCACCTTGAAGGACACAAAATACGAGCTTCTGGTGGTCATCGCCAACCAGGGCCACACCGAGCTTATCATGGACGCCGCCCGGGAGGAGCAGGCGGGGGGCGGCACCGTCCTCCACGCCAAGGGCACCGGCATGGAGAAGGCGGAGAAGTTCCTGGGCTTCTCCCTGGTAAACGAGAAGGAGATGGTGTTCATCGTGGTAAAGACCGCCACCAAGAACCGCATCATGAAGGCCATCATGACCAAGGCGGGCATGACCACCGACGCCAAGTCCATCGTATTTTCCCTGCCCGTCACCGGCACGGCGGGCATGCGCCTGCTGGAGCTGGCCGGGGACGAAACGGACGAGTAAAACCACGCAAACGAAAGGACTTGATATGATGAAACAGGAAAAAAGCTGCGGCGCGGTGATCTTCCGCCAGGAGGAGGACACCGGCCGGCGTTTCTATCTTATCCTCAAAAGCACCCAGGGCCACACCACCCTGTGCAAGGGCCACGTGGAGAACAAGGAGACGGAGCACGAGACCGCCGCCCGGGAAATCATGGAGGAGACCGGCCTGACGGTAACCTTCCTCAACGGCTTCCGGGAGGTTATCACCTATTCCCCCTGCGCGGGCTGCACCAAGGACGTGGTGTTCTTCCTGGCCCGCGTGTCCGGCGGCACGCTGACCTGCCAGCCCGAGGAGGTGGCAGACGCCCGCTTCCTGCCCTTCGACGCGGCGCTGGAATCCCTGACCCACGCCTCCGACCGGGCCATTCTCCAGGAGGCCCACCGCTTCCTTCAGCGCCATTGACCCATGCCCACCCCGCTATATGACAGCCTCCGGACACTGGCGGCGGAGCGCCCCCTCCGCCTGGACATGCCCGGCCACCACGGCAAACCCCTGCCGGGGGGCTTCCCCTGGCCGTCGGAGCTGGACTTCACCGAGAACGGCGTCACCGGCGACCTTTTCGGGGACGAGCCGGACGCCATCCAGGCGGCGGAGCACTGCTGGGCCGCCCGCTTCGGCTTTGACGCCTGCCTGTTTCTCACCGGCGGCTCCACCCAGGGGGTGCACGCGGGCCTGGCCCTGCTGGCGGGGCAGGGGAGCGCTGCCGCCCTGGACCGGGGCAGCCACCGCTCGGCCTACCACGCCCTGGCCCTGCTGGACCTGACCCCCCATTTTCTCCCGCGCCCCTGGCTGGCAGAGGAGGGGATCACCGGCCCGATCCTGCCCGAAACCGTGGAGCAGGCCCTCAACGCCTCCCCTGAAATCAAAACAGTCTGTATCACCTCTCCCACCTATTACGGTGTGTTGTCGGATATTCCCGCCTTGGCGGCGGTGTGCCACGCCCACGGGGCCAAGCTGATGGTGGACGGGGCTCACGGCGCGCACCTGCCCTTCCTGGGCTATGACGGCTATCGAGCCGCCGACGTGGTGGTGGTGTCCGCCCACAAGACCCTCCCGGCCCCTGGCCAGACAGCCCTGCTTTTTGCCAACGGCTTTGACTTGGCGGACCTTCGGCGCTGGGGCTCGGTGTACGGCACCTCGTCGCCGTCCTACGTCCTGATGTCAGCCCTGGACGCGGTCCGGGACTACATGGCGGGGGAGGGGACCGCCCGATACCGGGAGACCGCCCGTCTGGCGGACGGCCTGCGCCGCCGCTGGCCCTCCCTCACCCGGCGGGACGGCCTGGCCCTGGACCCCACCCGCCTGACCCTTCACAGCCCCGACGGCTTTGCCCTGGCGGCCGCCCTGCGTCAGCGGGGAGTATACCCGGAGATGGCGGACCGGGGCCATGTGGTGTGCATCCTCACCGGTGCCGACGGCCCGGAGGAAATCCCGCGCCTGGAGCAGGCCCTAACCGAATCCGGTCTGACCGGCCCCGCCGCCCTTTGTCCGCCCCCGCCGGAGGCTCCCGGCGCGGTCCTCACCCCCCGTCAGGCCCTGTTCGCCCCCAGGGAGGCCCTGCCCCTGGCGGACAGCGCAGGGCGCATCGCCGCCTGTCAAATCGCCCCCTACCCGCCCGGAGTGCCGGTCATCGCCCCCGGCGAACAAATTGGAAAAAAACATCTGGCCTATTTGCGTGAAATAGGATATAATAAAGAATGTTGTGACGTTATCAGGGAGGTGTAGGACTATGGAGCTTCCAAATCCCCTGTCCCACGCCTACCTCATCACCGGAGGAGGCGGGGACAGCCGCGCCGCGCTGGCGAACCGCCTGACGGCGGCCTACCTCTGCGAGGGGGAGCGCCCCCCCTGCGGGGCGTGCCGGGCCTGCCGGAAGGTGTCGGCGGGGACCCACCCCGACGTGTCCCGCATTGCCCCCGCCCCCGGCAAGCGGGAGATCGCCGTGGATCAGGTCCGCGCCCTGCGGGCGGACGCCTACGTCCGCCCCAACGAGGGGAAGCGGAAGGTATACATCCTCGACCCGGCGGACGCCATGAACCCCTCCGCCCAGAACGCCCTTTTGAAGGTGCTGGAGGAGGGCCCGGCCTACGCCGCCTTCCTGCTGCTGGCGGACCAGCCGGGCAGACTGCTGGATACGGTCCGCTCCCGGTGTGAGCCACTGACCCTGCCCCCGGAAACCCCTGCCCCCGACCCGGAGCTGCAGGCCCAGGCCGCCGCCCTGGCGGAGGTGCTGCTCACGGGGGACGAGCTGTCGGCGGCCCGTGCCCTGGTGGAGCTGGAGCTGCAAAAGCCCAAAAGCGACCAGCTCAGCGCCCTCCTGGCGGAGGTGGAAGCCCAGACGTCCCGCCGCCTGACGGCCCATCCCCAGCGGGGCGCGAAGGTGCTGCGGGCGCTGAAGGCCTGCCGGGACAGCGCGGTGTTCAACCCCGGCGCAGGCCTCACCCTGGGTCTGCTGGTGACGAGCATCTTCTGAAAGGTCCTTCCTTTTTTCTTTGAAAAGAAAAAAGGAAGCGAAAAAAGAAACTTTTATTCCGCTTCTAGCGCAGGCTGTCGGACAAAGCACCACGACGGCCACATACGTTATATTAAAAATAATATTATTTTTATGTTTGATATATAACATGGTTGGTTGCCGGGCATCATCATTTCGATTATCATCCGGTTCGTCAGCGGTCTAAAAGTCTTTCTTTTTGCTTCTTTTTCTTTCTTCAGAAAGAAAAAGAAGGCCCTTCCCACTACTGAAGCATTGGAGGACACCCCCATGACGGAGATCATCAGCGTTCGGTTCCGGCCGGGCGGCAAGCAATACTATTTTGACCCGGCGGGCCTCACCGTAGCCGAGGGCCAGAGCGTCATCGTGGAGACGGGCAAGGGCCTGGAATACGGCGCCTGCGTCCGCCGCAACACCATGGTGGAGGACGAGTCGGTGGTCCAGCCCCTGCGCCCGGTGGTGCGTCTGGCCACGGAGAAGGACGAAAAGCAGGTGCGGGAGAACCGGGGAAAGGAGAAGGACGCCCTGCGCACCTGTCAGAAGCTGGTGGAGCGCCACGGCCTGGACATGAAGCTGGTCCAGGTGGAATACAGCTTTGACGGCAACAAGATCATCTTCTTCTTCACCTCCGACGGCCGGGTGGACTTCCGGGCCCTGGTGAAGGACCTGGCCGGCATCTTCCGGGCCCGGATCGAGCTGCGCCAGATCGGCGTGCGGGACGAGGCCCGGATGCTGGGCGGCTTTGGCATCTGCGGCAAGCCCTTCTGCTGCGCCCAGTTTCTAGACGAGTTCCAGCCCGTGTCCATCAAGATGGCCAAGACCCAGAACCTGTCCCTGAACCCCACCAAGATTTC
The DNA here is from genome assembly GCA_949841465.1 of uncultured Oscillospiraceae bacterium. Lineage (GTDB taxonomy): Bacteria > Bacillota > Clostridia > Oscillospirales > Oscillospiraceae > Enterenecus. Next base: position 19,148 of record CATKZW010000043.1, read on the forward strand.
CGGCACCTGCGGGCGGCTGATGTGCTGCCTGAAGTACGAGCAGGAGGCCTATGAGGACGCGGTGAAGCGCTGTCCCAAGCAGGAGTCCTTCGTGGAGTGCCCCGACGGCGCGGGCACGGTGGCCTCCGTCAACCTGCTCAAGGAGCAGATCAAGGTCCGCCTGGAGGACTCCTCTGAACAGCCCAAAGCCTATCTCCCCGAGGAGATCCGGGTGGTCCGCAGCGGTAAGGGCAAGCGCCCGGAGGGCTATGCGCCGCCCCCCAAGGGGGAGCTGGAGCAGCTGCGCACCGAGCAGGGAGAGCGCATCCGCACCAGCGGCCGCCTGGAGGGCCCCGCCGATCTGAGCCAGGTGCTGGACCGCTACCTGGGCGACGCCGCCAACCAGGCCAAGCCCCAGCCTGACGCTCAGCGGCAGAACAGCGGCCGCCGCAATCGCGGCCAGGGCAAGCCGGGGCAGGGCAGGGGCCAGAGCCAGCCCCGC
>CATKZW010000044.1 GCA_949841465.1 uncultured Oscillospiraceae bacterium
AAACAGGTCCAGCACCCGCCGCCCCTCAATGTCAAACTGGATGGCGCTGAACAGCCCCTCCTTTACCCGTGAAGTAGTGGGCCTTGTGTCCAGGCCGGGCAGCTCCTCTAAGCGCCGCCCCTTGGCCAATCCGGTGATCACTCTCATGACGTTTCGTCCTTTCCCTGCGGGTCTTCCGGCCTGTGAAAATGGGTGTACACCGCCTGGGCGGTGTTCCTGGGCACCACAGCGGCCAGCTCTTCCAATGAGGCCGCCTTGACGGCCTTCACGCTCTTGAAGGCTTTCAGCAGCTGAGCCTTTCGGGTTGGCCCCACGCCGGGGATATCGTCCAGCGCCGACCCCTTCAGATGACCGGCCTGCTGCTGGCGGTGGAACTCAATGGCGAAGCGGTGGGTCTCCTCCTGGATGCGGCCCACCATGGCGAACAGGGCCTGGTTTGCCTGTATGCCGATCTCCCGGCCGTCCCCGGCCACCAGGGCCCGGGTGCGGTGGCGGTTGTCCTTCACCATGCCGTACACCGGGATGTCCCCCAGCCCCAGCCGGGACAGCGTCTCCTCCGCCACCTTCACCTGCCCCGCGCCGCCGTCCATGAGCAGCAGGTCTGGCCGGGCGGCAAACTTCTCGTCCCCATCCAGGTAGCGCCGAAACCGCCGCTCCACCACCTGCTCCATGGAGGCGTAGTCGTCGGCGTGGGGCATATCCTTCAATTTGAAATGGCGGTAGTCCCGCTTCAGCGGCCTGCCGTCGATGTGGACGGTCATGGAGGCCACAATGTCCGAGCTGCCCGTGTTGGAGATATCGAACGCCTCAATCCGGTGAGGCGGCCCGTCCAATCCCAGCAGGGCCCCCAAAGTCTCGGTGAGCTTGGAATGACGCTCCTCCACGCTGGTGGCCCGGAGCACCTCCTCCGCCGCGTTCTCATTGGCCAGCTTGACCAGCTCCATCTTGGCCCCCCGCTGGGGGGTGAGCACCTCCACCTTGCGGCCCACCGCCTCGGTGAGCATTCGGGCCAGCTCCACCTGCTCGTCGATGTCGCAGGGCAGCAGAATCTGCCGGGGCAGCTGCCCCCGCCCACCGTAATACTGCGCCGCCAGGGTGGACACGGTGGTCTGCTCATCCTCCATGGGCACCCCCAACAGCTCCCAGTCCTTGGCCGCCAGCTCACCGTCGATGTAGTGGAGCACCACAAAGCAGCTCTTGGCCTCCCCCCGGTGATAGCCTACCACGTCGGTGTCCGCCAGCGACCCGGCCACCGCCTTCTGCCGCTTGCTCAAAAGCTGGATGGCTCGGATGCGGTCCCGGACCTGGGCGGCCTTCTCAAAGCGCAGCTCCTCCGCCGCCAGCTCCATCTCCGCGGTAAGCTCGTCCACCACCTCGTCCAGCCGGCCCTCCAGCAGCCGCACCGCCTGCTCAATGGAGCGGCGGTACTGGCTCTGGTCCATCTCAGGGCGGCAGTAGCCGTCGCACACGCCCATGTGGAAGTTGAGACAAGGCCGTTCTTTGCCGATGTCCCGAGGAAACTTCCGTCGGCAGGCGGGCAGGCGCAGGGCCTCTCGCAGTGCATCAATGATCTCGTAGCTGGCCTGACGGCCTCCATAAGGTCCGAAATACCGGGCCCCGTCGTCCTCCACCCTGGAGGCCAGGGAGAACCGCGGGTAATCCCCCGGAGACAGGCGGATGTAAGGGTAGCCCTTGCTGTCCTTGAGCAGGATGTTATACCGGGGCTGATGGCGCTTGATAAGGGCGCACTCCAGCACCAGCGCCTCAAACTCCGACTGGACCACGATGACATCAAAGTGGTCGATCTGGCTGACCATGACTCGGGTCTTCTCGTTGTGCCGGGACTGGTCCTGAAAGTATTGGCTGACCCGGTTTTTCAGCGCCTTGGCCTTGCCCACGTAGATGACCTCGCTGGCGGCGTTCTGCATGATATACACACCGGGCTTCAGAGGCAGGGCGTGGGCCTTGTCCCGCAGTTCGTCAAATGTCACCGAAGGTCACCTCCTTCTACAAAAAAAGCGCCGCTTCTGCGGCGCTTTTTCGCGGTAAGCATTGGTCACTCAGAGAATTCAGAATTGATCAGCTCAACCAGGGCGTTGATGGCAGCCTCCTCGTCGGGACCGTCCGCGATGAGGTTAATGGTCGTGCCCTTCACAATACCCAGGGACAGGACGCCCAGCAGGCTCTTAGCGTTGACACGGCGGTCATCATCCTTCTCCACCCAGATGGAGCTCTTGAACTCGTTGGCCTTCTGGATAAAGAACGTAGCCGGACGGGCGTGCAGACCGACCTGGTTGTTTACCGTAGTCTCTTTCATGAACATGAGCGATTCCCTCCATCAATAAAGCTCGGCTCCGGGTACGATGGACCGTACTCCCGACCTGACTCCGAATCTTTGTACATATGATAGAATACCAAATTCAGGCGATATCGTCAAGAGCAATTTTACCAAAAATCACGCTGTTCATTCATATAAACCGCCCATAATTCACCACAGCGCCGCCCTGTTTTTTCGCCAAATTTCTTTTTCATCCGCCATAAGCGGCCGTCCCACCAGAAAAGCAGGCTTCATTTCAGCGTCGCCACCGTGACGCCGTCCTCCCCCTCGCCGTACACGCCGGGGCGGTATTCCTTCACGTAGCGGCTCTTCTTCAGATGCTCCCGCACCGCCTTGCGCAGTGCGCCGGTGCCCTTGCCGTGAATGATGGTCACCGTTTCCAGCTTGCCCATAAGGGCGTTGTCCAGAAACAGATCCACCGCCCCCAGTGCCTCGTCCACCATCATGCCCCGCAGGTCCAGCTCCGCCTTGGCGGCTGCGGCCCGGAAGGGACGGCTCACCGACGCGGCGCGCTGTTTGTCTTTGGCGCTCTGCTTCTTTCGGGCGGTGACATCCTCCAGCACCCGCACCTCGCCCTGTTTGGCTTTCATCTTCAAAATACCCGCCTGGAGCTGGAGGGTGCCGTCCTTGTTGACGCCGACAACTTCCGCCTGGGTGCCCATCTTGACCAGCTCCACGGTGTCGCCCACCACAGCGTCCCTGGTGGGCGGCGGGGGCGGCAGATCCTCCTTTTTGCCGCCCAGCGCGGCGTCCGCCTCGTTCAGCTTCCGGCGCAGCTCCGCCCGCTGTTCGTTATCGTCCACCCACTCCTTCGCCTGCTCCTGGCGGCGCCGCATTTCGTTGAGCTCTTTGAAGGTCTGGTCGGCGGCATCCCGGGCCTGTTCAATGATGGACCTAGCCTCCGCCTGGGCCCTTTCAGTGGCTTTCCGCCGCTCCTCCTCAATGCGCACCCGGTACTGCTCCGCTTGGGCCCGGGCCTCCTCCATCTCCCGGCGCAGTTTGGCCGCCTGCTCCTTCTCCTTTTCCATAGCTTGGCGCTGGATATCCAGCTGGCTGAGCACATCCTCGAAGCGCACGTTTTCCGCGTCGATGCGGTCCGCCGCCTTCTGGATGATATAGTCGGGCAGACCAAGCCGCCGGGAAATGGCAAAGGCGTTGGACTTGCCGGGGATGCCGATGAGCACCCGGTAGGTGGGAGCCAGGGTTTCCACATCGAACTCACAGGAGGCGTTCTCCACCCCGACGGTGGTCATGGCGTACACCTTCAGCTCGGCATAGTGGGTGGTGGCCGCCACCGCCGCCCCCATAGCCCGGGCGGACTCAATGACGGCGGCGGCCAGAGCCGCACCCTCCACCGGATCGGTGCCCGCCCCCAGCTCGTCGAACAAAATCAGCGTCTCATCGTCCGCCTGCTCCAAAATGGCCACGATGTTGGTCATATGGGAGGAGAAGGTGGACAGGGACTGGTCAATGGACTGCTCGTCCCCGATATCCGCCAGCACAGAGGAACACACCTTGACGGTGGAGCCGTCCGCCGCCGGGATGTGCAGGCCGCACTGAGCCATCAGAGTGAGCAGCCCCAGGGTTTTCAGCGTCACCGTCTTGCCGCCGGTGTTGGGGCCGGTGATGACCAGCGTATCAAACTTCCCCCCCAGGGTCAGGTCGTTGCGCACGGCGGTCTTGGGGTCCAGCAGCGGGTGGCGGGCCTTTCGCAGCTCAATGCGGTTCCCCAGCACCGGCTCCATAGCCCCCATAAGGGAGGACAGCTTGGCCCTGGCAAAAATGCAGTCCAGAGACACCAGCGTCTGGTAGTCGTCCTCGATGCTCTCCTTGAACCCGGCGCAGTCAGCGGACAGCTCCGCCAGGATGCGCTCGATCTCCTTCTGCTCCTTGGCCTGGAGCTCCCGCAGCTCGTTGTTGGCGTTCACCACCCCCATGGGCTCAATGAAGAAGGTGCCGCCGGAGCCGGACACGTCGTGGACCAGGCCGGGTATGTCGTTCTTGTGCTCACTCTTCACAGGCACTACGTACCGTCCCCCGCGCATGGTGATGATGGCGTCCTGCAAATACTTGGACTGGTTGGACGAAATCAGCCGGTTGAGCACGTCCCGCACCTTCCCCGCCGCCGCCCGAATGTGCCGCCGGATGTCGGCCAGCTCCGGGGAGGCTGCATCGGCGATCTCATCCTCACTGAGGATGGATCCGGTGATTTTATCCTCCAGAAATCGGTTGGCGGTAAGACTTTCAAAGTAGCCGTCCAGCACCGTCTTCTCCTCGCCGCCGCCCCCGTACTCATGGACATTCCGGGCACAGCGCAGCACCTGGGCGATGTCCAGCAGCTCCCGGGTATTCAGCGCGCCGCCCCGGTCCGCCCGCTGGAGGGCTGCGGCCACCGGCTTCACCCCGGACAGGGACGGTGTGCCGTGCTTCACCAGCAGGTCAAAGGCGGCAGAAGTCTGCTTTTGCAGCCGGTGCACGTCGCTCTGAACATCCGAGGGCCGCAGGGTCAGGCAGCGCTCCCTGCCCTCCTCCGTGGCCGCCTCGGCGGCCAGCAGGGCCAGCACACGGGGCAGCTCCAAGGTCTCTATGGATTTTTCAAATAATGGCGTCATAACTTTATCCCTCAATCAATGCAGCAATGGTTTGTAGGTTATTTTTTTGTAAAAGTCCAGCGTCCGGAATCCCCGCTCCAGCCGGGTCATGAGATACGCCTCCGACGCATCGGACAGCTTCTGCAGCCCCTCCCCGTCCAAGCGGAAAGACAGTAGCCGTTTGCGGGGGCCCCAGGTAATGTGCCGCAGGGCGGCCAGCGCTGACGGGGTCAGCGGCATGGACACCCCCTTCCCCAGCCTGTCCCGGCAGGGCGCACAGTGGAGCAGCCCCTCCCCCAGATGGACGTGGGGCTCCTGAGGCTGTTCCCGTCCGCACACCTCGCACCGCTGGATCTGGGGCTCGTACCCCGCCAGGGCCATGGAGCGCCACTCAAACGCCGCCTTCACCTGGGCCAGCGGATAGTTCAGCCTGTCCAGGGCATGGAGGCAATTCAGCGTCACCGACAGCAGCCCCGGTTCCGCCTGCCCCTCCTCCGCCAGCGCTTCGGCGACCTCCGCCATGTAGCTGGACAGGGCCAGCTTGTCCAGGTCGCTGCGCACCCCGTCAAACAGGCGCTCAGAGGCGGTCTCCTTCACCGACCACATTTCCTTGAACTCGTACAAGGTGAACTCCCCCCAGGCCAGCAGCTGGCAGGCGGAGGAGATGGGGCTGTCCTTTTTCCGGCAGCCCCGGGCGGACACCGTCAGCTTGCCCTCCGTCTCTGTGAGCAGGGTCAGTATTTTATCCGATTCCTTGTAATTCACCTCGCGCAGCACGAGGGCGTTCGTGGTCAGGTGCATAGCAACGCTCCTATGTATGCCCCGGCGTATGCCGGGGCGGATGGTTTTAATAAAGCCCCATAGGGCCGCCGGGGGAGTTGTCCGAATGGGGCTGAAAGCCGGCCAGCGGACCAAACAGTCCCCGTCCGTCTCCCGGCCGGGACTCGGGATCAACCCGATCCAGTCTCTCCCTATCCCGCCCCATGAGCCATGCCTCCGGCATCCCGGTGGTCCAAAAGAAGTTCCAATAGGTTGTGTCCATTGCCGTCCCTCCTGTCTAGGGTTAGCATGGACGGCGGTGGGCCGATTATGTCAGGGAAATTTTGTGTCTGTTTTGTGTCTGTTTTCATCCAAGCAGAGATTTTATCATTAACAGAAAATCCGCGTAGCTTCCGTCCTGGTACTTCATCGCGTGGGGGATAGCCCCCACGGCCTCGAAGCCCAGCTTCCGGTACAGCGCGATGGCGGGCGTGTTCGTGGACACCACGTCCAGCTCCGCTTGCTCGTATCCGGCGGCTTTTGCGGCGGACAGCAGCTCCCCCAGCAGCAGCGCGCCAACCCCCATGCCGCAAAACTTCTGATAGAGGGTAATATCCACGCTGCACCGGTGGCGCAGGCGGTTTTGGAACCCGGCCCCGCACACGATGGCCGCGCCCGCCAGCTCCCCGTCCACCTCTGCCAGCAGCCGCAGCTTATCAGGGGCGGCATTCCACCGTTTGATTCGCCCAGCCTGCTCCTCCGCCGTCCAGTCAATCTCCTCAGGTGTTACCACCAAATAAGGCGTTTCGCCGCTGGTTTCTTTCTGACTGCGCAGCAGCCGCTCTGCATCCGCTGCTTCTGCACGGCGGATCACGCAGGTCATCCCGTTTTTCAGCACAGATTCTTTTGGCTCGAATTCCATAGCTCAGTCCTCCGTATACCCGAAGTTCTGGATGGCTGCCGGATTGTCCCGCCAATTCTCCTTCACCTTTACCCAGGTCTCCAGATACACCTTGGCCCCCATGAACGCCTCCATATCCTGCCGGGCCTGGGTGCTGATCTTTTTCAGCATGGCCCCGCCCTTTCCGATGATGATCCCCTTGTGGGACGCCTTTTCACAGTATATGGTCACATGGCAGTCGATGATGTCGTTGTCCCGCTGGGAGAACCTGGTCACCTCCACCGCCGTGCCGTGGGGGATCTCCTGGTCCAGCTCCCGCAGCAGCTTCTCCCGGACAATCTCCGCCATGATCTGCCGCTCCGGCTGGTCGGTGACCGCCCCGTCCGGAAACAGCTGGGGCCCTTCGGGCAGCCATGTACCCAACACCTCCAACAGCTCGTCCACACCCTCGCCTGTCTTGGCGGAGATGGGCACCACCGCGTCCCAGTCGTGGGCCGCGCCGTACACTGCCATCACTGAGAGCAGCTTTTCCTTTTCTATCGTATCGATTTTGTTGATGACCAGGGCGGAGGGCGCGCCCAGCGCCTTGATGCGGGAGATCAGCTCCTTCTCCGGCTTGCCGATGTGGTCCACCGGCTCCACCAGAAGCATCACGCCGTCCACATCCGCCACGGACTGGCGCACCACCTTGACCATGTAATCCCCCAGCCGGGTGCGGGCCTTGTGCAGGCCCGGCGTGTCCACAAATACAAACTGGCTGTCCCCCCGGTTGAGGACGGCGCAGATCCGGTTCCGGGTGGTCTGGGGCTTGGGAGAGACAATGGCAATCTTCTCCCCCGCCAGGGTGTTGGTCAGGGTGGACTTGCCCACGTTGGGCCGCCCGCAGATGGTGATGATTCCGCTTTTCTTGATGTTCATAGGTGATCCTCAACTTTCTTGAGCATTTTTATTCGCCATGGTAGTCCAGGTGCTCCCATTTCGCCTGCTCGTCAAAGAAATCCTCCCCCGGAGGAAACTCCTTATAGTACACCTGGGTCAGTTCCTCGTCGATCCGGTCCTCCACCCTTATCCCGTAGATGAACACCGTTCCCTCTGTCTCGGGGATCACCATATCTGTCGCTTCCCACCACGTCTCGATCCGCCGGACGCACACCAACTCCCCGTTCTCCCAGCGGTGGAAGGTGGTTACGCCGTCCCCGGCCCCGCTGTTTCGGGCAAAGCCGTCGATGACCTCTGTCTCTGGGTTGCAGCGGGGTCCGGATATCTCCCGGTACTCCGGCACCTCTACGAACTGCCCGGCTTCCTCATCCCAAACCCAGAGATACCAGTAGTTGAGCTGATTCCCTACGAAGTACATATAACTGAGATCCATGTACCCGTCGAAGTTGGCGTCCACCACTTCGTGATGGCCAAACGCCACATGCTCCACCAGGACGGTCATGGTTTGAATGGGCGCACCCATATTCTGGGGATTCCAGACAGACAGCGTGGTCTTATATCCCAAAAACCACGACTCCGGGTCCTGCTCCCCACGCTCCGCCGTCACCAGCAGCGTCCCCAGCTTCCCCCCGGTGTCCACCAGGAAGGCGTCGTGGTCGTCGTCTATGGGCTGCTGTGCCAGAAGCTGCTCCGGGCTTGGGGTCTCCGGCGGCGTACTCTCCGGCACGCCGGCCGTGGGGGACGGCTCCGGCGGAACGGACGCGGTTCCCGCCGGCTCCTCCGCCTGACATCCGATCAGCAGCACCAGCGCCGCCGCCAGCATCACAATCCGTTTTTTCACGCCTATTCTCCCCTTGTGATACCTAATTTGCCCATAATAGCCTCCTCCCGCTGACGCATCTGCGCTTTCATAGGCCCCTCATCCAAGTGGTCATAGCCCAGCAGGTGCAGGACGGAGTGGACCGCCAGATAGGCCAGCTCCCGGCGGTTGGAGTGGCCGTACTCCTTGGCCTGGGCCTTGGCCCGCTCCAGGGAAATGCACATGTCCCCCAGAGGGACCATCCCTGTGGCCGGGTCGGCGTCCTCCTGGTCGGGCTTGTCCCCCGGGGACAGGTCGAACATGGGAAAGGACAGCACATCGGTGGGCGCGTCAACGCCCCGCATGTCCATATTGACCCGGTGAATTCCCGCGTCATTGGTGACAAGCATATTTACTTCACAGGAAGTTTCCACCCCTTCCGCATCCAGTGCGGTGCGGATGACCCTGCGCAGAAAGGAGCGCAGGCCATCGTCCACACCGGGCACGTCGGCGGAGATGATAATCTCATGTTTAGGCATTACCGGTTAACCTCCCGCCTATCGGTGCGGCCCATGAGCCAGTCCACCGACACGTCGTAAAAGTCGGCAATTTTCAACAACGTGCCATAAAGTGTTTTTTGACCATCCACTTCTAGGCGCTGATAACTCCGCGGCGGTATATCCATAGCTTTGGCGGCCTGTTCCTGCGTAAGTCTTCGCTCGGCACGCAGTATTTTTAGTCTATCATTAAAAATCACATATGTCACCTCTTGACATTCCACTCGTGACGTGCTATATTGTATCACGTCACAAGTGCGTATACAATAGGAGTGATTTACATGGAATCTGAAATCCCCAATATTGTTGAAGAGTTATACCGATATTTCGTAACCCAGCCTGATCCCTGTTTTTGGCCCGATTACCTCAAAGAAAAACCCGTCCAGGGCCATGGCCTCTGGTCCTTTTACCAAGGTCTGCAATTAGGAATGCAAATAACCGACGCTTGCCTGGAAAAGCTCTAACGCTTGTCCCTTTTAGCGGCGCGGCGCTTCTCGTCGTCCTCGTACGCCTTGATGATGCGCTGGACAATCACGTGCCGCACCACGTCCGCCCCGGTGAGCTGGCAGATGGAGATATCCTCCACCCCCTTTAGTACCCGCATGGCCTCCTTCAGCCCGGACACCTTGTCCACCGGCAGGTCGATCTGCGTCGCGTCGCCGGTGATGACAATCTTTGACCCGAACCCCAGCCGGGTGAGAAACATCTTCATCTGCTCCCGGCTGGTGTTCTGCGCCTCGTCCAAGATGATGAACGAGTCGTCCAGCGTCCGCCCGCGCATATAGGCCAGGGGGGCCACCTCAATGTTCCCCCGCTCCAGGTACTTCTGGTACGTCTCCGCGCCCAGCATGTCGAACAGCGCGTCGTACAGGGGCCGCAGATAAGGGTCAACTTTGCTCTGCAAATCCCCCGGCAGAAAGCCCAGCCGCTCCCCCGCCTCCACAGCAGGACGGGTCAGGATGATGCGGTTGATCTGCTTTTCCCGGAACGCCGCCACCGCCGCCGCCACCGCCAGGTAGGTCTTACCCGTGCCGGCGGGGCCCACGCCGATGGTGATGGTATTGTTTTTGATGGCGTCCACGTACTTCTGCTGGCCGATGGTCTTGGCCTTGATGGGCTTGCCCTTGGCGGTGACGCACACCACGTCCCCGGCCAGCTGGGCAATCTTGCCCTCGTTGCCGGAGCGGACCAGCTCGATGATATACCGCACGTTCTGCTGGCCGATGGCCTCCCCCTTGGCGGACAGGGACAGCAGGCCCTGGATGGCCTTCACCGCCAGCATGACATTTTCTCCCTCGCCGGAGATTTTCAGGTTGGATTCCCGGTTCACCACCGACACGTCCAGCTCCTGTTCGATGAGGCGGATATTTTCGTCAAACATGCCGAACAGGTTGACGGCCTCCTCCATCCGCTCAATGCTGATACTCTGCTCTGTCATTGGAAACTCCTTTGTATCGTCTGTTTTCTGGTTTACCCGGCCACACGGCGCGGCGGGGCCACATCGCCGTAAATCCGGCCCACTTCGCCCTCCCGCTCCACGGTGCGGCCAATGTCCTCCCGGCACTCCGCCAGCAGGGTGACGGTAAGCCGTCCGTTTTCCTCCCGGAGGCTGAAGTCCGTGCGCAGCACCTCGCCGCCGTTGGCCTCCATCTGCCGGTTCAGCCGGGACAGCAGCGCCTCCTCCAGCTGGGCGGCGGCCCCCTCCCGGTCGATCTCATGCTGGGTGAGCTCATAGCCCCGCAGCGTCGTGGTGGTCAGCCAGACCGGCCACGGACGGCCAAACAGGGTCAGCTGCTCAGTCTTAGTCATTTTATCACATCTCCTACCGGAAATGCTACTGTTTTGAAAAAAATCCAGGTCCAACCACAAAATTTTTATGCTCCGGTCCGTCCGCTCCTCCCCGGTGTACTCCTTTGCCTGGACGGTGAGGGGGATGGTCTCCTCCAGCGTCCGCCAGGTCCGGGCGGTCACCGTCCCCTCGGCGTGGACAATCAGACGCCCAAAATCCGCCGTGCTGTACTCAGGCTCTTTCAAATCCAGCTCCCCGCTGATGAGCACCTCGCCCTTGGCCACGATGTCCCCGTCCTGGAACATGGCGCGGCCCGAGTCCGCCTGGATGTCCTCAATGATGCCGTCCGCCTCCGCCACCACGTCGGTGGGAATGCCGGCGTCCAGCAGCTCCGGCTTTTTTTCCGCCTCGTGGACCACCACCTCCGCCCGGGTGCCGTAGATGTTGATGGCCAGATAACTCAGCTCGGGCAGACCCAGCAGAGCGGCGTTGGCCGCCTCCTTCTCCGGGATGGCGGGGCCGTAGGCCCCCGGCTTCACCCCCGCCCGCTGGAGCTGGGACAGGATGACGGCGGTGGGAACGGTCTCGTTCCCCGTCACCTCAATGACCAGCAGAAATCGGGACAGGAAGCTCACCGCAAAAAAGCACAGCGCCACCCCGGCCACAAACCCCCACCGCCGCTCAATGATCCGTTCCGCCACCGCCGCCGCTCCCCGGCGGCCCTGTTCGCTCAGCTCGCACATGGACCGCTGGGCCAGCTCGTCCAGCCGCTTACGGTCCTTTAAGGCAATGCGGAAGGTAAAGCTGGTCTCGTCGATCCAGCACAGCTTCCAGAATTGCAGCCGGTTCTGGGCGCACAGATTCAGCAGCCGCTCCGGAAACGCCCCCGTGACCGCCAGCTCCACATACCCCCGCAGCAGGTTGATGAGCTTTTTCATAACCTCACCTCATAAATTCCACAGCCTTGATGGTCCCCGTAATCAACAGCTCCTCCGGGGTCATGGCCCTCAGCTCCAGGCCGCTCCCCCGCACCAGCACCACCAGGGACCCGCCGGATATGTGGATTTCCTCCGGCCCATAAGCCAGGATGCCGCGATGGGGGCCCATGCGGAGCTCCCCGTCCCCGATCACCTCCACCCGGGGCGTACCCGCCAGCGCGTCTGCAGGCAGATCAAACAGCCGGGACGCGCGGAGCAGCAGACCGTCCTTTTCTCCCACGATACATCACCTCTGGGAAACATATGAGGAAAAACACCCCGGCTTGCTTGTCCCGTCGGAATTTCATGGACTTTTCCCGCCGGCTGTGATACAATGTCCACAAATCATGAAATCAGGTGACAAAATGGATTACCAAAGCAAGCGCCGGGGCGATGCCCCTGTCTATACGGTCAGTGAGCCCGCCACTCTGCTCCCCTTTCTTCTATCCACCGTGAAGGGCAAGAGCCGCAACAACGTAAAGTCCCTGCTGTCCCGGCGGCTGGTGGCAGTGGACGGCGTGCCCGTCTCCCGGTTTGACACGCCGCTGTCCCCCGGCCAGCAGGTGGCCATCTTATCCGCCTCCGCCCCCCGGGCGGACGCGCTCCCCTTCCCCATTCTCTACGAGGATGAGCATCTCATCGTGGTGAACAAGCCTGCCAAGCTGCTCAGCGTAGCCACTGACAAGGAGAAAACCCGTACAGCGTACCACATGGTCACCGACTATGTGAAGAGCAGGCGGGTGGACGACCGCATCTACGTCCTCCACCGGCTGGACCGGGACACCTCCGGTGTGCTGATGTTCGCCAGGGACCCTGAGACCAAGGAACTGTTCCAGTCCCACTGGAACGACATGGTCACCCGCCGGGGCTATCTGGCGGTGGTGGAGGGGGTGCCCAGGCCGGACCGGGACACCATCCGCTCCTGGCTGGTGGAAACGGAAACCCATCTCAGCTTTTCCGGCGCGCCGGGAAAGGGGGCCAAGGAGGCCATTACCAGCTATCAGGTGGTCAAGTCAGGGGGCGGGTATGCCCTGCTGGACATCGCCATTGAGACAGGGCGGAAAAACCAAATCCGCGTCCACATGAAGGAGCTGGGCTGCCCCGTGGCCGGGGACAAGCAGTACGGCGCCCGCACCAACCCCATCGGGCGGCTGTGCCTCCACGCCAACGAGCTGTCCTTTACCCACCCCGCCACCGGCGAACAGGTCACCTTCAGGACCAAGATGCCCCGGGATTTCAATCGGGTGTTTCGTTGAATACCTTTCCGCAGATTTGGGGAACAAAATTGAAAATGCGCCCAAACAAGTTATCAACAAAATCCGCCGCAAACCGTTGATATCACTTGACGCCTCTTTCACGGAAATTTAACATTCTCCTAAGACATTTTTTATTGCAAAATCCGCCCTGGTATACTATACTGAAAATGCTGCTGCAAAACTCACTCGGGGTGCGGCCCTGTCGGCCCTCCCGTTCCAAATAGGATGTGTTATGGATGAATCAGCTCCGCGCCCGACTCCAGATCGTCTCTCAGGACAGGCTGCCCGCCTTCCTGACCGTCTATATTCTCTGTCAGCCCCTGCTGGATGTACTCACCGGTCTAGGGGCTCAGGCAGGGCACTCTGTCACCGTGGGCGTGGTGGTCCGCTCCGTGTTCATGGTGCTGGCCTTCCTTTACGCTGTGTTTATCAGCGATTTTCCCGGGAAAAAGCGGGTCATGATTTTCACCGGCGCGCTGGTTGGATATCTGATCCTGTTCATGATCTACATGTTCACCGTAGGCGGCTTCTCCCTGTGCGTGGGCAATGTGCGCGAGGTGGTCAAGACCTTCTTCGCTCCTTTCGTGCTCATCTTCCTTTGGGCGGTATATAAGCAGTACGGCTATCTGGTCACCTCTAAAACAATTGCCCTGACCGGAGCGTTGTATGCCAGCGTCATCCCCATTGCCGTGTTCACCTGCACCAGCTACTATTCCTACGGCAATTCCGGCTACGGCGCCCGCGGCTGGTTCTACGCCGCCAACGAGGTAGGGTGCATCATGGCCCTCACCGCCCCCTTTACCATTTGGTACTGCGTGAAAATTGTCCCCACCATTACGAAAAAGACCTGGTGGAAAGCCCCTCTGGCCGCTTGGGCCCTGGCAGCCATCGCTTACAGCGCCAACTTCTTGGGCACCAAGATCATTTTCGCCGCCATCGCCCTGTACTGCGCGGCGGCGTTCCTCTGGCAGGCCGTCACCACCTTGCGTACGCCCTCCCGGGTCCACGTGATTCAGACCGTTGTCATCACCGCTATGCTGCTGATGGTGGTGTTCCGCTACTTGGGCTCCCCGCTCCAGGGATATCTGGACAATATCTATGGCCCCCTGCTGAAAAACGATCCCGATCTGACCCTGGCCTCTTGGGGTGAGGAAATTCAGGCCGCCGCCAAGGGCACCTGGCTGCACACTCTGCTCAACTCCAACGAGACCCTGAAAAGCATCGATCAGATCCTCAGCCGCCGTCTGCTCTCCGCCGCCCCCGCCGTCCAGGTTTACACCGAGGGAGGCATCTTGGCTAAGCTGCTGGGCATCGGCTACGCCAATGCCGCCGCCTACAGCCGCGCAATGTACTTCATGGTGGAGATGGACCCCCTGTCTATGCTCATCCGCCACGGGGTTGTGGGCTTTCTGCTGTACTATGTCCCCTACCTGGGCTTCCTGGGCTGGGCCATCGGGCAGTTTTTCCGACGCATCGGCCAGCGCATGTCCAGCCTGCAGTATTGCACCGCCCTGTACTGCACCATCGTCGGCTTCGGCATCTCCACCATCGCGGGCCACGCCCTGGTGGCCCCCGCGGTGGCTACCTTCATCCTGGTGGTGGGCCTCCAGCTCTGGGACCAGACCCTGGAGCAGAACAAACTGCCCAAGGACAGGTAAAAACCGCCTTTGAAATGGGGCGGACGGCATACGCCGTCCGCCCCATTTTTGTTATGTGCACTCGCTCCAGGAATATCTTCTCAACGCCCAGCTGAAGGCCAGGCACACCAGGATCCCGCACAGGCCAATAACGGCGAACAGCATCGCCGCCCCGGCCCCCTTCCCTGTCCCAAACAGGGCTGCCAGCGGGCTGTCCGGTATCTGGGCCGCCATCAGTGGCTCGAACACCTTGTCAATCAGCCCACCGCCCAGCAGAAAACCCACCGGAATGGTAAAAAATTGCAGGCTGTTCCGGCAGGAGTACACCCGTCCCTGCATGTCCAGTGGGATGGTGCTGCGAAAAATCACATCCATATTGGCATTCATCACCGGGATGGTGATCCAGCCCAGCACCGCACCGATACACCAGGCCAAAGGCACATCGATAAAGGCCAGGATAAAGTTCTCCGTACACATGGAGAACAGCAGGGTCAGGCAGATAACCCGCACCCGGTTTTTCGGAGCGGGGAGAAGCGCGGCAAGCGCACTTCCCGCCAGAGTGGCCAGTCCCACGCAGGTATTGACCAGCCCCAGCACCGTTTCGCCGCCGTTGATCTTGGACAGCACCATGGCGGGCAGGGCCGCATCGTAGGTGGAGGCCACCAGATTGATGGCGGACAGAAACAGGATCAGGGTCAAAATCAGCGGATTCCGCCTCAGCCAGCCCAGCCCCTTCCCCGCCGAGGTCAGCAGCTTTTCCCTGGGGTGCTCCCCTGCCCCTCTCTCCGGGAGGTCGATGAACAACCACAGAGTCAAAAACGCGATTCCAAAGGTAGCCAGGTCCACCGCGATCACCCAGCCGATGCCCGCAAAGGCGAACAGCGCCGTAGCCAGCACCGGGGTGAGGATGGAATTCAGCGACTGGGAAAAGGACCGCAGGCCGCTGGTTTGCTGGTACAGCTCCTTGGGGATCAGCAGGGTGGCCGCCACCTCCCCCGCAGGCTGCTGGACGGTGTTCATCAAGCCATTGAGGGCGTTCAGGACATACAAATGCCAGGGCAGCAGCGTATCTGCCCGGATGAGCACCAGCACCGCCACCGTGCTGACCGCCGCCAGCAGGTCGCACACCAGCATGGTGCGCTTTTTGTCCCAGCGATCGCTGAGCGCCCCGGCAAACACGCTCATCACCACATAGGGCGCGTAAGAGCACACGGACAGCAGCGCCGTCTGCAGCGCCGAGCCGGTGCGCAGATACAGCCACAGCACTAGGGCGTAGCTGGTCATGCCGCTGCCCAGGGCGGACAGGGTTTGGGTGCTCCAGAGCAGAAGATAGGACCTGAGCTGAGTATATTTTTTGTTCATTTGACTTTGCTCCTTTTGATTTTAGTGAATCAAAGCGCAAAGTCTGAGGACCGGTATCATCCTCCACGCGGCGTCCTCAAACTTCGCGTGGAGCGCTGGCAATGCAGAGCATCGGTTTCAGTCCCTTCTGTTGTTATCTGCCTTGCGGCAGGGTTAGTATAGCATATCAAAGGGCAAAAATCAATCGCGGCAGGGCTTCCCCCGCCGCGATTCTTTATTACGCCAGGCCCAATATCCGGGCCGCTGCGGCCACGCACAGGCACAGCCCCAGCCCCAGCGCCGTGGGCAGCGCAATGGCCAGCGCCGTCCATTTTACGCTGCCCGTCTCCTTATAGATGGTCAGGCAGGTGGTGGAGCAGGGCCAGTGGAACAGGGAGAACAGCATGGTGCACACCGCTGTCAGCAAGGTCCAGCCCTGTTCCGTAAGCAGCCGGCCCAGAGCGGACAGGTCGTCGAACTCCACCAGGCTGCCGGTGGCAAGATAGGCCATGAGCATCACAGGCAGGACGATCTCATTGGCCGGCCAGCCCAGAATGAAGGCCATGAGGATCACTCCATCCAGCCCAAACAGCCGGGCAAAGGGGTCCAAAAAGCCGGTGCAGTGGGATAAAAGGGTGGCGTTCCCCACCGTGACATTTGCCATCAGCCAGATCACCGCACCTGCCGGAGCGGCCACTGCCACCGCGCGGCCTAAGACGAACAGGGTGCGGTCCAGCACTGAGCGCACAACCACCTCCCCCACTCTGGGCTTGCGGAACGGGGGCAGCTCCAGTGCAAAGGAAGAGGGCATCCCTTTGAGCACCGTGGCAGACAGCAGGCGGGAGCACCCAAGCGTCCCCGCCACCCCCAGCACCAGCGTCCCCAGCAGCAGGGCCGCCCCCTCCGCCGAGGCCAGCAGACCGCCCCGCCCGCCTACAAAGAACAGCGTAATCAAGGCAATAAGGGTGGGAAATTTGCCGTTGCAGGGCACCAGAGAGGAGGTCAAAATGGCGATGAGCCGCTCCCGTGGGCTGTCGATGATGCGGCAGCCGGTAACACCGCAGGCGTTGCAGCCAATGGACATGCATATGATCTATATAATTTTGCGCAAAAAAAGCCGGGCAGACAATACGTCTCCCGGCTTTCGTTCTTAGAAACTGTTTAATTAACTTCATACAGGGCTACGCCCACCATAATTAGCCCTCCAATAATTGCGACTTCCGGGCACACAACCTTAACCAGAAACGCCCCCAAGTTGGCCCCCATCTTAACGACAGGAGCAATTTCCGATGCGGACGCAATCATGGTCGTAACGCCCTCGGCAACCTTAAGGGCACCGCATTTTGTGGCGTACCCGACTACACCCGCCGCCGCAGTTCCGCCTCCTATGGCTGCAGTAGTCTCATCCGGATTCACTTTCTCTTTGATTGTCATGGTAATCTCCTTTCCATGTCACTCCACAAAAAAATGGCACCATCCGACATAAAAATATTATCACGACCTACAACGAATTTCAATATATAAAACTATAATATTTTTTAATTTCGTTTGCGTCTTCAGCGCGGTCCCACGCGGCTATAGTTTGACAGTGGTCCATAAGCACAAACCCCGCCTTCCTTGTTTGAAGGAAGACGGGGGTTTGCATCTTGGGCTCACAAATTAGGCTTCTCGTCCAAATAATTGTAACTATATGTCATTACACAAGCGCCCCTACCGTTCAATTCGAAATGAACGGTAGGGGCGCCCTCCATGCATTTTTTAGTCCAGCTTTTCCAGCAAATCCAGCACTGTCAGCCCCCGCTCCGCAAGGCCATAATCGCAGCCTCCTCGCGGGTCACAAAGTCGTGAGGCCGCTTGCCGTCGGTGATCCCGGCGGTCACTGCGGCGGCCAGCTCCTCCTCCGCCCAGCACTGGTCATGATCCGCTCTCAGCTCCTGGCGGTAGCGGTCCATGTATTCCTTCCACTGCTCGTAGGTCAACATATCATCTTCTCCTTTCATGGTCCGGACTACCTCAGCCCGGAAGTCGTCCATGGTCTTGCCGTAGCGCGGGAACCAGTTATACACGTCCCCGTGGTTGGAGGCGACCCCTCTCCTGTACCCGTCCTGGTGGCAGATCACCACGCCGTCCGCCAGCGGGTCCAGGTCGTACTGCTGGCACAGCATGGCGGTCAGCTCCACGGCGGCCCGGTACGCCTGCCCGAAGTACGCCGGGTCGGTGAGATCGTCCTCGCAGATTTCGAAGGAGATGTGGGTATCGTTGGCGGTGCCCTTGCTTCCGACGCCGCAGTGCCAGCCCCGGTGATTCCACGGCAGGGTCTGCACAGCCGCCACCGTGCCGTCCGCCAGCCTGCCCACAAAGGCGTGGACGCAGGGCTCATACAGTACTTGCTTCAGCTTCTTGCTGTAGTCCCTGTACCCCACCGTTCTAGTTTTGTCGGTGTAGACATACACCCGCGTCTGGTTCCAGTGATTGCCGTTGGGATTGGTCCCCAGCTGAGCCAGCAGATCTGTGCGGCCCGGCGTGGAGGCCACGGGCTGGACGTACCGCCGGAGCAGGGGGTTGTTTGCCCCGGTTGAGTGAACCATCACCCCTTTAGGCTTGATGGTCTGATTGTACTTGTAACAGTCGTTTTCCGTAAGGATGCAGGTCAGCAGCTTCACGTTATTCTCCCCTTTCGCAAATCTGCCGTAGAACCCCTGGGCATAGCCCGCCCGGCGGTCCTTGGTCTCCTGGAGCTTATCAGGATCGTTGACGCTGGCCGGCCGCTCGAACTGGAGCAGGACGCAGTCCGACGCCTCCCGGACGCTGGTTGTGGTGCAGAGCTTGTCCCGCAGTGGCTTAAACATCGTCAGGAGCTCCCACCGCAGGAAATTAACCTGCACATCCAGGTCGCAGATAGACCGCCCCTGATTTTTCGCATGGGCCAGCAGTGCGGCTTTGCGGCTGGGGTGCGTCCACTGAGCCAGCCCATACCCGGCCCCATCGTGGGTAAAGTTGGTATAGGTTCCATTGTCCACTGCCGCTGTATAGGTCTCGTCGGTGAAGCCCAGCTTTGCCTCATAGGCGTTCTGGAGGTTCTGGGGATTCAGCCCGCTTTCCGCGTACAGGTTCCCCATGAGCCCCGCCGCCCCCGCCGGGGTGAGCCCGGCGGAGATCAGCTTGTCCCATATGATTTTGTCGTTACTCATGCTCATCCCCGCCCAGCTTGTCCCCTGCGCCGTCCACCGCGCTCTTGCTCATAGCCAGCAGCTTCAACAGCCATTGAGGGACCGGTGCGCCCATAACCGCCGCATTCTCCGCCATGGAGCCCAGCTCCGTGACGATGTACCACACCAGCACCACCGGGCACACCAGGCCGGGGTACTGCACCGGCAGGGTCAGCACAGGCAGATTAGTAAGCACCAGCGAGATCAGCAGGTCCGCCGCGCCGGCCACAATGACCACCACGATCATGCCGCACTTGTGCCAGATGCCCTCCCTCGCCTGGGCGCTGGACCACTGGCCCTCTT
>CATKZW010000045.1 GCA_949841465.1 uncultured Oscillospiraceae bacterium
GAACCCAACGGATCGAGGAAAAAATGGGGACAAAACGCAGTGTACTGACGGATGAAAACGGCCTTCCTCTGGCAGTTGTTCTTTCCGGAGCCAATACACACGATGTCAAACTGTTGGAAGATACCTTACCTTGGATCATATTGTAGTGCTACGTCCAGAAGCGGATGAAGAACACCCTCAAAATCTGTGTTTGGATGCTGGCTATACTGGCAGCGGCGAAAAGGTGCAGTCGCGTGGTTATACGCCCCATATTCGTCCCCGCGGCGAGGAAAAGAAGGAACTGGAACGTAACCCAGACTTCCGAGCCCGCCGTTGGGTCGTTGAGGTCACGCACTCTTTTTTCAATCGCTTTCGCAAGCTTTTGGTTCGTTTTGAAAAGAAAGCCGCCAATTATTTGGCTCTTGTTCAGTTTGCCTGCGCTGTTATTGTCTGGCGCAAATTCTTGCGCGTTCATTGCTAATCGGGGATTTATCCCACTTCGCTGGCGCAAATCTTTCCTCTGCGCTCCTTTAGCTATTTACGGATAGGCTCTAAGAAATTGCTGCCAGACAGTATCGGGAATTTTGCTGATTTACTGCCTGTCTTGGATATTGGAGAAGCGATTGCTGTGGGAGATGCCTCACTGCTTCCAAGTCGGATCATAATTGATGTTCCGAGACAAAAACCAAACAGTGCAACCGTAAAATTCTGGGATGAGTGGAGCCGTGAAACAGTTCCAGATGATATTGGAGCTGCGGTTCAGACAATGAGAAAACAGGGAAGATAGGGGAGAAAGGTGGATTCGTGAGTGAGCAGGGCATAGGCAGAGATTTTGCCCAGTTGATTCCGTCTACTGTATATTTTATGTTATAATACCTCCTGCTGTCCAAAATTAAGCAGCAGGAGGTATTTCTATGAAACATTGCCCACAAAAAGCCAAACAGGAAATTTTAATAAGATATATGTGCGGAGACACCCCAAAAGAGCTATCGGAGGAATTTGGCATCCATGTCGCTACGGTTTACCGATGGATCAATACATGGGAAAACGAGACAGGAAAACATTTTTTGACTGAATTACCGCTCCAAGAGATGGGAATGGTTCTTGAATATGTCAAGGGCTTAAAGCAGCAATTAGAGGAAACGGAACAATCCTTAGCCATTATCCACGAAAGCGGAATTCTGCAAACAATTCCGCTCCAGGAACGGCTCAATATGGCAATGAGCCTTGCCGAGACACACTCCGCAAAATTGCTTTGCCATACGTTTGAGCTATCACAGTCTACATTTTACCA
Source organism: uncultured Oscillospiraceae bacterium (assembly GCA_949841465.1). Classification (GTDB taxonomy): domain Bacteria; phylum Bacillota; class Clostridia; order Oscillospirales; family Oscillospiraceae; genus Enterenecus. The sequence continues at coordinate 1,274 of CATKZW010000045.1, forward strand.
TCACAGAAGGAACGAGGGGAGTGGAACGGAACGTCAACAACGTGACTGTGATATAAGCAATGCAATCCGAGCGGCTTTTGTGGAAAGCGGGGGGCGATTGGGTTCCAGACGAATCCAGATGCTGCTGCATCGGAAAGGGATAGAAGTGGGCAAGCGAAAAGTCAGCAAACTTATGAAGCAGATGGGATTATCGACGAATCAAGATACTACTATTTACTATTCTCCAACCTGCATGTCCCATATGGAGGAAGTAGATGATGTCAAAATTTTATGATGAGACTTACAAGTGGTCTTTATATGAGAAGTACCACAATGGATTTACCCTGACAGAGCTGTGTGAAATATCTGGCATCTCGGATAAGTCGCTGCACGAGTGGTTCAAACGATTCGATTATGAATACGCACAAGCAAGTGTAACAAGCCTAAGTACTGTACGGCAAAGCAACGCTCGGCTAAAAAAGGCTATTAGGCAAGGACGGCTTGAGTTGACGCTATTGCAGGAAACCGGAATAAAAGCAATTCCGGAAATTGTCCGCATACTATACGCACAGCGTGTGCTATCCCGGTATGGGCCAAATCAGGTTTGCCGCACGTTGAAGATACGAAAGTCCAATTTGTATTACCATGTGTTCCGCAAACCGGAACTTACTACTTATGAAAAGCATGACCAAGAACTCCGCCCGGCAATTCAAAAAATATGTGCTTCGAGCCCTAAACGAATCGGAGCCGAACGTATCCGCCAACAGCTGATAAAACAAGGCTTTACCGTTGGCAAGAAGAAAGTACTACAGCTGCTCCGGGAAAGTGACTTGCGATATTTACCACCTGACAAGCAAGTGACTACTCATACGTCCTGGCAAATCAACTGTGTCAATTTATTGGCCCGGAATTTTTCGCCGTCTCGTCCTAACATGGTGTGGCTCAGCGATATTACAGAAATTAAAACGGATTCAGGCCCGTGCTACCTGTGTGTAGTATTAGATCTGTTCGCCAGAAGGATAGTGGCTGCGCGGATTGCCATCCAAAAAGATGCAAAGCTGGTTTGCCGCACATTCAAAAACGCATTTACGGCGCGAGATTCCCCGAAAGATCTATTGTTTCATAGTGACCAGGGTACACAGTACACTGGTCATAAATTCCGAAGCCTATTGCATGACTGCGACGTAACACAATCTTTTTCGGCTCCAGGTGTTCCATATGATAACGCTCCAATGGAATCTTTTTTTGGCAGTCTGAAAACAGAAGAAATTCACCGCTACCGCTATCATGGCATATCCGACTTGGTCTCATCCTTAAAAGAATATCTTGAGTTTTACAACCATAAAAGGCCACACAGCAGCATAGGTAATCAAACTCCGGCTCAAGCGGAAGAAATCTATTTCAAAAAACAAAACGCAGTCAGCATTTCTACCGACTGCGTTCCTTTTGCGTGCAAAAAATGATGTGTGCCCAATTTTGAGATGCGAATAAACATTCCAAAAAACTGGACACACATCATATGGTTGCGGGGGCCGGATTTGAACCGACGACCTTCGGGTTATGAGCCCGATGAGCTACCAGACTGCTCCACCCCGCGATATCGAGATATTCAGTTTTACCGAGGGGCAGGTGACTCTTAAAGTTATGAGCCCGATGAGCTACCAGACTGCTCCACCCCGCGATATAAAGTTTGGTGCCGGAGACCGGGGTCGAACCGGCACGGGATCACTCCCACGGGATTTTAAGTCCCGGGCGTCTACCAATTCCGCCACTCCGGCTTACCGGATTCTGAAAGCTAGATTATAATAGCACGTTTTCCCATTCCTGTCAACCCCCATTTTGTCGCCCAAGCAATTCTTTTTTTGTCGAACGTCCAACACTTGACGGCGAGCCGAAAATGTGCCAAACTGTTATCAACAAGGAGGCGTTTCTTATGCACAACGAGCTGACACAGAAGGATATCGAGCTAATGCGCCAGGAGCTGGAGTACCGTCGGACCGTGCTCCGCCCCAAGCTTATCGAGGACGTGAAGACCGCCCGGGCTTTCGGCGACCTGAGCGAAAATTTTGAATATAAGGCGGCCAAGCGGGACAAAAACCGCAACGACAGCCGCTGCCGCTACCTGGAGAATATGATCAAAACCGCCGTGGTCATCTCGGACCGGTCCAAGGAGGGCACGGTGGGCCTGTACGACAAGGTCACCTTTTACGTGGAAGAGGATGACGAAACCGTCACCTGCCAGATCGTCACCACCATGCGCCAGGATGCGCTGAAAAACCGCATCAGCAAAGAGTCCCCCGTGGGGCGGGCGGTGCTGGGCCGGAAGGTGGGTGACCGCGTCACGGTGCAGGTCAACGACAGCTACGGCTACGACGTCGTCATCCAGGCCATCGAGCCTGGGGAGGACACCGGCGAGGCTCCTCTGGTTGGCTTCTGATGCGGTAGTGGACCTGCCATTTGACTCATAAGCGCACACCGCGCTCCGGAAAGGAGATGGAGCGATATGAACCGCACCACCCCCCGGCAAAATCCCATCCTGCTGCCTGTGTCCGCCCTGTTCGGGCTGGCGCTGGTGATTTTTGGCCTGTGCCAGGGGCCTCCGGCTGAGACCCTGTCCGGGCTGTACGTCATTTTCACCATGGAGGATGTGCTGATTACCGATTACATCGCCGTGGCCGGTATCGGCGCGGCCTTTGTCAACGCGGGTCTCGTCACCCTCATCAGCACCGCCATCCTCTGGCGGTGGGACGAGTCCCCCAACGGCGCCACCATGGTGACCATCGGGCTGATGTCCGGCTTCTCCCTGTTCGGCAAAAACCTGGTCAACATGTGGCCCTGCTTCTTTGGGACGGCCCTCTACGCCCTGGCGAAGCGGGAGAGCTTTTCCCGCCACGTGAACCTGGCCCTGCGGGGCACCGCCCTGGCCCCCATGGTGAGCTTCATGACGGTGCAGTTCAGCCCCTGGCTGGGCATCGCGGTGGGCCTGATCGTCGGCTTCCTGCTGCCCCCCGTGGCGGAGCACGCCCACCGAGTCCAGAACGGCATGAACCTGTACAGCGTGGGCTTCTCCTGCGGCCTGCTGGCCATGATGATGGTGCCCGCTTTCAAGGCTTTCGGCCTGAACCCCACCTCCGCCCACTATTGGTCCACCGGAAATAACCGTCTGCTGGGACTGGCCCTGACGGCGCTGTGCCTCGCCTTTATCCTTGGGGGGCTTGCCCGGGGGCCCAAGCCGGTGCTCGCCAAATACTGGGCCCTGCTGCGCACCTCCGGGCGGGTACCCAGCGACTATGTGCGCACCTTCACCCCCGGCCCGGTGCTCGTCAACATGGGGGTGAACGGCCTGATCGCCGCCGGCTATATCCTGCTCACCGGGGGCGACCTGAACGGCGCCACCATTGGCGCCATCTTCACCATCATCGGCTTCTCCGGCTGCGGCAAGCACGCGTTCAACATCGTCCCTGTCATGGCAGGGGTGCTGCTGGGCAGCCTGACCAACCATGTGGACCCCAACAGCAGTTCCCTCCAGCTGGCCGGGCTGTTCGGCACCACCCTGGCCCCCTTCGCCGGGGTGTTCGGCTGGCCCTTCGGGGTGCTGGCGGGACTGCTCCACTCGTCGGTGGTGCTCCAGGCGGGGCTGCCCCTGGAGGGGATGAACCTCTACAACAACGGCTTTTCCGGCGGCCTGGTGGCCATCGTGCTCTACCCCATCCTGGAGTCCCTGGTGAAGAGCCGCCGGCCCGTGCTGATGGAGGAGGACCTGTTCGCAATGTTCGCCTCAGACGCGCCCCAGCCCCCGGAGGAGCTGCCGGGCAGGGAAACGCGGGCAGGAAAAGGAGAATCATGACGAAAATCCCCCGCTGGTGTTCAGCGGGGGATTTTGCACTTTACATCTGGAAAATGGCCCCTGCCAGCGCGGCCAGCCCGATGAAGCAGATGGGGTGCAGCTTTTTCAGCGGGGTGAACTTCACCAGCACAAAAATGACCACAGCCAGTATAATCGCGGGCCAATAAAACAGTTCGGTTTTGGGCACATATTGGCCGGGAGCAGTCTCCACCCCCGTCTCATGGAACAACAGCGCAATCCTTGCCACCTGGAGCAGGGCGGCGGAAATCAGGGCCGCCGACGCCGCCCGCAGGCCGTAGAACACCGCGTCCACCGCCTTGGACTGGCGGAACTTCTGGAGGAATCCGGCAATGATAAGGATGATGACCACCGACGGGAAGATGAGGCTCAGGGTAGCGATGACGCCGCCTAGAACCCCCGCTGTATGGAAGCCCACGTAGGTGGCCATGTTCACCCCCATGGGGCCTGGGGTGGACTCGGAGATGGCGATCATATTGGCCAGGTCGCCGGGGGCGAACCAGCCGGTGCGCTCCCCCATGTCGGTGAGGAAGGGGATGGTGGCAAGGCCGCCGCCCACGGAGAACAGCCCCACCCGGCAGAACTCGAAAAACAGTCTGATCAGCATCATGATTTGAGCCCTCCCTTCGCGGCGCGGACGCACAGCCCCGCCGCACCTGCGGCAACCACCAGGAACACCGGGGAGAGGATAAAGCCCAGCACCGTGCCCAGCGTCCCCTCCGGCATGGTGCAGAAGGCGCCGGCAGCGGCCATCACCAGCACCACGGCGTAGATGATGCGGGTGGGCCAGTCGATGACGGCGTTTTTAAGCAGCTTGATGACGCTGGACAGGATCAGCGCCACCACCCCGGCCCGCACGCCGTTGAAGGCGTGGGCCACCCACTCCAGATGCATAAAGTTCTGCAAAAAGGCGGCGATCACCATGATGATGACGATAGATGGGAACACCAGCCCCAGAGTGGCGACGATTCCGCCCGCCACGCCGGCCTGGCTGCGGCCCACAAAGGTGGCGGTGTTCACGGCGATGATGCCGGGGGTGCACTGTCCCACGGCGTAGTAGTCGGCCAGCTCACCCTCGGTAGCCCACTTTTTGTTCTCCACCAGCTCCCGCTGGAGGATGGGCAGCATGGCGTAGCCGCCGCCGAAGGTGCACACGCCGATGCGGGCAAAGGTCAAAAACAGATCGACCAGCAAGTTCATTCCAGACCCTCCAATTCATCCAGCCACAGCTTTGACACGGCGTCCGACGGCATCCGCCAGTCCCCCCGGGGGGACAGAGTCACCGACCCCACCTTCGGCCCGTCGGGCAGGCAGGAGCGCTTGAACTGCTGAGCAAAGAAACGGCGGTAGAAGTTCTTCAGCCACTTCAGCAGCGTCTCTCGGTCATAGCTGCCCTCCATGGCCCGCTCGGCCAGCCGCAGCACCTTCCGGGGCGGGAAGCCCCAGCGGATGGCGTAATATAGATAGAAGTCGTGGAGCTCGTAGGGCCCCACCAGGTCTTCCGTCCTCTGGGAGATCTCCCCGTCCTTGGGGGGGAGCAGCTCGGGGGAGACGGGTGTGTCCAGGATGTCCCGGAGCACGTCCCCGATGGGCCCGCCCAGCCGGTCCGCCTCGTAGGCCGCCAGGTGGCGCACCAGGGTCTTGGGGATGGAGGCGTTGACGGCGTACATGGACATGTGGTCCCCGTTGTAGGTGGCCCAGCCCAGAGCCAGCTCAGACAGGTCCCCGGTGCCGATGACGAGCCCCCCCCTCTGGTTGGCCAGGTCCATGAGCACCTGGGTGCGCTCCCGGGCCTGGGCGTTCTCGAAGGTGACGGACTGGTCCTCCATAGACTGGCCGATGTCGGCGAAGTGCTGCTCCACCGCCTTGCCGATGCTGACCTCCCGGAAGTCCGCGCCCAGCTCCTGGGCCAAAAGCTCCGCATTGGAGCGGGTGCGCCTGGTGGTGCCGAAGCAGGGCATGGTGACGGCTAAAATCCCTTTACGGTCCCGGCCCAGCATGTCGAATGCCTTGGCGGTGATGAGGATGGCCAGGGTGGAATCCAGCCCGCCGCTCAGCCCCACCACGGCGCAGGAGGCGTTGGTGTGCTCCAGGCGCTTCTTCAAGCCCAGTGCGGCAATATTTAGGATCTCCTCGCACCGCTCCGCCCTGTGCCCCGCGTCCGCCGGGATGAAGGGGGTGGGGGAGATGGGGCGGGTGAGGGCAGTGCGCTCCAATTCCAGATCGAAACAGCCCAATACAGAGTTTGCGGCCCTCTGGGCGGGAGGGAGGCTGGACGTCCGCCGACGCTCATAAGCCAGCTTTTTAACATCGATCTCGCTGATTGTCAGTCCGGTGGCAAAGCGCTGTTCTGCCAGCATCGTCCCATTTTCCGCGATCATATTGTGCCCGGAGAACACCAAATCGGTGGAGGACTCCCCCTCCCCCGCGTCGGCGTAGACGTAGGCGCAGCACAGCCGCCCGGACTGGCCTGTGACCAGGGAGCGGCGGTAATCCGCCTTGCCCGCCACCTCGTCAGAGGCGGACAGGTTCAGGATGAGGGCGGCGCCCTTTTCCGCCATTTGGACGGAGGGCGGCTGAGATACCCACAGATCCTCACAAATCTCCACTCCCACTGCCAGCTCGGGAATGCTGAGGCAGTGAAACAATTTGCCGCTGGACAGCTCTACCGCATTCTGTCCGGCGAAGGAGAGCACAGGTCCGGCAGATGGATAAACGTCGGAAGCAGACAGTGCCGCAGCCGGAGAAAACCACCGGGCCTCGTAAAACTCACCGTAGTTAGGGATGTGGGACTTGGGAATCAGGCCCAAGATCATTCCCCTGTGCATTATCGCCGCGCAATTATACAATTTGTTTTCACAACAGACAGGCAGACCCACAGCGGTAAGCATGTCCAGGCCCGCTGTCTCTGCCAAAATTGTGGCCAGCGCCCGCTCCGCCCCATCCAGCAGGGTGGGCTGCAAAAACAGGTCCCCGCAGGTATACCCGGTGACACACAGCTCCGGCAGGGCCAAGACCTTTACACCCTGCGCCGCCGCCTGCTTCATCAGCGCGACGATCTGTCCCGCGTTGTGCTCGCAGTCGGCCACCCGTATCTTCGGCGTGCCCGCCGCGACTTTGACAAAGCCGTCTTTCATAAACCGGCCCCCTTAGCTATAATGCGGTATTTTACCCCAATTCCGCCAAAAATGCAACGGGGACGATGGGAAAGCCCAGCGCCTTTTTTAAAAATTGACCGGAAGCCTTTATTTTATGCGGGTTAGGAGGCACACCGTCTCCACATGGGCCGTCCGGGGAAAGAGGTCCACCGCCTCCACCCGGACCGGCCTGTAGCCCAGCGTTCCGAACCGCTTCACATCCCTGGCCAGGGTGGCCGGGTCGCAGGAGACGTACACCACCCGGGCCGGGGCCATCCGGGCGATGATATCCACCACCTCAGGGGCCAGCCCCTTCCGGGGCGGGTCCACCACCGCCACGTCCGGGTGGACCCCCTCCCCCTCCAGCTTCGCAGCCAGGTCGGCGGCGTCGCCGCATTCAAAGCGTGTCTTGTCCGCCAGGCCGTTTCGGCGGGCGTTCCCCTCCGCGTCCTCCACCGCCTGGGGCACCACCTCCACCCCAATCACCCGCTTCGCCCGCTCCGCCAGGGTCAGGCTGATGGCGCCGATGCCGCAGTACAGCTCCACCACCGTCTCCCTCCCCGTGAGGGCGGCAAAGTCCAGCGCCCGGCGGTAGAGCACCTCCGTCTGGGCCCGGTTTACCTGGAAAAAGGAGGGCACCGACAGCCGGAAGCTGTGTCCGCACAGCTCCTCCTCCAGCCAGTCCCGGCCCCAGAGGGTGTGGTACTCGTCCCCCAAAATCACGTTGGTTTTCCTGGTGTTTACGGACAGCACCACCCCCGCCAGGGAGGGGGCGGCGGCCTGCAGCGCCTCCACCAGCTCGCCGCTGTGGGGCAGCGTCTTCCCGTTGGCCGCCAGACAGCACAGCGCCTCCCCGGCGCGGTTGGTGCGCAGGAACAGGTGCCGCACCAGCCCCTTCCCCGTCCGCTCGTCATAGGCGGGGACGCGGAACCGCTCCATCCACCCCTTCATGGCGGCGCGGCAGGCGGTGTCCAGCTCCGGCTGGAGCAGACAGTCCTCAATATCCACTACCCTGTGGGTGCGGCCCTGGTAGTAGCCGATGGCCCCCGGCCCCACGGGGAACTGTACCTTATTTCGATAACGCTGGGTATTTTCCGCCCCGTGTATCACAGAAACCGCCAGGTCCGCACCGCCGATGCGCCGCAGGGCGTCCTCCACCCTCTGCCGTTTGGCCTCCAGCTCTTCGGCGTATGTCATATGCCGGAACTGGCATCCGCCGCAGCTCCCGTAATAGGGGCAGTCGGGCTCCCTCCGGGCCGGGGCGGGCGCCAACAGGTTTTCAATCCGCCCCCAGGCGGCACTGTGGCCCACGTGCTCGATGAACACGTCCACCCGCTCCCCGCGCAGCGCGCCCTTGACGAACACCGCCACGCCCTCAATCCGGGCCACCCCCTCGCCGCCGCTGGCATAGCCCTCAATGGCGGCGGGGTAGACCCTGCCCTCCTTCAGCATGAGCACTGCCCCCTCCCCTGCGCCTTGTGCAGCTTGTGGAGCTCCTTCTTCCGGCGGTTGGAGAACCGATCCTCCTCGCTGTACACACAGCCGCAGTATTTTTGCATATACAGCCCCAGGGCCCGGGCCTCCTCCTGCCCCTCCCGGAACCGGGGCCGGAAATCGTAGGGCACGAACTCCACGCCGTACCGCTCCCCCATCCTGGCCCCGACTGAGCAGATGAGCTCCCGATTCTGGTAGGGGGACACCAGCAGGGTGGTGGAAAACCGCGCAAAGCCGTGCTCGGCGGCGTACTGGGCGGTGCGCTCCATGCGGCAGGCGTAGCAATACCCGCAGCGGTGGTCGCTGTCCTGGGCCACGGCGGCGGTGAACTGACGCAGGCCGTAGAAATCCTCCTCCCGCAGTGCCAGACCGATGTCCTGGGCGTACTGCCGCAGGGTGTCCCGCCGGGCCTTGTACTCCAGATAGGGGTGGATGTTGGGGTTGTACCAGAAGCCGGTGGGCTCCACCCCCTCCTCCCGCAGCATCTTGACACAGGCCACGGAGCAGGGCGCACAGCAGATGTGAAGCAGGGTGCTCATGGGTACGCCTCCTTTTCATGACAGAGTGAGACAGCCAAGACCGGGCGGGTCTTGGCTGTCGGCAGTTTACGGCAGGATGCTCAATCCCCTCAGCACCGCGTACATCCCGGCGGCGGCTTCCTCCCGAAGGGTGGGAGCGGTGGGGTCAATATACTTCAGGGAGGTGTACAGCATGTCCCCCCTGACGTCCAAAGCGTCCTCCAGACCCCAGATCAGCACGGCTATGTCGCTCCGCGCCCATTCCGCGAAATCGCTCAGGCCCAGCGCCATGTCCGGGGGCAGTTTCTCCAGGCTGTCCTTTACCGCCTTCCCGTAAGCGTCCAGGACCACGTTGATGTACCGGGCGGTACGGCCCATGATGGTCAGGAACTCCTGCTGGGTGACCGGGCTGTCCGGGGCGAATTTCCCGCCGCCCACGCCGTCCACCAGGCCCAGCGCCGCCATGGCGTTCACCTCGCCGGAGTACCAGGCGCCGGCGTCCACATCGGAGAAGTGGTTCAGTCCGGCGGAGGTCACGTTGAGCACCCTTGCCAGCATGACGCACAGCTGGGCGCGGGTGAGCTGCCCCTTGGGGCTGAACACGCCGGGGGCGGTGCCGCTGAGCAGGCGGTAGGTGCCCATGGCGTTGATGGCGTTGGCGTAGCGGCTGTCCTCCACGTCGCTGAACCAGCGGCTGTGGAAATCCAGGCCCATCATCTCCGCCACCTGGGCGGGGGTGTACTCATTGAGGTTGCCGCCGGGGACGGTGCGATAAAACACCGGACTCTGGGGGGGCATGGCCTCCAGCAGGGCGCACAGCACGTCGTCCTCGGTGTCCGGGTCCACATAGAAGGAGGAGGTTCCGGGGATGATTCCCATCATGGAGGTCTCCGCGCTGCCGCCGGTGAGGGCGATAGCCACCGGCGCGGCGTAGCCGTCGTCCACCAGCAGGGTGGGGATGACGCCCATCCGGTCGGGGGTATCCCCGCCGGCGGAGTAGAAGCGGTTGGTGGTGATTTTCAGGCAGTCGCCGTCGAAATACTCCGGGGCGCTCTCCTCGTCCAGCACGGACTGGGCCACCCCCTTGCCGAAGGTGCGGCTGCCGATAATGATTCCCCGGCCCGTGTCCCGTATGCCGGAGGCCACCAGCTCGGAGGAGGAGGCGCTGACGCCGTTCACCAGCAGGATCAGCGGCTTTTGGGTGGCGGCGGCGGTGTAGCTGACATAGCCGGTGACGTAACCGTCCTGATCTTCGAAGTAGAGGTAGCGGCCCGGACCGTTCAGCGCAGCCAGCGTCTCAATGGCGGAGTCCACGTAGCCGCCCGTGTTGTCCCGCAGGTCCAGCAGCCAGTAGTTCACCTGGCTGTCGTACTTCTCCAGCCCCTGGATGAGGAGCTCGTCGGTGTCGACGCCGAAGCTGTTGCAGTCCACGTAGCCCACGCCGCCCTCCAGCAGGGTAATCTCGGTGTTGGGGATGTAAATCGCCTTGCGGGTGAGGGTATAGTCCTGAGTCTGGCCCTCCCGCAGAACGGTGACGGTCACCTTCGTGCCCTCCTCGCCCAGCATGAGCTGGCGGTGCTCCTCCAGCGCGGGGGTGCAGGAGGTCCCGTTGATGGCCACAATCACGTCGCCGGGCTGGAGCCCGCCCTCCAGGGCGCTGCCGCCGGACAGCACGTTTTTGATGAGGATACCCTGCTCGGTGTAGTTGATCTCCACGCCGATGCCCACCAGGTCCACGGTGTCCTCCACCAGGTCTAAGAAGGCCCCGTACTGCTCCGCGGTCATATAGCCGGTGTATGGGTCGCCCAGGAGCTGGAACAGCTCGTCCAGGGTTTCGGTCTCATAGGCCTCTTCGGGGATGTCGTAATAGTAATACTCCTCCAGCAGCTCCAGCGCCTGGGATACCGACAGGGCGGAAGCGGGGGCGGCCAGAAGCGTCAGCGCCAGGAACGCGGCGATGATGCGGGACAGGTATTTTTTCATAGTGGCTCTCCTTTTGTGCGTCGGGGGCGTTTTGTAAATTGACAAATGGACCGGAACATATTAAACTGGAATCTATGATACCACAAAACAACACAGTTAGGGTGAACAAATTATGACGGAATTGACGGAATTTTCCTTTCCCTCTAAGGACGGAGTGCACAAGAGCCATGTGAGCCTGTGGACGCCGGAGGGAGAACCCAGGGCGGTGGTGCAGATCGTCCACGGCGTGGCGGAGTACGCCGGGCGGTACGACCACTTTGCCCGGTATCTGGCGGACCACGGCTTTGTGGTGTGCGGCGAGGACCATCTGGGCCACGGCAAGACGGTGGACGACAACAAATACGGCTATTTCGGCAAAAAGGACGGCTGGACCCTGGTGACGGCGGACGTGCGCCGGCTCCGGGTCCTCATGGGGGAGAAGTACCCCGGCATCCCCTACTTCCTGCTGGGCCACTCCATGGGGTCCTTCCTGGCCCGAACCTATCTGTGCGCCTATCCCGGCACGGTGGACGGCTGCATCCTGTCCGGCACCGGCCAGGAGAAGCCCGCTCTGGTGGCGGCGGGCAAGGCGGTGGCCTCCACCATCTGCGCCCTCCGGGGGCCGGAGACGGTGAGCGCCCTGATCGACAAGCTGTCCCTGGGGGCGTACAACAACCAGTTCAAGCCCACCCGCACCACGGCGGACTGGATCTGCCGGGACGAGGCGGTGGTGGACGCCTATTTGAAGGACCCCTTCTGCACCTTCAAGCCCACCGCCGGGATGTTCCGGGACATGATGGGGGGCCTGCAGTACATCTCCAGCGAAGAGGCGCTGTCCCAAATGGACCCGTCCACCCCCGTGTACCTGTTCTCCGGCGACCAGGACCCGGTGGGCTCCAACGGGGAGGGCGTGAAGAAGGTGTACGGCTTCTTCAAGGACCACGGCACCGCCGACCTGACCATGAAGCTCTACCCCGGCGGGCGGCACGAGATGCTCAACGAGATCAACAAGGGCGAGGTCTATGCCGACGTGCTGGCCTGGCTGGAAGGGCATATTTAAGCGGTCAAGGGCATGGGATTTGTTCCTTTTCTTGAAAGAAAAGGAACCGAAAAGAACTTTTAGACCGCTGACGAACGAGGCACACAGTGAAAAGCGTCCGCCCGACAACGAACGATATTAGAAACTTATATATTGTTAAAAATAATAATTTACTCTCTGTTTCGTGGCCGACGCAGTACTTTGGCCCACTATCCACGTTGGAAACGAACTAAATGTTTCTTTTTTCGGCTCCTTTTTTCTTTTCAAAGAAAAAAGGAGCGTCCTTGTCTCTGCGCAGGAACCTGAACTGGGTCTCCGAGCACACCACGGCCAGGAAGATGAGGAAGAAGCCCAGGTACATCAGCGGGGCGGGGCGCTCCGCGCCGAACAGCACCGAGAAGGCCACGCCGAAGGGGGCCTCCAGGCTGAGCAGAAGGGCGGCGGAGGAGGGGTCGGTGTACTTCTGGCCCACGTTCTGGAACAGCAGGGCCACGGAGGTGGCGGCCACCGCCAGGTAGAGCAGCACCAGCCAGGCCCGGACCGGGAGCCCGTCCACGGGAACGCCGTGGGTGAAGAGGGCGCCCACCCAGCAGCACAGGGCGGTGGCGGCGAATTGCAGGATGGTGAGGATGAAGATATCCCGCCCCTGGGAGAACTTGGACACCGCCGCGATGTGGCAGGCGTAGATGAACCCGGACAGCAGGGTGAGCAGGTCGCCCCCCGTCAGGGCCAGCCCCCCGTCCCAGGACACGAAGCCGATGCCCGCCACGCACAAAACGGCGGCCAGCACGTTCCACCGGCTGGGCCGCAGGCGGTCCACCGCCCAGTACAGGAAGGGGACGATGACGCAGTACACGGCGGTGAAAAAGGCGTTCTTCCCCGGTGTGGTGTCCATCAGGCCATAGTTCTGCACCGTGTAGGCGGCGGCCAGCAGCGCCCCAAGCACCCCGCCCTGCCACAGGTAGCGCAGGTCCATCACCTTCCAGCGCTTCCAAAACACCAGGGCCAGAATGCCCGCCGCCAGAGTAAAGCGGAAGGCCAGCAGGAACATCAGATCCACGTCGGCCAGGGTGTCCTTCAGGATGAAAAAAGTGGACCCCCAGATCAGGGTGGCCAGCACGATCATGGGCTTGGCCAGTTTTTTCAGGGTGTTCTCGTTCATGAAAAGTCAACTCCGGGTTTTCAAAAATATGAAAGTGTGGTATCCTATTGGAAACGGATACAAAGGAGGGCCCATATGCTCCCTCAGGCATTTTTCGATGGCGACACGGTGGACATCGCCCGGTCCCTGGTGGGTAAGTACCTGGTGCGGCGGTACGGCGGGATCACCCTGGCCGCCCGCGTCACCGAGACGGAGGCCTACGTCGGCCGGGTGGACAAGGCCTGCCACGCCTACAACTACCGCAAAACGGAGCGCACCAAGACCCTGTACGCCCCGCCGGGAACGGCCTATGTGTACCTGATTTACGGGATGCACTGCTGCCTCAATTTTGTCACCGAACCGGAGGGAGAACCGGCGGCGGTGCTGATTCGGGGGTTGTCTCCCAGACATAACCATGATATCATAGCAGAAAACCGCTTCCATTGCAAGTGCGCCGATATGACCGCCTATCAGAAAAAGAATTTTCTCAACGGTCCCGGCAAGGTGTGCGCGGGGATGAGGATTGACCGAAGCCTCAACGCCCTGCCCCACGGGTCACGGGAGCTGTATGTCTGCGAGAGTCTGGAGGAACTGGGCCTGCCCGTCCCGGCGGAGGATTTGGAGCCGCTGAGCATACGGACGGCCAGGCGCATCGGCATCGACTACGCTGAGGAGGCGGTTGATTTTCCCTGGCGGTTTTACGTGTAAGTGCGCTGTGCCGGGGATCCATTTGAGATTAAGGGGGATCACAGGGATGGAATGGGTAAACATGATATTTGACAGCAGGATTTTTTTGACGATAGATTTGGTGCTTGGCTTTCTGCTTTTGGGCTTTTTTGTATTCTATTACGTTTCAAAAGAGGGAAAGGATGAGCGGGGGCGGGGGCTGGTTGCCGAGGCCTCCCTGATTGCGTTTGTGGTTCTGTTTGTGCTGTTAAATGTTTACTGTTTTTTCTTGGTGTGGTTGATGGAAAGCCTTGTTCGATTGGCCAATGGAATACAGTTGGTTTATACGCTCTTTCTGCTTTCCGCCGATGCCGCGCTGCTGATTCTAAGGAAGATCAGGTAGCGCGCGGCACAAGGAATTACGCGGAGACGAAAAGGGCCGTACCAGCCGCTCGCTTGACGGACAGGCATTTTTTTGGTATTATGATCAGATACTGCCAACACCAAGGAGAAGCCACAGGCTTTAGGAGGTCAAACCATGCGCGGCAATACCCTATACATCGTGGTCCCCTGCTACAACGAGGAGGAGGTCCTCCCCGAGACCGCCCGGCGGCTGGGGGACAAGCTCAAAGCTCTCATGAGCACCGGGAAAATCAGCCCCCAGAGCCGGGTGCTGTTTGTCAATGACGGCTCCAAGGATCATACCTGGGAGGCCATCGCCCGGCTGCACCGGGAAAACCACCTGCTGTGTGGGGCAAACCTGTCCCGAAACCGGGGCCACCAGAACGCCCTGCTGGCGGGGCTGATGACCGCTAAGGACAAAGCAGATATGGTCATCTCCATGGACGCGGACCTCCAGGATGACGTGGACGCGGTGGACGCCATGGTGGACAAATACCTGGCCGGGGCGGACATCGTGTACGGCGTGCGTTCCTCCCGGAAGACGGACACCTTTTTCAAGCGCACCACCGCCGAGGCATTTTACCGCATGATGGATCTGCTGGGGGCGGAGACGGTGTTTAACCATGCCGACTACCGCCTGATGTCCCGCCGGGCGCTGGAGGGGCTCAGCCGGTTCAAGGAGGTCAACCTGTTCCTCCGGGGTATCGTGCCCATGATCGGCTACCCCACCGACACGGTGGAGTATGAGCGGGGAGAGCGCTTCGCCGGGGAGAGCAAATACCCGCTGAAAAAGATGGCCTCCTTCGCCCTGGAGGGGGTCACCTCCCTGTCCACCAGGCCCCTGCGGATGATTACGGGGCTTGGGTTTTTGGTGTTCTTCGTCTCCCTCATCATGATTATCTACAATGTGGTCCGCTGGGCCACCGGGAACACCGTCACCGGCTGGGCCAGCCTGGCCTGCTCCGTGTGGCTCATCGGAGGACTGATTCTGCTCTCGCTGGGAGTCATCGGGGAGTACCTGGGCAAGCTGTATCTGGAGAGCAAGGGCCGGCCCCGGTTCCTCATTCAGGAGCTGCTGGACGGGGAGGCCAGGGAGGAGCGGGACTGAGCGCCCCGAAAAAATGGCCGGTTTTTTGACAAAGTCTTAAACCTTTCTAAACAATGGCCAAATCCCCTTGCAATTTTTCCCGGGAGGGCATAAAATAGCGGCAGTGGAAATGAAGCGGCGGGTTGGACGCCGCCGCTGGGCGGCCCACATTTTAAATCAGGAGGTATACTACCATGAGCATTGATTTTGAGAGCCTGAGGGACAAGGCCGTGGTCCTCGCCCAGTCTGGTGTGATCAAGGCAAAGGAACTCACCGAGACCGGAGTAGCCAAGGCCCGGGAGCTGGCCGACACCAGCGCGGCCAAGGCCAAGGAGATCGCCGAGATCGGCAAACTGAAGGTGAACAACTCCACCGAGCAGGAGGCCATCCGCAAGGCCTACTCCGAGCTGGGCAAGCTGTACTACGCCGAGCGGGGCTCCGCCCCTGAGGCGGCCTATGCCGACGCATGCCAGCGCATCACCGACGCCCTGGCCCGCATCTCCTACAACAATGAGCGCATCGCCGACATCAAAGCGGCGGGCCACATCAGCGACGAGGAGGTCGAGGCCGTCGATGTCGAGGCGGAGGCCGTCCCCGAGGAGGCCGAGCCCTCCTGCTGCTGCGAGGCTGAAGCCCCCGCAGAGGAAGCTCCCACCGAGGAAGCTCCCGCAGAGGACGAAAACAAGACCGAGGAATAAATCTCAAAGCTCAAAAGGGGCCCCGGCGCGTCAGCGCCGGGGCCCCTCCCTTTGTCTTAATCACATCATCTTCACGGTGAAGAACACGGCCTGGGCAAACAGCCAGCCCACCAGCACATACAGCAGGTAGTGGGACAGGGATACGCCCAACACCAGCCCCAGCACCATGGCCGCGGCGGTGATGCCGCAGGTGAGCCAGGTCATCATATAGTTGGAGCTGGGGGGGAACACCCGGATACGGCCCAGCAGGCCGTCGTTTTTCCTCATCTGGAAAGCCAGCGCCGCCACAGCGGCCAGCACCACGATGCCGCCCGCCACGCAGGCGGTGATGAGCCGGGGGTGGTTCATATAATATTGCCCGTGGAGCCACAGGGCCAGCAGGCCGCCGCCGGTGAGGATGGCGTTGTAGAAGAAGGGCCGCTGGTAGAGGAAGAAGATGATGATGAGCACCGCCCCCGCCGCGGGGAACATCATGAGGATGCGCACACCGTCGGGGAAGATGTAGCGGCTCACCACCGCAATCACCCACAGCCCTATCGCCGCCGCCCCGATGCACACGGGCAGCAGAATGCTTTTCCCGCCCCGGGCGCTGAGCACCGCCCAGACGATGCAGCCCACGGCAATCACCAGCCCGGCGATGGTGTAAATCTCAAAAAATGTCCCCAGCACCATGGCAACGGAAACGTCAAAAATGAACTCCACAAATACCTTTTGCAGCAGGAACAGCAGCAGCTCCACCACCACCGCACCGGCCAGCCACAGAAGCATCCGGTTAAAGACCTTATCGTCCTCACTCTGGCGGCGCTCACGTTTTCCCTTCTCAAACATCATTCAATCAGTCCTTTATCGTCGTTGACACGGCCGGAACCCCTCCGGCACGGCCTGTTTTGTACGGTTCAAAGGGGCAGGGCCTCCTGCCCCGGCACCGAGCAGGTAATAGTATAGCAGAAAACCCCCAGCTTTGCAACACCAAAAATCGACCCGCTTACAAGTTTTCCCCCTTCCAACGCAGGCGGAAACCTGCTATACTGGGAAAAAGGGGTCTTACAGCTCCCCTTAGCCAAAAAGTCCCATGTCAGAAAGGAGTTTTGCATCATGACCGATCAAGCCCTGGTAAATCTGGCCTTCACCATGCTGGAGCGCTCCTATGTGCCCTACTCCCGCTTCCCGGTGGGGGCGGCGCTGCTGTGCCCCGACGGCGCGGTGTTCACCGGCTGCAACGTGGAAAACGCCGCCTACGGCTCCACCATCTGCGCTGAGCGCACCGCCCTGGTGAAGGCTGTCAGCGAGGGGCGGCGGGAGTTCACCGCCCTGGCCGTGGTAGGCCGGAGCGAGGACTACTGCTGGCCCTGCGGCGCCTGCCGGCAGATGCTGTACGAGTTTGCCCCGGAGCTGACGGTGCTGGTGGGGCGCGGGGACGGGCAGTACGTGAAGCTGCCCCTGAAAGAGCTGCTGCCCCATGGCTTCGGGCCCAGCTCGCTGAACTGACGGAAGGCGGAAGGGCCCGCGTCACCCGCGCGGGTCCTTCCCCTTTTTTGTTTTAGAGGAACCGCTTCATTTCCTCAATGTTGGCCTGCTCGGTCTTGAGCAGCCTGTCCGCCAGGCGGCGGACCTCGCCGTCCTTCACGTCGCAGTCCCGGATGGTGCGCAGGCTCTTGGTCACCCCCATGGTGGAGCCCTGGATCATCATCTCCGCGATGTTGGCCGGGGAGCGGTCCGTCATGGCCTTCATGGTGCTCATGACCTCAGAGGAGGCCTTGGCCACGGGGCCCAAACCCTTAGGCGGCTCCCCCCGCTCGTGGAGCATGGCCCCGGCGGCGTGTTG
>CATKZW010000046.1 GCA_949841465.1 uncultured Oscillospiraceae bacterium
CGATCCAGACCGTCCTGCGGTTGTTGGTATCCAGGATATAGGGCGCGGGGACGTCGGTTTCCTCCACCTCGTAGCAGCCGCTGGGCATATCCTTCAGCACGGCTTTGCCGTCCGCGCCGGTGACCACGTCGTTCTCATAGCCGTTATTGATGCCGCGGATGTGAAAGCTGGTGCCGGGAACGGGGTCGCCGGTCTCAGTGTTGCGCTTGGAGATGGTGAGGGACCGCTTGTGGTGGTTCATCTTGGTGACCACGATGGTCTGCTCACCCTGGAGGTCCTCATGGGTCACATGAACGCCCACGGGGGAGGAGTCCTTGTCAAAGCCCTCCGGAGCGTGTACCTCCCGGAACTCGTAGTACCCCTCGACCACGTTGCTGACGGTGATGGTGCCATCAGCCTTGGTTTCCTCGGTGCCAATGATCTGACCGTCCCGCAGAATGACGAAGATGGCTCCAGGCAGGGGGTTGCTGCTCTCATCCACCTTCTTCAGTTGGACTTTAACCTTCGAGGAATTTTCAAACACTAGGCTGATGTCATGCTCGCCGTCCCAGACGAAGGTCTGCTTCACCTTGGAAACGTCGGAACTGAGCACGAAACCCTCGGGCGGGGTGATCTCCTCTGCGGTATAGCTTCCGGTGGGAAGTTTTCCGAAATCCAGCTGATCCTTGGGAATATAGCCGCCCTCGCCGGTGATGTACTCGCTGGTGAAGGAGCCGCCATCGTCCAGCTTGATGCTGGTGAGCCTAATGACGGCCCCGGCGATGCCCACGGAGGGGTTATCGGCGTCCACTTTCCGGATGGAGCCATCGCCCTCCTTTTTCTGCGGCTCGTTGTAGAAAGTGAAGACGCTGCTGGCGGAGCCGCCGGGCATCACCGTGACCACCTGAGACGCGGTCTGGGGGACATAGCCCTCCGGCACAGCGTCCTCTGTAATGAGGTACTGGCCCGCCTTGAGGTTATCCGCTTCCTCAGTCAGTGTGATGGTTCCATCGGCCCCGGTGTCGCGGGTGACGGAAAAATTATTGTCCTCGTCGGTGCTCTTAATGGTAAAGGTGACGCCGGGGAGCGGCTTATTGGTGCCCGCCTCCAGCTTCTTCACAGTGAGCTCGACGGTGCCGGTGTCCGGCTGCTCGGGATCGGGCACCGCGATGAGCAGGTTCTGCATGGGGACGCCGGACTGGCCAGCCAGCTTCCAGGGCTGGGACTTGTCCCACTCATAGATCCACAGGTGGTAGTTGTGATAGTATTCCGGGTGGTTCAGCACCAGATTGACGCCCGCGGCCACATAATCATAGGCGGAATTGCCTGTTTTGCCGCCGTCGGCGCTGTCGATGATGCTGTGGGTATCAATGGCGTCCCAATTTGTAATGAAGGACGACTGGCCGTAGGTCTGATGGTAGAGCTTCATGGCCGCGACGAACTCCTCGGCGGCTTGCTCGATGAAGCCCTCCCGGTTGGAGTTCACATCCAGGATGATGCCGTGCTCGTAGTACCACGACATTGCTTGAGCGACCATAAACCAGATGTCGGACCAGTAGTTGTTCCAGTGCTCCAGGCCGATGGCGTTGCCCGCATCGGTGAAGTCTCCATAGGTGTGGGAATAAATGTAGGTGAGCAGGACCTTCAGCGAGGAATTGTTGACCTCGTTTTTGAAGTTCCACTTCTGCCCATTGGCGGCGGGGCCTAGGGTGCCCTTCTGGTAGGCGCACAGGGCGCGGACCGGGGCATCCAGGCCGGGAACAGTGACCTGCTCGTCAAAGACATAGGGCAGACCCACATTATTGATCACGCTGCTGGCGGCCCGGTAGCGCACGGACCGTCCGCCAATCTTCATGTAGTCCGAGGACCGCTGGGTGATGGTGGACGGCGCCGAGGACAGCCCGGTGGCGGCAAAGGCCGACAGCGGGAGGATACCCAGGACGCACACCAGCGCCAGGAGCAGACTCATGGCCCGGGTAAAAAACTTGTGTTTCAATGTATCTTCCTCCAATCAAAAAGTAAGGCCGGACTGTTTCAGCAGCCCGGCCATTCAGGTGAGGTTGAGTTGTTTTAATTCGGGTATCGCGTATACAGGACGTATTGGGGCTGTTCCTCCAGCCACCATTTGAAGTATTGACCGCCCCACAGGGCTTTGTTGTGGTTTCCGCTTTCGGTGACGCCGATGTATTCGTCGGTCTTTTTCACCACGACCACTACATGGTAAGAGTCGGGATTTTTGTATTCCACCAGATCGCCGGGCCGGATTTGGTCCCAGGCCGGTCTGCTGATGCGCCGCCATGGGAGGTTTCCGAAGGCGGCGTCGGAGCACAAGGCGGCCCAGCCGGCGCAGTGGATGCCTTTGGTGTATGGACCGTTGCTGGTGGAGCGGTACGGTGTCGGATAGACGACCCCGTCGGGGTAGATTGTTTTCAGTTCTGCCAGGGCAGCCTGTACGCTTTCTACGGTGACGCCGGTGGAAGAGGGGGAGGGCGCGGTCTGCGCAGGTTGGATCACCTCCTGTTGATAGGGCCGGTCGCTGTTGATGTGGACGCTGTTAGTGGCGGCGTCATAGTCCACGGCGAAGTCCACCGCCTGTCCGATGTCCCGGAGGCGGACGTAGTTATTGCTGCCGATGGCGTATGCCGTCATGAACACCCGCTGGCCATCCACGTAGATGGGCTGGCTGCTCAGGGATGCGGTGATGTTCGTGGCCGCCTGGGCGGCGGGGCCGCACAGGGCCAGGCCGGTGAGGATGCCGATTCCCATAAATATCGCTTCTCTTTTTCTGCTCATGATGTGCTCTCCCTTCGATTATAATGGTGCTTTTGGTAAGCAACACAATACCGAAGAATCGGAGAGAAATCCACAACTTTCGAAGCAGGCTATGGAGAAAAAACGGGGATAAAACGAAGCAGATTATACAGATTCAGCCGCGGTCACGCACCAGCGGTAAGCGGGCTGGTCCTCCACGCAGGTGTACAGCGTAATCATGTTGGCGTTGGTGGGGTCGAGGCCGGAGGTGTCATTGACAGAGACCTTGGTCACGGCGCTGACCGCATAGGTCCGGGTGCCCAGCTTGGTGGTGAAGGTGATGACATCGCCGGGATTTAGGGTGTGGATCTTGCCAAAGTCATTGCGCACCCCCCGGTTGTGCCCGGCGATAGGGATGTTGCCTAACCAGATGCTGGTGCCGGTGAAGTGACCAGCGCCCTTCAGCAGCGGAGCGCTGTCTGTGCCCTCATAGACGCCCACGGTCAAGCCGATGGAGGGGATCTTGAGGGTGCCCAGGCTGCCATCGCTGTAGTAGAGGGCGCTAGTGACCTCGGTGAAGCCCACGGACGTGGTGGGGGAGGTGGAGGTGCTGGTATCCACAATGGGATAGCTGCCGGTCCCGGTTCCTCCGGGGGCAGTGGAGGAATCAGAGGCGGTGCTGCTACCGGAAGAGGGAGGCATGACCACGGCCACGTTCCCGTTCACCTGCCCGGCACCCGCCATCTGGGAGGGGACCAGGTTGGGAGTGAGGTACTCGCCGGTGTTGAGCATATAGCTGGTGGGGGTGCCGAAGCCGGGCGGGATCAGGGCGGCGGACTTGCTCACATCCTCGTTTTTCATGGCCCCGCCGTCGGCGGTGATCACAGGCTCGAAGGAGGTGGGCTTGCCGTACTCCGGGTCGCCGGGGGCGTTGATGTTGTACTCCAGGGCGTGAGCAGGGAGCGCCAGTGCGCACATGGTACACAGGCACAGCATAGTGGAGATCAGAGTTTTCATTTTCTTCATACGCATCACTTATTCCTTTCTATCACAGCGTGGGTGTGGCGTCATCCGTTGGATTCATCCTCCCCGGCCTCATCGTTGTTTTCGCGGCGCTCCTTGATGAAAATCGCCACGCCAATGCCAGCGCCCGCTGCGGCGATCACGCCCAGGGGGACCAGCACGTAAGCCCAGTTGAACTGGATGGCGGGGGTTTCAGGGGCCGGAACGTCGGCGGAGGGCTCGGGGTCCAGATCAGGCTCCGGGGCAACGGGATTCAGCGGGGTTCCCTCAAAAATGGCCACATAACGCACCTTGTTCAGGGCGATGCGGGACACAGTGCCGCTGTAGTCGGCGGTCACCACATAACCTTTGACATAGGAGCTGGTGGCACTGCCGGTGTAGGTGGCGATGGCGGTGTAGCGGTCGCCCACAGCATAGCCGTCCTCATTGGCGGTGTTGTCGGTCTGCCAGTCAATGGAGGCCAGTTCCAGGGTGCGGCCACTGTCGGTGATGGTCTTGGGAATGTAGGATGTGTCCTGTCCGGACAGGTTGGGATAGCTCCGGGTGGCGGATACCGCCCTGGTGGAGCTGCCATACCCGGCCACGTTGACCTGGACGGTGTCCAGCTTCAGGGTCAGGGCGCCGGTGAGGCCGTCGTCAGTGGTGAACTCCTTCTGGGCGGGAAGCAGGGCCAGCACAGACTCCATGTCCTTGTTCTTGCTGTCCAGGGTGACGGTTTCGGTGTGAAACCGCTCCTCGCGCTCAGGAGACTCCTGTTTGAGCAGGTCGGTGAGGGTATAGTGGAAGCCCTCCTGCTCGAAGTCGGAGCGGGGGATGCCAGCCGGGTCCTCCTCGGGACCCAGGTCGTACACCTTGCGGATCTGGGCGCCGTCCTCGCTCCGGGTGACGGAGGTGGGATAGCACGCCGAGGGCGGCGCAGCCGCCAACGCAGAGGGGGCCAGCGCGGCGGCGAGGGCCAGCGCCAGCAGGCAGGGGATAATCTTACGCTTCATTTCAAATTCCTCTTTTCGCTTTTATTTTGATCAACGCGCTCTTTTGAACGCTGGATCAACTGGTGAAATTCCCACGGGGATATTTGCAGGGACTTGTAATTGCCCCGGCTGTCCATGCCGCAGGCGCTGATTTGGACCACCAGGGGGTACCGAAAGGCATTCTGTCCAGAACAATAGCGCCGTTTGAACTCGGCGTCGGACAGTCTGCCGTCGCCTGCCACATAGATCCACTGGGCGGCGGTATAAAAGTCGCCGGGCTCATCGGGCCAGAGATACCGATCCCGCAGGGCGCGGGGAAGCTTGTCCCGGTCCGGGGCGGGGATAAGGCACTGACGGAACAGGCAGTAACGGATGTGCAGCCGGGAAGCCAGCTCCCGCGCTGCCTCCATGATCTGGGGATCGGACTTCCACACGGGGAATTCCAGAAACCTCAGCACCATCACATCCTCGCCCTCTCTGTCATTGGGAAGCAACGGAAGGCACTGGGCCAAGTCGATGGCGTCAACGCCCCGCTGGACGCCCAGCGTTTTACGGTTGGCGGCGGGCAGGGCCTTATATGCCCGGACGGCGTCGGAAAGACTGTGAAAATGGGACGTATTCAGCGACCCTTCCCACAGGTTGTCCACCACATAGAACTGGAGCACCGGCCTCACCTCATTTCCATGCCGCCCTGGGCGGGGCTGTCCGGCTGTTCATGGGCAGGGGCGCGAAGCTCCGTCAGCTTTTCCTGTGCCCAGTCCGGCAGGTACTGTTCGTCCAGCACCCCCATGAAGTCAAGGCGGTTCCACCGGGCCTTTTCCCCGTTGCCCAGGCAGGTGGCGAAGACCGCCCGTCCGCTGGAGTTCGGGTCGCAGCCAAAACCGCACTCGGCAAGCCACAAAAGATTTTGAGGCGACAGGCAGCTCTCCGCCAGCCTGTCCGGGCGCAGGACCAACACCTTCCCGGCAAAGTTCTGGCTGGGCGATCCGCAGTGCTCCGGGCCGAACAGCCCCTGCGCCTGGTACTCGGCGTAGGTCTGCTGGACAAATTGAGCCAGCAGGGACCTGTCCGCCTGGACCCTGAACTTCTGGTTGTCCTTGTCGGGCGGGATGAGGACCATCCGCGCCCAGCGCAGGCTGTCCGCCTCAAAGCCAACCCCGCCGGTGCTGATCAGAGTGTTGGCCAGCACGAACTGCGTCCGCTGAAAACCGTACTTATCCAGGACAGACTGGGCGCAGCCGTCGAAAAGGAAGCCCTTGGGGTCATCCTCGTCGGCGTGGTTCTGAATAGCCTGCTCAATGGCTCGGGCACAGCTCACGTTCAGCTGAAAGCTTTCCTTGAACGCCTTTGTCTCCCCCTGACGGCGGGCCTGCACCCGGGATTCCCGGTAGATGGGAGGATATTCACGCTTCATGGATGATCTCCCCCGTCATGAGCAGATAGTCCAGACGAGCCGGACAGATCCCGGCCAGAGACAGCACTTCGCGGGCGGCGGGCGGCACATCAGTGAGGTCGTGCTCGTAGTCCGCGGCGGCAATCATCACCTCGCCCTCGTCCACGAAAACCTCCAGCTTGGCGTCCAGTGGGATACCGGCCGCGTTCCGAACGCCGTCCGTCAAGGTGACACCCAGACCGTCCATGGCCTTCAGCGGGCATTGGTCCGGATTGTCCACCCCCTCGATGGGGCATCCGTCCTCTTTCAGCTGATCCACGCAGGTGCCGCAGGCTTCCTTGACAATGGAGACCAGGTCGGAGCCGACCTCAGCCAGGAGCGCGATGGCGTTTACCGCCTGCATAGCGGTCAGCTTTTCGGGCGCCACCACCAGGGTGTTTTCCCCGACGTGGATGGCGATATGTTCGCCGGGCTGGATATGGCTCCGCTCTACTGCCTCGGCGGGGATGAGAATGGTATTTTTCTTGTTCATGCTGCTTTCCTCCTATTATGGAATATTGACGAGCTGGAGGCCGCGGGGCAGGTCCCCGAACATGGAAACCTGCGAGTTGGCCTCAATGATGGGACGGGGGTCGTAGGTGGTGATGAGCAGTTCTTTGAACTTCGCCCCTTGCTTCAGAGACATGGGGTTGGCCCGCTCAAAGGCCAGGATGTAACAGTTGCGGTACAGCTCCCGGATGTACTCGTGGTCGCTGTACGAGATCACCACATACCCTTTTGGCTCGAAGGTGAGACCATGGAGGCGGCGGTGGTCCTCTATGGAGAATTGGGGCTTGTACATACTCTCGGTCAGAAAATATGGCGGGTCAAAATAGTGCAGGGTGTTTGCTTTGTCATTGAGCCGGAAAGAGGCTTCGAAGTCCCGGTTGGTGATCACCACGTCTTTTAGCCGTTGGGAGGCGGCGAGGAGCACAGGAAAGAAACGGTGGAGTCGTGCTGGTTTGACGGCGAAAGCGTCCATGGTGCCGTTAAAGCAGAAGCGGTTGACCTTATAGAACGCGGCGGCCCGCCGCACATCCCACAGATTGGCCCGGCCCTTGAGGATGGGCGCCACCTCCGCGTACTGCTCCGGCGTGAGGCGGCGGTGGGCAATCTGCAGTTCACTCAGGGAAAAGTCGGGCAGGACTTCTTCACCAGCCAGATATTTCTTCAGCCAGATAAATTCCTCCTCCGATTGCAGCGGGAAGCGTTTCAGCTCCTCCAGCAGCGCGAATACCCGGTCCCGGAGGCAGACGAAGAAGTTGACCACGTCACAGTCGAAATCGTTGAGAATCTCCACGACGCTGGACCTCGGGGGAGTGCCGAACAGGATGCCCGCGCCGCCGCAGAAATGCTCCACGCGGCGGTCTGTCCAGGGTGGGAACACTAAGCTGACGGTATCCTGGATGATGCTCTTGCCGCCCACCCAGTTCAGCGGGGGTCTGCAAGTGAGGTTAGCCATTGTTGTCGCGGACTTCGCTTGCTCGTTTCCGCCTGTCGGCGAAAAGCTCGCCCGCTTCGTCGCTCCTCCTCTCCCCACCGAACCCGCTTCGCTGGGCTTCGGCGGGGGCCCCGACGTATTCACCCCCGGAACCACCGCCGTTCAGGGCCTCGCCGGGGACTCCACTGCTTTCACTGAGGCCGAAATAATCCAGCGCCTTGACCAGTCCTTCGATAGACTTGAGCAGGGTGCGGACCATCTTCTCCAGCCAGCGGATAGTGGCGTGGATCTCCCCGGCGTTGAGGGCGTAGTAGTAGCCGCCCGGACCGCCCGCAATGGGGATGCCCTTGCAGCGCATCCGGTGGACGGCGTTGGTGAGCTGGTCCTTGCTGACCTTCAGCTTTCGCTGGAGCTGGGCCCTCGTCTGCATATTTTTCTTCCCGGCGCAGTTTGCCTTGAGATGGTGGAGCAGCTGTTCATCGATCACGGTGATTTCCTCCTTTTCCGGGACCGCTTCCCGAAAAAGGGCGCAAAAAAACAGGGCCATTTGTCCCCATCGGGAAAACGGCCCCTTTGCGATTTTATTGCATCGTCATCCCAGGCTCCTCCTGGGGCTGGGCGGGGGTGCTGAATTGGTAATAGAACTCGTTGGCGTTGCGGCGAATGTAGCCCCAGCCGTCCGGGGTAGGCGTGTAGCCTTCCTGCTCCAGCAGGTGGGCTTTATAGCCTGCCAGGTCGATGCCGCTGGCCCGGATCAGCTCCTCGGACACACCCTTGTCCATCAGGAGCGTCATACCGGACGCCTCCAGATCGGCGCGCTGCTCCCAGTCGTAGCACTTCAAATTTTGGGAGATATCCAGCGCCAGCTTCAGGTTCCGGCAGCCCTCCAGCGCCAGCGCGGCGGTATACCGCTCCATAAAACAGGGGGAGCCCTGTCCCTTCTGGTTCAGGACATACCCCATCTCAACGCCGTCGTACAGCAGGTCTGACACATCGCTGTATTGTACCATGAGGTCACCTGCTTCCGGCAGGATGCAATGGGCATCCATCAGGGAGCACTCGTCCCAGCGCTGGATACACAGCTCCTGCAGGGCCAGAACTTCCTCAATCGTTTCCTCGCAGCAACAGTCCTTGAAGAACGGCCCTGGCAGACGCAGCCACACACCCTCGGGTACAGAAGGGGAGGCCAGCTTCAGTTTGACGCTCCAGTCGTCATCGGCTGGCAGGGTCGCACCAGGCTGGTAGACTGGCTTGGGCGGCCTTTCTGGGTACTGCACATAGCAGCTTCCGATAAAGAGTCCGGGGTGCCTGTCCTCATACTGCTGCCCCACCGCCTCCAGGTCGACAAATGGCAGGGCGTCCATCGGAAAAGTTGCTTCGCTGAGCAGGTACCGCCTGCCAAGCGCCTCATAGCTGCCCGCGTCCACGCGCACCGTGTATTCATCCAGGGACTGGATCTGGTTGATGGCCTGAACAGCGTTCTCAGGCGGGTGGGCCTGGGCAGCGGCGGCCAGGACGATGCCCTCCCGCACACTCAGCGTTCCCAGCCGCATCCTGAGCCAATTTTGCTCCCGCTCCTCGCCGGGAAGCTGGGCCAGGTAGTCAAAATCGTTCAATTTCACAACATCTCCATTTCATTTGTCTGCGGTGCCAGGGCCTGCTCCACAGCAGGCCGGACATATCCGTACCCGGTGAGTTTCCCGCCGCTCTGCTCCACCACGGCCTGCCCATATTGGTACAGATTCACATTGGGAAGTAGCGCGGCCAAGTCCTCCTCCGGCAGCAGTTCCTTCAAGTGGCCGCTGGCCACCTCATCCGGCTCACGCGGCTCCGGATCGAAGCTGTAGCGGTCCAGTTCGTCCGCCAACGCCAGCGCCCGCGAGATGTCGTCACAGCTGGTGGCCTCCAGCACCGCCTTGTACTTGGTCAGGTCCCCGTCCGTCTCCAGCTCCGCCAGACGGAAGGCCAGCATATCCAGGGTGGACCGCATGGCGGTCAGGCCGGTAAGGGCGGGGGCGGCGCAGTCCACGCACCGGGCGGGCTCCTCCACCACGGTATTGCCCAGCGGGGTGGGGAGCTTGACCCGGCTTCCGTCCGACAGCTCCGCCAAGATGGCGTAGTCAGGCTTTTTTTGCGTCAAGTCCAGAGTTTTGTACACCTGCTTCAATTCATCGTGCCGCTGGACATAGCCGCCGCTGGTGAACGCACCGCCCTCGTTCTGACGGAACTCCCGCCCGATTTTAGCGAAGTCCAGCAGCTCAAATTGCTGGTCGGTAAGGCCGTCCGCGTCAGACACAAAGCCGTTTTTCGCGCAGAACCGGCCCAGCGTATCATCGTTCGCGGCTTCTTCAACGATATGACAGCAGTCTGCGCTGTAGGCCATGTCGATCAGCCGGGGCATGGGAACAGGCCGGCTGCCACGCTCAAACTCGATTTTTACCAGCCCTTCCACTATGGCGGTCTGCTGCCCATCCAGCAGGGCCAGCTGTTGACACAGGGCGTTTAATTCGGACAGCGTGCCGTCCTGGTCCAGATAGGGGTAGAGCTTGTCACAGCTGTAGGTTTGAATGACCGCCCACTGGGGGACTTCTCCCTCCTTCAGCTCCAGTTTTTCCAGTGCGTCCAGCAGGGCATAGGGCGCGGCCGGGAGGGTGAGTTCGGTGCAGCGGTCCTCAGAAGCCAGCTCTACCTCAAATATCTTACGCAAAGTCCATCCCTCCCATCTGTGATTCTTCCTGCTTCAGATCACCTGAAATCAGCGGCCTGTCTTTCTGCTCAATGAGCCCATATTCGGTCAGGGTACTGTCGTGGTCACATATCAGCGCCTGCCCAAATTGAGACCAGTCCAGATAAGGTTGGATGGATTCCAGCTCACTTTCAGGCAGGAACTGGCCTAGATACGCCTCGGCTACCTCTTTCGGATCGTGCAGTTGAGGTGAAAGCGTATATTGAGGCAGAATATTGATCAGATCAAGTGCGTATTTCAGGCCCTTGCAGGCGTTATCCTCCAAGAGCGCTTTATAAATAGTCAGTTGGCTGTCAGATATGGAGCTCAGTTCCTCAGCCAAACTGATGATTGTGCAGGGGTTCTCCTCAATGTCGATGATCTCGATCAGCGAAGGGACGCGGCAATCCAGGCACGTCCACGTGACCCTGCTCCAGCCTGCCTCATGCAGCTCCGCCAGGGCGGCATTGACCGTATCCTGGTCAGCTGGCAGTTTGAGACAAACGGCCTTGCCTCTGGCCTGCTCATTGGTCCAGTGCGGATGCAATTTGCAAAGAATCTCATAATCCGGTTTCTTCGGCGTCAGGTCCATGTCTTCGTACACCCGTTTCAGATTGTGCCGCACCACATAGCCGCCTTTATGTCCCTTGGTATGCTTGACAAATGTTCCGCCCTCGCGCGTCCGAACGCTTTTTCCAACTTGGGCAAAGTCCAGCAGGTCGACCATGTCTGCGGGAAGATCCTTCATGTTGGGGATAGAACCGCTCTCAACACGCGACTTTCCCAGCTGGCGGTCGTCCAGTATATTGAACACCTCACAGGCTTCCGTGTTGTAAGCCAGGTCGATGAGGCGAGGCAGGGGAATCCGGGCCGGATATTCGCCGGACTCCATAACCAGAAGGCCCGCAAACGCGGTCCTTTGCCTGTCGTTCATCCCAGACACTTTCTGGATCAGGGCGTTCAGCTCAAAAATGCTGCCTTCACGGGCAAGACACGTGTACAATTCGTCGAACTCAGCGAAGCTGTCATAGCTGTAGCAGCAGTTGGAGCGGTCGGGGCGGTACGGCGTCCAGGTGGGAGTTTCTCCTTCTTCAAGGTTCAGCCTGCTCATGGCATCCAGCAAGGTATAGGGAGTAGCCGGAAGCTTCAGGGGAACGTTGGGGTTATTCCTTGATGAAAGCTCCACTTCAAAATAATCAACCAAGGTCCATTCCTCCCATCTGGGGCTGGGTGGCGGTCTGCTCACGGGTTCTGGGGTCGGCGGCGGGGGAGTCCCAACCGTGCAGACAGCCGCCCACCATCGCCTGCTCCTGAGCCTGGCTGATACCGCGCTCCCGGTTGCGGAGGTCTGCTAGATGGCGGTTCATCTCCGGCTTTTCACTGCTGCCCTCAGACCGCTGGCATCCGGCACCCCTGGTGATATAGGCCAGGGCGCCGTCCTCTGGCAAGACAGTGAAGCACATATCCGGCAGCCGCTCAGAAAAATGGGGGTCGAAGCGGTCCTGCTCCGGCATGATGCTCCAGCCCTTGCTCTGCCAGAGATGGGCATAGATTTCCATGCCATTGCCCACTCTGATCTCACGTTGCTCGAACGACTCCCCTATGCCGTCACTGGCCTGTCCGCCGATCTGGTCAATGAGGTGCTGGAGCTCCAGCGGTGTCAGCTCTCCCCGCACTTTGCATTCCGCCACGCCCCAAAGCTGGCCGTCCCGCACCTCGGCGTTGAAGAAATAAGACTGTACCTTCTGGTCGATGCTGTCCGGCCCGTCAAAGTAGGCCATCAGGCCGCGCTCCGCCTCCTCCGGCCCCGCGTTCTCCAGCCAGCGGCGCTCGCTTTGCAGAGCGTTGATGATCTGGGGAGCGTACTGCGCGGCCTCGCGGGAGTCCATCGTGATGTCCTGCTCCGGATCGTCCTCGTCGTAGTAGGTCGCCGTCATGGGCATGTACAGCTTCAGCGTCTGGAGAGGCGGCGGCAGAACGGTGAAGGAATCCTGCCCGATCACCAGGCCCAAGTCCCGCCCGTTGTCCCACTTGATGTGAAAGCCGCCCTCGTCGTCGATGTGGTACAACGTACCCATGGTCCCCGGTTCCACCGGGTCCGGCTCATCCGAGCCCATCTCCCGGAGCTTGATCCGGCTGCCCACAGGGTACTGCTCCCGCAGAAAATCCAGCCATTCTTTTTGCATTTTCATGTGATTTGATCACTTCCTGTCCTGTGTTCTATGCCGCTGCTCCTTGCGGCGGGGCATGAAAAATCCCCGCTTCATCGAATAAAGCGGGGCACGGTCGTTTGCGTGACTGAATTGTTTTCTCTGCCTGTGCGTATACGCTTTCGTCATTGTCACACCACCTCCTCTCCGGCATTGATGACAACACTACCACAGCAGCCTGTAGAAAGCCATTTGGGAATAGCAACAGATATTTCCGTCACTTTTTGGTTGATTTTTTATGGTGGATATCAGCGTAATTTTCCCACGTGCAGGAGCGGTAGACAGACTTGACATTGACCCAGCGGGCAAAGGCTTTTTGCTCCGCCGTAGGTTCACCGCCGTCATAGTCCCGATAGGGCTGGGCGAAGGTGTCAATTCCCATCGCGTCCAGAGCCAGTACCCTCCGGTGTGCCTCCGCCACATCCTGGACCAGCACATAGGACCAGAGCCGGTAAGATGAAATGCCTGCTTCCCGCAGGTAAGCGGCGGCCTGCTCAATCACCGGCACCATGGCGCTGGTGTCGCAGGACAGACGCACAAACCGTATCCACTTCAGCTTCGCCAGCAGAGCGGCGGTTTCCGATGTGATGAGCCGTGCGTCCAGCCCCTGGTTAAAGTCCACCCACACCTCCTCCCGGCCCATACGCTCGATCTGCTCCAAGCCGTGACTGCAGGCCAGCACGTTGTTGTCCATCAGGATTAACTCCCGGCTGTCTGGGCGTTTGAGCTGCTCCCAGGTGGCCGCTGGGCGGATGGCGCCCTCTTTGCGGGGTACGATGCACCAGGGGCAGTGGTTCAAACACCCACGAGTGAGAAAACCGACCGCCCGATTGTACTGTGGGTAAATGCTATAGTCTGGAAACATTTTTTCCACCTCCGGCGGCAAGGAGCCATAGTCCTTATATCCAGTGCCTCCAGTGACGATTTCGTCCGCGTCAATTACGGTATCGTGGTCTGGGGTAAAGGTGAAAACCTTCGATAAGTACACCCGGTCGTAGTGGGTAAAACCGTTCCACCATTCCACGGCATCGCCCTGAGCCTTGTGCCAGGCAGACAGCCTCATGAGGGCCAGGTTGGGGAAGTGGCGGCTGTCCACGTCAACGAGGCCGATCTTCATCTCAGCCTCCGGTCCCGCTCCATGATCCGCTCCATCTCGGTGCGAATGCATTTGTCCCCACCCCAGCACACGAAGCCGTGGTTGGGGTAGGGACAGCCCGCACAGTGGTCTAAGGGGCCCCGCAGAGGTTCAGGCGGATCATGGGATGCGGTGGTCAGGCACATGGATTCATAAAACTGCGGCTCCCGGGCGCGCTTGTACCGGACCCTCACGGCCTCATCTCCAATCCAGGGCTGTCGGTCCGCTGTTCCCCTTCCTCCAGCTCCCGCTGGTTGGACAGGCTGACGCGCTCCTCCAGATCGTCCACGCTTCGCTGAATCTGATTTGCGGCCTCGGTCAGCGTTTGGCATCGTTCCTTGGTGAGGGGATACTCGCTGTCCAGTGTTTCATAGATGCATCGGTACATTTCGGTGAGCTGCTCGTCGGTGAACTGGCGGCTTTCCTGCACCAGCCTGGAGCGGCAGGCGAAGTCCAGCTTGGCTTCCCCATAACCGTTGTGATAGTAGTGCCCCAGGGTTACGCCGGTGCGGTCCGGGGTGCGCTGCCAGGTGGCAAATTTGTATCCCCAGTTCTGTTCCAGCTCCTGTCCGGCCAGGACTGTGCCGTTGAACTCCGCCAGCAGACGGAAGTTTTCATGAAGCCCGTCCGTATGGAGGGGCGGCGAGGCGGCCATAGCCTCGGTGTACTCATAGACTTGGGCGCTGATTCCCGCCACCGTGTCGTAGACGCGGTTCACGACGGGATCGTTCACCGACTCGGTGTTGAGGATGATCCCGCCCCAGGACTGGACCCACATGGCTTCCTTCCCCCCGGTTAACACGGGGAGGCAGTCCTTTTTAACAGGGGCGGTATCGATGCCCTCCCGCTTCAAGCGGCGGGACAGCTCCGGAAAAAATCTGTCATTCATCTTGATTGCTCCTCCTGAAATTTTCAGAGAATTTAAACGTAGAATTGTCAGAAGGACGGTTCGTCCGTCTGAGAAGGGGATGGGTCTTGACCGAGAGACGCATAGTAGTCCGCCATGAAATCGTGATCCGCCAGAAGCTCGTAACTCATCTCCCGGCAGAATGCCGCAAACCCGGCGCCGCCGCTTAGCGAAGGCTCATCCTGAACGACGTCGTACCATCTGCGGAAGCATTCCTCCAGCAGCACATCTTCCAGCAATTCGTCCATTTTGGGGCAGGCGGGGAACGCCAGATCGTGCTCCTCGCAGAAGGCTTCCAGGTCCATCTCCTCACCGTGGAGGTAATAGTCTCCTTTGTGGATCTGCCTGGCTTCTTCGGAGGGCTCTTTCAGCGGAACGGGGGAGAGGACGGTGCCGCTGTGGTAGAAGTTGGTGTGCTCCACCAGCCAGGCATGGGCGTTGGGGTCTTGTTCGGTCCCGCTCATGTCGTAGCAGGACCACCCCTCCGGCACCGAGACGCGGGGGATGAGCCAGTTGGTGGTGAGCACAGGCTTGCCAAACAGCTCGGCATGCTGCATCTGATCTGTAAAAATATTGATGGCCATGGTTATTTGCTCCTATCGTATTTAATATGTAGTAAATCGTCACGGACTCATACCGCCCATTGTCATGCCCTGCTCACACAAATCCCTCCATCTCCGGGCCCATGTCCGGCTCCTGCTGGGACCAGGGAGCGCTGAGGCGGCGCACCAGGCCGAAGCTGGTTTCCCGCACGCCGTCCTGCTCCATTTCGGACCGGCCCAGCGCGTCAAAATCGGTGAAGCCCTCCAGCAACTCAAAAAGCTCACTGTTTGCGCCCGCTCTCCACAACGCTTCCCGGCCATAGGCGCACTCGCTGCCCTCCACTAGCTCATAGTCGTCAAGATACATTGCGGTAAAGTTGGCGTCTGAAAAGGAGTTGGGCGCCTCCACCTCCAGCACCGCGCCGAACACTTTCAACTCCTGATTTGTCATTTTCTGAACGCAGGTGGCCAAGATATGGGCGTCTTGCAGCGTAATGGAATCCATAGCAAGCAGGTGGGCCCAGGAGTAGCCGATCTCCACATCCACAATGATGGCGCTGTCCAGGCTGTCCAGCCCCAGCGCTCCTCTCGCTTGTTCAAATTCGGCATCCGAGGCAGGAAGGTTCAGCCGATAAGTGCCGGTGGGGGAACCCAGCGTGAGGGCGAAGGAGGGGCGATCCTCTGCCTTCTGCGTTTGAACTTCTTCCCACCGCTTTACATAGCCATAGGGCGTAAACGAGCCGCCGTGGCTGTCGCCGTATTCCAGACCGATTCCCTCGTAGTTCAGATAGGGCCGCACTTCTTCAGGAAAGTCGATCCTCGCCAGCCCGTGCTCCACCAGCCAGCCGCCCAGCTGCTTATAAGAAGTGACGCCCTCCACAAACTGGTACTGGCCCAGACTGGAAGCAATGCTGAGAACATCATCCAGACCGTCAATGCCCTCGGCATCCAGAGCCCCCCAGAGGATGTGCTGTTCCTGTGCGCTCATGCCGTCGACCTTCTTCGAGAGCTGGTTGAGTTTTTCAAGTTCGGAACCGCTGGTCAGATCGACGTTCTGAATGTACTGGCGCAGGTATGAAAACGGCTCGTTTACATCGCGGATTGAGATTGGAGTATTCTGCTCAGGCCCGTTCCGCAGTGTGTCCAGCTTTTGCTGTACATCGGCAGGGGAGGCAGGGAGCTGGAGGCCGATGCTGTATCCGCCGCAGTGTAATTGAACGAGCATTATGTCATTCCTCCCATCGTCATGGTTTGTCCCTGCGTCTGCTCCTCCAGCGCCTGCCGGATTTGGTTGACCGCCTCGGCCACCACCGGGTCCTGGGCGAAGCTATCCAGTTTCTGGTAGTCCTCCGAGATCCACTCCCGGCCATCTTTGCGGATCACCAGGTCTACGCTGGCAATGCCGTCCTTGGCGACGCCCAGCCGTTTGTCCTCGCTGTCCAGTTCCATGTAGTGCTCAATGGCCTCGTCCAATGGAAGCACCTGGCCCACCCGCTGACCGGCGCGGGTGATATCCTGGATCACATACCAGCTGTATTGGTGGGGAAGGCTGGGGTCGGCGGCGTCCCGGAGCATCTGCCGCCCCTTCTCCGTCAGGCCCATTTTCCCATCCTTCTCAGGTGGCAGGGCATAGGAAAGCCCTGCCTCATCGGGAGAGGCAGGGCGCGGCATATGTTGAACGGGTGTCTCAGGCTGAGGGATTTGATATTCAGAGCAGAAATCGCTCAGGCAGATATGCTCGGATGTCAGCTCGAATTTACCTTTGAGCAGTCTGCTCTGAGCTGTTTCCTTTTTCAGCGGCAGAGGGGACAGAATGGAACCTGTGTAGTGTTCCATCGCCAGGTCTACCAGGGCGTAGGGTTTGTCCGGCTCCAACGTGGTACCCCTGAGCTCGTAGCAGTACCAGTGCTGGGGAACGTCCTCCTGCGGGATGGGTTTTTTGCTGTAAAGGACGGCGGACCCAAACAGGTTCGCTTTTTGCATTGTGTCTTTATAAATATTGATTTGCAATTTTTTCACCCCTTTTTTGATTTGGCAGCCAACATACATATCACAACTCTCGCAGGAAGTCCAGCGCTTTTCAGCACATAGCGGGACCGATTTCTTCCTGCTGGGGATAAGGGGCGCTGAGACGGCGCACCAGGCCAAACTGGGTCGTGCGCACACCGTCCCCCGCCATGGAGTCCTCGCCAAACCGGATGAAATCCATATAGCCGTCGATGGTGTCGAGGAACTCATCGTCAGCCCCGATCCGCTGGAGCACCTGCCTGCCGTATTCGTTCATGTCCGCGGGAACAAGCTCGTAATCCTCCCAGTCCATGGCTATGGTGAGGGCCTTTGAGAACGTGTCCGGTTGCTCCACCTCCAGCACGGCACAGAACTTCATCAGCCCGGCATCCTCCCGGCCCAGTTCCTGGAGCCATCCGGCCAGCTCGTTGGCTTCCTCCACCGTGACAGCGTCCAGCGGGATAAGTCCGGACAGGTGCTGGGAGGAGAAGCTGACCGCGCCGACGCCGACCTGGGCAAAATCTTCTATGCCCAGGGCCTCTTTTACCTGGTCCAGCTGTGCCTCTGTGACGGGAAGGTCAAGAGGAAATTTGCCGCTCTGGGCGGTGAGCGTCAGGTGGATCGTATGCGGCCCCGCCGTTTCCAGCGCGGGGAACGGCTCCCGAAGCCTTACATATCCGTTGGGCGTATAGGCGCCCTCGTGGCTTTTGTAATATTGAGCGCCAATGAACGGGTAATCCAGATAGGGACGGACGGTGTCGGGTATTTCTGTCCCCAGGTGCCCGTGATTCACCAGCCACTCTCCCAGTTCCCGGTCTGTG
Organism: uncultured Oscillospiraceae bacterium; assembly: GCA_949841465.1. Lineage (GTDB taxonomy): Bacteria > Bacillota > Clostridia > Oscillospirales > Oscillospiraceae > Enterenecus. Next base: position 17,945 of record CATKZW010000046.1, read on the forward strand.
CTGACCTCCGCGATGAGCTCGTACTGGCTGACCTTGGATGCGGCGTGCAGGATGCCATCCAGGCTGGCGGGAAGCTCCGCGGCCAGCACCCCGAGGAAGACCTTCTGCGCGGTATTGTCCATGACGTCGACAAGTTCAGCCAGTTGGTTGATTTTCTGGATGCCGGACTCGGAACTCAGATCAGCGAGAGTGATCTGCCCCGCAAAGTGTCCTGAAATGCCCTCGCCAATGATGTATTTTATTGTGCCGCAGGTTCCGAACTCCTCCAGTCCGCTCATTTCGCTCCACACCTTAGACGCCTCGGTGGGGAACGTGATGGGGACTTTCTCACCAAAGTGGGTTTTTGCTATGCGGAGCACCATTAAGTCATCCCCCCGATCTGCGGTCCCTGAGTGGGCGGGATATGCCGCCCCAGGATCTCTTTGATTTCTGGCTGAGTACCCTTGTACGCGACATAGCCCCGGTCCCCGAACTCGCCGCCCTCCTCATCGATCTGGCGCTGGCCCAGACGCTGGAGGTCCAGGAATTCTGCCAGCTCGGGGCTGACCTCCATCCTGTCTGCAATGATCTGGCCGTATTCCTCGACGGTGCTGATGCCATTGATCACGGTGAAGTCCTGGAGACCCTCCGCCAAATATGCCGCCTCCTCCGGGGTCTTCGGCCAGGCGTGGTCGAAAACGGTGTGGAACTTCTCCAGCTCGTCATCCTTGAAGCCCTGGTAGCAGCGGGCCAGACGGTTGAGGGCGTATAGGTGCTCGTTCAGCTTGAACTCCTCCTCGAACACC
>CATKZW010000047.1 GCA_949841465.1 uncultured Oscillospiraceae bacterium
AAGAAATAAACTCTACGTTGTATTCTTGAAACAGCACCATCATGTTTGCGAAGTCCAGGATGGAACGGCTGATGCGGTCGAGCTTGTAAACGACCACCCTTGCGATCAGCCCGCGCTTGATGTCCTCCACCAGCATTTGAAACTGGGGCCTGTCCGTATTTTTGCCGCTGTAACCCTTGTCTTGATATTCCTTGCAACTACCGCCTCTCAATTCGTATTTGCAAAACTCAATCTGACTTTCGATAGAGATACTATCTTTCTTGTCGATGGATTGTCTTGCATAAATCGCGTCAATTCGATTGTTCATTTTGAGCTCCCTTTCTGAAAAGAAACGGAGCTGCTGACAGCTTCATTATACCGTCAGCAGCCCCGCAAATCAATCTCTATCCGAAAAAATCACGAGGCGGGCGTTTCCCTCTGCTGGTACTTGCGGAATACCTCATAAAGCCGCTGCTCCAACTCCCGGCGCTTCGCCGCCTCCTGTTCCGGGGTGAGAATGGGCGTGAGGTTTTCCAGAGGGATTTCCCGGCCCTGGAAATTGACAATCTCGGTCTGCGTCTTGTAGCTGATATGCTTCATAGGCAACTCCTTGCTTTCAAAATTTTCATGGTGGACATTTGTCCGAAAGGTGGGCGCTATTTACTCCCACTCGTTTTATTTATACTTGTTATTGTTCTTATAGTTCTTATTAGGGGCCAGGTTTTTTGCCTGTGTCAGCCGGGTTTCTGCCCTATTACAAGAACAGTTTTCCAGCCATAGTGAAGGACAAGTTTTTATCCATCAGGGGTGGCTAAATTTTTGTCCATCAGGCAGTTTCACATAGATATGATTAGGCTTGGAAAACTGCTGTCGTTTGCGTTCAATCAGACCCGCCGCCTCCAACTCAGCCAATACGTTCTTGGCAGTGGTCATGCTCTTGCCGAGCATTTCGGCTATCTTCTCAATCGAGAAGATGATATAAACTCTCCCAGCCTCATCCATCCACCCGTTGAGCTGGGACAGCCTCGCCCGGTCAAGCAAAAGGGCATAGGTCAGCTTGGCAGTAAGGGTCAAGCTCATGTCCAGCAAGAACCAGGGGAAAAAGAAATAGGGCGGCAATTCGGTGGTTATCTTCATGTAGTTGGTCATGGTATTAGCCTCCTTGGTGTGGGGCTGTCAGACCGCTACTGCGGGCCGTTGGAGGCCCGTTTTGGTGGTCGGAAAGGAAAACGTATCAGGCCCCCGTTGAGGGCGGTCTTGAAAGCCTTGATATTACTGCGTTTTCAGCAGGTACTTTTTCTACACATCAGCCCGGTTTTTCCTTGCCCATGCCCGCTTGTTGCGTTTGGTTCGGTCTGCGGCACAGGTGGAGCAATAGAGTGTGTTGTGCTTGGGCGGGGCAAACGTCCTCCCACACTCCCGACACCGCCGCCGTCCAACAGTGGGGGCTGGAAGCAGGGCAGCGCACAGGCCAGCATCCAGAGGGAGGACGGCGGCGCGGAACCATTTGCAGATCAGCGAGTAGGTGATGCTTTGAGGGCAGATACATTCCTCGCCGTTATCCAGGAGCAGGCAATTTCCGCAATCGTAGTTGCAGCACTCATGTACCAGCCTCCGGGTTGTGCGGTACTGCTGATAGGTCATGTGAGGGATTTTAGATGCTACCATTTCACACGCTCCCCCGGCAAAATCCTAAAAGCGTCAGATTTTCGTTTTTAGCGTGAGTGCCAATCTGGCAGTGACGATACCTGACCCGCAGGAAAGGAACAGACGCGAAGCGGGTGTTCCTTTCCTGCGGGTGCGCAAGGGGTTTGGGGAGTGCAGCTCCCCATCGCGTCCGAAGGACGCAACGCCCCCGGCAGGGCGCACGACACCGGAACGGTGTATAAGTGCGCTGTTGGAAACAGACGGGGTTTCCGGCACAAAAAATAATGGTGTTCACTGTGACCTCCTTAGCGTAGGAGGGACAAGCCGCCGGAGCAACTTGTCCCTCCCGGTGATAGGGCGATTGCCCTTCACCTTGTAGCCATCATGCCGGGGTGATCGTCAGGGCGGTCAGCGGAAAAACTTGAAAAACTTTTTCCGAACTCCTTCAATGCTGTCATGGACTGCGGCCTTGGAACAGCCGCACAGCCGCCCGATTTCCGCATAGCTGTAATCGTACAGCGCATAGAGCAGAAACCGCTTCCGCTGGGTCTTGGTGCAGAGAGCCAGCACTGCCAAAATTTCCTCCAGCGTTTCCCGCTGGCAGACCAATTCCTCCGGGGTGGCGCAGTAGGGCAGAACGCCCTGGGCGGCGATTATGTACTCGTCGCACTCGCGGCCCTCCCAGTGCCGCCGCTGTTCCCGGTCAAGGCTCCGCTCGGTGCGCTTGGCCAGCTCCCAAAACTCGTCGAGAGTGGCGGCGTCCTCATGGGTCAGCTTGCGGCTATATCTTTTGATGGTGATCTCCATCTTGTTATCCTCCTGTTCAGATTTGGGGAAATGCGAAATCTGAACAGGAAGGGCGGGCCGCGACACCGGAGCCGGATAGAGCGGCCCGCTGAAAAAGCAAAAGCGCCCGAACAGCACAAGGCTGTTCGGGCGCATGGGATGACAGTATTAACAGACGGAAAACGACAGTTTTCGCAATTCTGGATGGAGTTTGCTGTTGCGGGGATTAGGCTTTTTTTGATGGGTTAGGTGGACGAACAAAAAAGAAAGGCACAGCATTACCTCCTAACGGTTGCCGTACCTTTCAATGAAAAAAGCCGATAACCGCATTTTTAATCTGCGTGTTATCGGCTCTGCGTCTGTGCGTCTGGCTCTGTGATAACTGAAACCTTAAATTCTTTTACATGGATCAGCGTTTCTTTCCGGCATTTGGGGCAGAACAGGGGGAAGTTTATCAGCTCCGTGTCGGAACGCATTTTGATGCGGGTTTTACTGCCGCACACAGGGCATAGTAGCCATTCAAAACTTCCCGCAGGAGCATTACTTTCCATAGTTGCCGCTGCCCTTTTCCTGGTGCAGTACAACGCTGCTGACAAGGCCGATGCCGCCCAGCACAGCGCACCACTTGGACGAGAACACCACACCTGCCGCCACCAGGCCCGTGCCAACAACGAAATTACACGCCGAGGCCGTTTTCAGCGTTTTCTTTCGGGGGTTGGGGAGCGGCACAGAAATCCCCAGCTTTTCATTCAGCTTCTTGCAGGCGTGATTGACTTCCTTTATCATTGTCTTACCTCCTAAAAAATCAGTTGTATGCCATGATTGGCTATGAGCAGTACACCAACACAAATCAAAATCCATGCAAGTGTATTCTTCTTGTTCCCTTTCCGTTTGTTCAAAAACAGGAAAAGCACCCCTGCGACGGTAACGCAGATGCCGGCAATAAGAGAAATGATTGAGATAAGCCGCATTGTTTCCGCGCCGGGAACGGGGATAAAGCTGGGAATGGGAAAGTTCATGTAACCACTTCCTTTCTGTCAGTTGCTTAAATCAGAAGAAACCATTTTGTAGACGGTAATTGCGGAAAAGCCCGCGCCGATCACACCAAACACGATAGCCGCAAGCGGAATGGACATCAGCCCTGCGCCGCTGCCTTGGGAATTGGAAACGACAGCGGCGATAGCGAAAGATGAAACGATAGTCGCAATCGTGGACTTCTTTATCATTCCGATGTAGAGTGGGAGCAGACCCAGCAAAACAGCCGACAAAGCTGTGATGGCTTGTGTAGCCGGATTTGCGGGGCTGACGGTGACAAAGGGAAAATAAATGCGTGCAAAGGACAAGCAGACAAATTGAAAAGCACCAGACAGCGCATGAAACAGGAGCATAACGGCGCATATCAAAATGATTTTTACAGCAATCAATTTCCCACGCTGGACAGGATAGGTAAAAAGCAGATTTATTGTTTTGTTTCGGTATTCTTCTACGATAAATACTGAAATCAAGACCGCCTCCCAAACAATCAGCGCAGCCCGCACAAGCATGGTTGCCAGCGTCAGTGTATCCAACTGCGCGGGCGGCAGGCCAGTCACGGCAACCCCGCCGCCTGTGTCCAGGAGTGAGGAAGTGAACGTACTCAAAAAGGCAATCACGATATTCGCGGCCAGCAGGCTAATGAAATGCGCTTTGAGCGAAACCCTTTTCAATTCCAGCTTAACAAGGTTTTGCATGGTTGCCACCTCCCTCCAGCAAGCTGAAATAATAGGTTTCGAGGTTCATACCCTTTTCTGCAATCTCCGCCATGGATGTTTCCGCAAGCATGGAGCCGTGGTCTATGATGCCGATGGTGTCCGCGATTTTGGATAGCTCATTCAGGATATGGCTGGATATGAAAATGCTCGTGTGATACACTTGGTTAATCTGCTGGAGAAATCCTCGGACTTCCATCACGCCCTGCGGGTCTAATCCGTTAATCGGTTCATCCAGAATGAGCAGTTCCGGCCTTGTCAGAAAGGCCCTTGCAAGGGCAAGCCGCTGTTTCATGCCCAGAGAAAATTTGCCTATCGTTTTATTATCTGTTTCCGAGAGACCCAGCATTGCCAGCGTTTCCCCGATATGCTCATAACCTGCGCCCATGTACCCACAATGCAGTTCCAGATTTTCACGGGCGCTCAAATGCTGATAGAAAACAGGGCTTTCAATAATGCTCCCAATCCGGGAGAAAACAGAGTGGTTTCCCCTTTCGATGCGCTCTCCTAACAGGGTAATCGTTCCGGCATCGGGAGCCATAATGTGATAGAGCGTTTTCATCAGCGAGGTTTTCCCCGCACCGTTCGCGCCTAAAAAGCCGTAAATCTCGCCCTGCTTCACCCGCAGGGTTACATCGTTCAAAATGGTGCTGCCGTCAATGCTTTTGGATAGATGGCAGACTTCAACTGCATAGATCACGCCTGTGCCGCCTCCCCTGGTTGGTTCAGCCGCTTGAAAATCAGTGTGGCCTCAAGCCGACAAGTATAAATTATTCAAAGGCAGTACACTTTTACCCGCCGTTTTCTTACATTCTGTGTTCGGCAAAAAATTACAAAATCGCATCGGCGTTGACCATTCGGTGTATAGATTTTATAAAAGAAGAAAAGCACAATATATTGTGCTTTTCTTGAAAGCTCGGCGATTAAATTAGTGCTTCCTTACCCCGCTGAAAATTTAAAAAGCAATCAAATCATTCGCACCCATAGCGTGAACAAAAGCAGCATAGCCGGGTATAGCGCATAATACACATACTTGACCCGGCCCACATCCCGGCGCTCTCCGCTGCACATGGCCACCGGCACAAACCCCAGCGGAGCCGTGGCATAGAGCAGGCCGATCAGCGCCCCCAGCCAATAGCTGACGTTTTTGCGCTCCCGAAGCAGGTAGAGCACCGCCGTGATCAGCACAAATCCGCCCCCGAACCGGCTGCGGATCAGGATGGCCCAGAAGCACCCCGCCGCCGTAATCAAAATGCTGAGCACCAAGGGGCCCGTGCCCCTCCCCTGGAAATTCTTCAGCAGCCACAGCATGACCAGGGCGATGAACACCGTCCACAGGCTGTTCTGCTCAGACCAGTTCCAGATCTGGCCGGACATGGCCAGATCATAGGGAACCTCGGAAATCACCGCAAAGGCCAGCACCGTCAAAATATACCGCTGGAGGCTGGAGGTGTGTTCCACGCCCTGCACCAGAAGATAGGCAAAGATGGGCAGGCCCATGATCCCCACCACTGAGCCGATGGAGCCGATGCCCGCCCAAAGCATGGCCTGGCCGTCAGCCGCTAAGAGCTGGTTGAGCTCGTCAGCGGTGTACTCGGTGACACGGAGGATGCCATTCTGCACCACCGCCGCGCTGAAAAAGTACAGCACCATCAAAACGGTCCCTGCCAGCTTCAGACCGTTCACGGAGATTTGCGGCGGGGTCCAATAGGCCATCCGGTTCCGCAGTGTGCGCCCAGGCTCATTTGCCATGATGTGTCCCTCCTAATTACTGCCGCTGTGCGTCCTGCCGCAGCTCCTCCAGAGCGGGCAGAGCGTTTCCATCGTAGTCGAACAGGGCTTGGTTGGCCCACTCGTTGCCGCCGGGACCAGGCTCACCCACATAGTCGCATCCGGCGGGGGTAGCCCACTGGCTCCCCGGCACGGGCAGCCAGCAGGGCTCCCACCAGTAGTACCCCGCCGCTCTCGGCGTGTCCCGGAGCAGGGCGATGAGGTCGTGCAGGAAGCGTCTCTGCCCCTCCGGGGTCATGGGGTACTCGATTTTTTCCACCAGCGCCGGGCGGGTGGCCATCCCCTTTCGGTCCTCCGGGGGCAGGGCCTCGTGCTGCTGGTAATCCTCCATGGTGAAGCCCATGGAGGTCTCCGCCACGATGAGCGTCTTGCCATACCGGGCGCTGATGTCCCGCAGGTTCGCACCCAGGTCAGCCATGGTGCCGTGCCAGAAGGGATAATAGCTCAGCCCGATGCACTCGAAATCTGCTCCGTTGTTGGCAAAATAGCTGTCGAACCACTCCCGATAGAGCGCATTGTTCCCGCCATTGTCCAGGTGGAGCATCACAGGGAGCGCGGGGTCGAAGGCCCGCACCGCCTCCACCCCGGCGCTGACCAGACGGGTGATCACATCATATCGCGGCGTTTTCCCCGCAGGCCAGAGCAGGCCATAGGAAAGCTCGTTGCCCACTGAGACCATCTGGGGCGGCACTCCGGCTTCCCCCAGGGCGCGGAGCACCTGGGCGGTGTATTCCCCCACCGCCTTCGCCAGCTCCGTCTCGGACAAGCCCCGCCATGCCTTGGGGATCGTCTGCTTCCCCGGGTCGGCCCAGAAGTCGCTGTAGTGGAGGTCCAGCAGCCAATCCAGCCCCAGCGCCTTGGCCCGGCGTGCCAGGGTGGTCACGCACTCCAAATCGCAGTTCCCCGCGCCGTAGGGCTCCCCCTTTGGGCTGTACGGGTCGTTCCACAGCCGCAGGCGCACTGTGTTGACGCCATAACTTTTCAAAATCTCCAAGGCATCGCCCGTGACGCCGTGGTCGTTAAATTTCCCGCCGCAGCGCTCCACCTCCAGAAGGGTGGAGACATCCGCGCCAATGATCCAATGGTCCATGATGAATGCTCCTTTTAGAAAGGGTCCCGCAGACGCGAGACCCTTTCCTGCTAGAATAGAATGCAAGTGTTTTTGCTCAGTGAAAGTTCCGAATGACTGACAGGGTGGGCAGCACATTGCCGTCAAAATCAAACAGCGTCTGGTTGGCCCACTCGTTGCCCTCGGGGCCCTCCTTGCCGATGTATTCCCAGCCGGGCTGTTTTGCCCACCCGGAGCCGGGCACCGGGAGCCACGCCGGCTCCCACCAGAAGAAGCCCTTCCCCCGGTTTTCCGGCACGGCGCGGATGATCTGCATCAAGTCCTGAATATATGCCGTCTGCCCCTGGACCGTCATGGGATATTCCAACGTTTCCGCCATGTCCGCCCCGGCGGTGGGGCCCTTGCGGTGCCCCTCATCCCGGCCCTCATGGGCGGCGTAGCTGTCGCTGGTGAAGGCCGTCCCGGCCTCAATGACTACCAAATCCTTCCCATAGCGGACGGCAAGATCGTTCATGTTGGCGGCCAGATCCGGCATTTTCCCGTGCCAGCAGGGATAAAAGCTCAGCCCGATCATGTCGCAGTCCCCGCCCAGGCCAAAGAAGTGGTCGAACCACTCCCGGTACATCAGATTCTTCCCGCCGTGGTCCAGATGGATGACGGTGCGGGCCTGGGGGGCCTCCTCCCGGACGGCCCGAACCCCCGCCGACAGATAGCGCACGGCGCTGTCCCAATGGGGCTGGCCCTCCTCCTGCCAGAGCTGCCCCGTGGGCCAGAGCAGGCCACCGGTCAGCTCGTTGCCCACCTGGACCATGTCCGGCGTCACCCCGGCGGCCCGGCAGGCGGACAATACATCGCGGGTATAGCGGTAGACGGCGTTTTCCAGCCCCCGCTCGTCCAGACCCCGCCACGACTTGGGGACCATCTGACAGCCGGGGTCGGTCCAGAAGTCGGAGTACTGAATATTCAGCAGCCACTTCATGCCCGCCCGCTCTGCCCGCCCGGCCAGGGCCAGTACAGCGGCCAGGTCGCAGGTCCCGCCGCCGTACTCCGCTCCGTTCTCGTCGTATGGGTCGTTCCACAGCCGCAGGCGGACCCAGTTGATCCCGTAGCGCTTCAAAATCTCCAGGACGTCCAACTCTTGCCCATTATCTCGGAAGATTCCGCCCCGGCGCTCCACCTCTAAGAGGGAGGAGATATCCACACCCTTAATCAGTTCCATAAAAACCTCACCATCCGGGAGACCGGCGCGGTCTACCCCTAATCATACCATTCCTGTTTGAGAAGAGCAAGGCGCTGCCAATCCCATGGGACAGCGCCTTGCTTTTTTTGCTTACAGGTCGAACTCTTCCTCGGTAAACCGCTTTCCCATGGCGCGGTAGCGCACACGGGCCAGCTGATTCTTGGCCAATACATCCTCCTCGGTGCCGGTGTACTGGCAGCGGATGCAGTAGTATTCGCCCTTGTCCTTATCGAAGAACATATCGATGTCCAGGTCCCGCAGGAAGCAGGAGGGGCAGCGGTAATTTAATCTGCCCTTTTCAGCTTGAGCCATGTGGTGAACGCCTCCTTTTCTTTCAGCGTGCCTGTGTACCCCAGGGTGAACATGGGGCTGAAGGCGTAGCCCTCCTTGACGTAGCCCGCCTTGTCCCGGCCCTCGGCCGTCATGCCCACCAGGGTCTTGATGGGGGGCAGCTTGCACCAGACGGCCTCCGCCCCGGCAGCGGCCAGCTCACGGCACTTGTACTCATAGGCCAGCTGCTGGCTGTCCTGGGCAGACTCCACCCCCAGGGTCAGGCTGGACATATCCTCGGTGTACTCGGTGGTGCCGTAGCAGCCCACCATGTACTCGTTGACGGTGACCACGGCGTCGGGGTCGCTGAGCTCCAGCACCCGGCGCTCGATTTTGATATCGCCGGTGCCCTCGGGGAAGGTGACGACGGTCTGGAGTTTCACGGTGAGGTCGGAGAACACCACCTCCACCGGGTCCAGGGTGAGCACCCGGTCCCCGCCGTTCTGGGAGAAGCGGGCCTTGGTCCGGCACAGGCACAGGTCCACCTCCTCGCCGTTGTGGCACACCTTGGCGCTGCGCAGGGTGCCCTCTCCGGCGTAGTGGGTGAAGTAGCCCGCCCGGTACTTTTCCTGGATGAGGAAGGGATAGCTGGCGTCCTGGATGTGATCGGTGCCGATGCCCACCGGCCACTCCAGCTTGGCGGCGTAGGGGCGCAGGTCCACGATGGCCCCGCCCTGGTCCATGTTCACACAGGCCCGGACATAGGGGTCGCAGTACCAGAACAGCTGCTTATCGCTGCCGTAGAGGATGTCACGCCACAGAGCGCACTCCGGCTCGGTGTAGGTCTTGACGGAGCGGTAGTGGTCCGCGAACTCCGCCATGGTCATGTCGATGAGTTTGCCCTCTTTTTTCAGCTTGCCGTAGTAGCCGATGCCGTCCTCGTAGGACTTGAGCAGCAGCTCATAGGGGGACTCCCACCGGCCCATTTTGTTCATCCAGCCCGGACCCACGAACACCATGTTGTAGGCGTAGCCGTTGTTGTACTTGGACAGGTGGTGGTACTGGTCGATCAGGTTGTACAGGTAGGGGAACTCCCAGGTTTCGGTGTCGTAGATCATGCCCCGCAGCACGTTCTGGGGGTGGGTGCCGAAGTTGGAGCCGTTGCCGTCGTAGCAGGCCAGCAGGTCCCGGCTCAGGTGCGGGATGGCCACGATGCCGCTGTCCTCGTCCGCATTGGCGGCGGGAGCGTGGGTGTTCACCTTGGAGGGAATCCAGGGCGCCCAGGGGCCGCCGTCCATGAAGGTGTACCAGGAGTTGTTGCAGGTGTGGTAGGCCTTGGGGCCCTCCTCCCAGCAGGTGGCCACGGCGCACTTTACGCTGGGGTACTTGGCCTTGATATAGTTGATGAGCTCCGCGTCCATGTAGTAGGAGCCGGTGGATTCGGGCCAGAAGCCAAACGCCTCATGGAATTTGCCGAACACGTCGTCCACAATGGCTTTTTTGTCCTCCATGGAGAACATCCAGATGCAAAAGTCCTTGGTCTGGTACTTTTCCCGGAATTCTTTACAGGGCAGGCCCAGGAGGGACAGGGAGATCTCGTCGCCGAACTTCTCGTGGTGCTCCTTGGCCAGGGCCACCGCCTCGGCGTTGAACAGGCTGGCGTAGGTCATTTGAATGGTGGTCTTGAGGCCGTTTTTGTGGGCGATCTCCTGCTGGGTCTTGAAGATGTCCAGGCTCTCAGTGAGCAGGGCCTTGCGGCCGATGTCCTCCGACTTGCCGTGACCCGTCACCTTCTCCGCGTACTCCGGCACCATCTCCGGGCGGTGGATCAGATTCAAAATCAGTTTGTCCATATGATACTTCCTTATGGTTTTGATAAACCCTTACAGATTCCGCCGCCCGTAGGCGGCGGAATGGTGCAAGGTTCGCTGCCGGGCCAAAAACTTCTGTCAACAGCCCGGTCCCGTGGCTAACTAAAGTTCTTTTTGCTCACCTTTTCTTTCAAGAAAAAGTAAGTTAGCCCTTGACAGCGCCGCCGGTAATGCCCTCCACATAGAACTTCTGCATGATAACAAACAGAATGGAGATGGGGATGGACACCAGCACGCCGCCCGCGCAGAACTGGGAGAAGTAGGTGTTGATCAGGCTCTTGTCCAGCATATTGTACAGGCCGATGGACACCGTCCACATATCGGATATGCCCGAATTCATAATCATCTTGGCATATACGAAGTCCATCCAGGGCACCAGGAAGGAGCTGATGATAGTGTAGACGATGATGGGCTTGCTCAGCGGGATGATGACGCTGATAAAGGTGCGGGCCTGGCTGGCGCCGTCCAGCTTGGCCGCCTCGCACAGCGCCCGCGGCACCGTGTCGAAAAAGCCCTTTGCGATCAGGTAGCCCAGGCCGGAGGCGGCGGAGTAGACCAGGACCAGGCCCAGATGGGTGTTGGTCAGCCCCAGTGCCTTCAGGATGAAGTACACCGCGATCATGGACAGCACGCCGGGGAACAGGTTCAGGATCACCGCCAGATTCATCAGGGGCTTGCGGGATTTGAAGTCACAGAAGGAGGTGGCGTAGGCCACCATCAGGGTGAACAGGGTGGAGATCACACAGCAGGCGCAGGCCACCTTGAAGGTGTTCATGAACCAGGCGGGGAAGTTGGCCACCGTGTCCGGGGTAAACAGCTTCTGATACTGGATCAGCGACCATTCCTTGGGGAAAAAGTTGGTCATGTCCCGGCCGTCGTATGCGCTGAAGGAGGTGACCACCAGCCATACGATGGGAACCAGCCAGACGGCCACCATCAGCACGATGAAAACGTGGCGGAAAATATCCTTGACGAGCTGTTTCGTATTGATCGGTTTCTTCTCCATCAGTTGTACACCCCTTCCTTATCGCCGCTGAGCATGAAGTTGAAGGCCACCAGGGTAAACACCGCGCAGATGATGAACACGGCGATGCCGATGACCGAGGCCATCTTGTAATTGTAGTAGTCCTGGGTCAGCCGGAACAGCCAGGTGACCAGCAGGTCCACCTCCGTGGCCTGGGAGTTGGCCAGGGCCTGGTTGGTGGTGGTGTACACGTCCTGGGTCAGCAGGTAGATGACGTTGAAGTTGTTGATGTTCTTCACAAAGTCGGTGACCAGGGCGGGGCCGGTGACAAACAGCACGTAGGGCATGGTGATGTACCGGAAGGTCTGGCTGGTGCTGGCGCCGTCGATGCGGGAGCTCTCGATCTGATCCACCGGTAAGTTGGTGAGCACGCCGGTGGCAATGAGCATCTGATAGGGCACGCCGATCCAGATGTTGATGATGATAATCATCACGTGGGCCCAGCCCGGCGCGGTGAGCCAGGGGAAATTCAGGGTGGTGCCCTCAGCGATGATGCCCAGAGCGGTGGCGGCAGAGGTGAGCATCCCGTTGAAGATGCCGTTGTCCGCGAAGAAGTTGCGTACCAGCAGCAGGGACACGAACTGGGGCACCGCAATGGTGACGATGAACAGCGCCCGCCACAGCTTGGCAAACTTGGTGCGCTTGTTGTTCAGGAACAGGGACAGCAGGATACCGCCGAAGTAGGTGGTGAAGGTGGCGAACACCGCCCACACCAGAGTCCACACCAGCACCCGGGCGAAGGAGTAGCCGAAGGTCAGGGTGAGCCCGCCGCCGCCGAACAGGTTGATGAAGTTGGTCAGCCCCGTCCAGGTGAACAGAGCCGTGGGCGGCATATGCTGCTGGTCGTAGTTGGTGAAGGCCACCAGGATCAGGATGAACAGCGGGATCACGTTGAACATCACCACGCCCAGCACGGGCAGGGACAGCAGGGTGACGTGGAACTTCTCGTTGAGGTAGGTGCTGACGTCCTCTTTGAAGGTGTTGATGTGCAGGCCCAGCTCCTCGCGGCGCTGGAGCTGATACACGTTCACCAGGTTTTTCAGCACCACCAAAACGGCGGCGAACCAGACCACAAAGCTGAGCACGGAGAACAGCAGGATCTGGAAGGAATCGTCGTAATCGTTCCACTCCGTTTTCATGGTCTCCATGTTGAAAACCTGCTCGGCCTGGACGGTGCCCAGGGTGCCGATCTTGGGGACATACTGGACGGCAAAGGCCACGGTGAACCAGATGACCGCCGCCTCCAGCAGGGTCATGGCGATGGCTTTGAAGAACTGCTTTCTGCGGGCGTACCCCGCGCCCCACCACAGGATGGACAGCTTGACGAACAGGTCGCCCTTGGTGATGGCGGTGCCCAGATCGGTGAAAAAGCGGCCGGAGCTTGTGAGGTCACGTTCCAGGGTGATATGCTCAGAACTGGTTGTCGCTGCTTTCATGTGACGCCTCCTCTCTTTTTTCAGCGCGGATATCTTCCGCGCCCCTTCCAGGGCACGGGCCTGGATAGGCCCATGCCCGAAAGGAACAGTTTAACCGAGTGGTTGGCCGTCGGGCAGAAAACGTTCAGGGACCGCCCGAGACCGCGGCGAACTAAAAGTTCTTTTTGCTCACTTTTTATAAAAGAGTAAGTTAGCCCAGAGGAGCGGTGACGCCGGCCACCAGATCGTCCAGCGCGGCCTGCACGGAGGCGTCGTCGCTCTTGATGGTGCCCTGAGCGATCTGCTCGCCGAAGGACTTCACCGGGTCCCAATACTTGCCGCCCGCAGCCTGGAGGGAGGCGTTGGCGGACTGGTCGGCCAGGCCGGCCACGCCCTTGTCGGCGGCCACGGCGGGGTCAGAGGCGGCGGAGATGTTGGTGGGAGGCAGCTGGCGGGCGGAGTAGCGGGCCACCTGGGACTCCTCGTTGGACAGGAACTCAGCCAGCAGCATGGCCCAGCCGGAGTTCTTGGAGTGGGCGTTGACGCCCATCAGCTTGTAGCTGGCCACGGCCCCGCCGGGGACCTCTTTGTCACCGGCCATGAAGGAGGGCAGGCGGCAGGCCATGTAGTCGTCGCCAAACGCCTCAGCCGCGACCTGACTGTCCCAGCAGCCGGAGACTACGGCGCACAGGGAGCCGCTCTTGATCTGGTTGGAGCTGTCGCCGTCAATGACAGGCATAAAAGCGGGGTGGGCGGCAATCTTCAGGGCGGCCTGGGTCACCTGCACGCCGGTGACGCCGGAGGGAGAGGTGCCGTTCCAGTCCATGGAGGTGGTGCCGTCGGCGTTCAGGCCGGTGGTGAAGCCGGCGCCATAGTAGAACCCGGCCAGATACCAGCCGGAGGCCAGGGTCATGCCCACCTTCTTGCCGCCGGCCTGGGCGGCGTCCAGCAGGGTGTCCCAGCTCTTAGCCTGGTCGGCGGAGATGACGCTGGGGTCGTAGAACATGAAGTAGCCGTCGGCGGAGAACGGGAAGGCGTAGAGCTTGCCGTCCAGGGTGGCGGAGCCCACGGAGCCTTCGCTGTTGGCGGACTTGATGTCGGCCACGGTCTTGTTGGCGTAGTTCTGGAGCACCGCGTCCATCTGATCGTCGATGGGCAGCAGGGCGCCTGCGGCCACCAGGTCAGGCAGCTGGTCGCAGGCGAAAGCGAACACGTCCGCCGCGGCGGTCACGTCGGTGAGGATGTCATCCTTGGCCTTGGACTCGGACTCCACGCCGATCTCGATGCTGAAGGTCTGGTCGGGATAAGCGGCCTTGAACTTCTCCACCAGGTCCTTCAGCAGGGCCTGGTCCTCCTCAGCGCCCCACACGCGCAGGGCAATGGTCTCGCCAGAGCCGCCCTGGCTGCCGGACTGGGTCTGCTGGGGGTTGTCGTCGTCGTTGGGGGCGGCGCTGCCGGGGTTGCTGCCGCTGCTGCACGCGGCCAGCGTAAACAGCATGGCGAACGCCAGGAGCAGGGCGGAAAGCTTCTTTTTCATACAAGGTTCCTCCTGTCAAAAAAAGTTTTTGCACAACCGATTGACCTTTATGCGCAAGCGGTTGTTCACGATTTGATAATAACAGTTGTTGACGTTTCTGTCAATCAAATCAATTTGTCCAAACACAAGTTTATTTATGTTGTCAGTTTTAGCTGGGGTGGTTTTGTGCAAAGCGCACAAAACCACCGGGCAGATGCCCGGTGGCTTCAATCCGTTATTCCGTTGCCGGCGTGGAGGCCCTCAGCGCGATGTCATAGCCCACCGTCTCCACAGCCTCAGCCTTCCTGCCCTCCATCTGGTCCAGCAGCATCCGGCAGGCCACAGCCCCCAGCTTCTGCGCATCGAACCGCAGGGCCGTGATGGCCGGGGTGTAGGACTCCAGCAGCGCACTGTCATAATAGCTGGCCACCTGGATGTCCTGGGGAATGCGCAGCCCCCGGTGGTGGAGCTGAGACAGCACCATGCCGCAGATTCGGTCGTCCATGCACACCAGGCAGGCCGCCCCCGCCACCAGCGCTTTCTCCAGCGCCGCCCTGGTCTGCTCGGAGCCGTCCAGGCCCAGGTACAGCAGATCCTCCCGCTCCTGAACACCCGCCTCCCGGCAGGCGGACAAAAAGCCATGAAGCCGGTCCTGTGTCACATACTGGCTTAAATCGCCGCCCATCAGCGCCAGCCTCCGGCCTCCGGTGAGCAGGCGCCGGGTCAGCTCGGCGCAGGCGGCCCGGTGGTCGTGGTCCACCTGACAAATTGTCTTGTCCGGCAAGGAGCCAACGACCACAAAGGGGACCCCCGCCTCCCGCAGGCGTGACTCGGCGTGGTTCTCCACCAGGGCCTGGGACACGATGGCCCCGTCGATCTTGCGCTTTTCCAGCGCCCGTTCCAGCCGCCCGTCCACCCGGTCTCCGTCGGGGATGATGAGCACATCATAGGGCGTATCGGTCAGCGCCTCATAAATCCCGGCCATACACCCATAGTAAAAGTATTGCGCACCCACCTCCTGGGGAGACGGGCAGATAAATCCGATGTTATAGGTCCGCTGGTCCGCCAGGCTCTGGGCAATGGCGTTGGGCACATAATTGTGCTCCCGGATGTATTCCTTGACCCGGCGGACGGTGTCCTCCCCGATGCGGCCCTTGCCGGAGATGGCCCGAGACACGGTGGCGGTGCTCACGTTCAGCGCCCGGGCCACGTCCTTGATGGTCAGATTGCCGGCCTTGCCGTTGTCAAACTGATCGTCCATACCGCTCAACTCCTCAAAATAGTGGTGGTATTTCTTTCAAAAGTATGATACCATACCAGCCAGGATTGCACAACCGTTTGTTCACCTGTTATTTGAGAAAGAAGGCGTTTTTATGGAGCGTATCGACCTGTGCCTGGGCTGGAGCTTTTCCCGGCCGGACAGCCCACAGAAGGAGGCCGTCACCCTTCCCCACGACTTTTCTATCGGCTCAATCCGAACGCCGGACAGCCCCATGGGCGGAGAAGGCGGCTGGTTCCAGGGCGGCGTGGGTGTGTACGAACGCACTCTGGCCCTCCCGCCTGCCCCGCGAACGGTTCTGGTGGTGGAGGGCTGTATGGGCGTGGCTCAAGTGCGGCTCAATGGGGAGCTGCTGGCGGAGCATCCCTATGGCTATACGGAATTTCATGTGGACCTGTCCGGACGGCTCACCGGACATGATGTGCTCACCATCACCGTGGACAACACCGACCAGCCTAACAGCCGTTGGTATACCGGAAGCGGCCTGTACCGGCCTGTGTGGGCAGCGCTGGGGGGTGAAATGTCCATTCCTCTCTGGTCCGCGTGGGTGACTGCGCCTTTGGTATCGGCGGACCGGGCGGAGGCGGAAATCTCCTTTGCCGTCGAAAACGCCGGGCAGATTCAGACTGTCCCCATCTCGCTGGAGATTACCGCCCCGGACGGCACACGTGCCACCTCACTGGCCTGGGAGCAGACGCTCGACCCAGGCCGGACGGAAATCACCCGGCGGCTGGAGCTGCCCCAGCCTGCGCTGTGGAGTCCGGACAGCCCTGCCCTTTACACTGCCGTTTTGAAAGTTGGGCGCGACCAAGAAACCGTCACATTTGGCATCCGAACGTTCAGTGTCAGCCCAGAGCGGGGGTTGGTATTCAACGGCCAGCCGCTGAAGCTCCGGGGCGGCTGCATCCACCACGATAACGGGCCGCTTGGCGCTTGTGCCTATCCTCAGGCTGAGGAACGGAAAATCGCCAAACTAAAGGCGTCGGGGTACAACGCCGTCCGCGCCGCCCACAACCCGCCCAGCCGCGCCCTGCTGGACGCCTGCGACCGCCTGGGAATGCTGGTGATCGACGAGGCATTCGACTGCTGGCGGCGAGGTAAGACCGAGGGCGGCTATCACCGCTGGTTCGACCAGTGGTGGCGGACAGACCTGACCGCCATGGTCCTCCGTGACCGGAACCATCCCTGTGTGCTGATGTACAGCATCGGAAACGAGATTTTAGAGCGGTGTGAGCCCGCCGGGGCCGAGCTGTCCCGTCAGTTATGCGGCGAGGTGCGAAAGCTGGACCCCACCCGCCCCGTGACCTGCGGCGTAAATGGGACCTTTGTTGAGGGAGGAAAGTATCAGGGCCTGCTGTCCAACCTGCTCAACGGCGAGGGTGTGGACTTGGAGGACGTGCCCCCGGAGGTGCGGGATATCCTCCAACGAGCCCAGGAACAGCCCCAGGATTGGGGCAAACTTACAGAGGATTTTATAGCCCCCCTGGACGTGGCCGGCTATAATTACCTGGACTTCCGCTACGGAACAGACCGGGGCCGTTTCCCGAACCGCGTCATCTGCGGCACCGAGAGCTTTCCCAAGCTGATGGCCCAGGTCTGGCGGCGGACGCTGGAACACCCCAGCGTCATCGGCGACTTCACCTGGGCGGCCTGGGACTACCTGGGCGAGAGCGGCATTGGGGGCGCATATTACGGGCGGCCCTCCACAATGTTCGCGGACTACCCCTACCATCTGGCCACCTGCGGCGATTTCGACATCTGCGGGCAGCTCCGCCCCCAGGGACGGATGCGCCGGGTGATGTGGGGCGTAGACCAGGCTCCGGCTCTATTCGCGCTTCCGCCAGAGCTGACCGCCCGGCCAGAAGCGGTGACGGCCTGGGGCTGGCCCGCCGTGGAGGACAGCTGGACCTTCCCGGGCCAGGAGGGGAAGCCGGTCCGGGTGGAGGTCTACTCCAACGCCGAAGAGGTGGAGCTGTGGCTGAACGACTCACTGCTGGAGCGTCACCCAGTGATTGACTGCAAGGCGGAATTTCAAGTCACGTACCAGCCGGGCGTTCTCCGGGCGGTGAACGTGCGGAATGGGTGCGCTGAGGAGGACGCTGTCTTGGTGACGGCGGGGCAGCCGGATTCCCTGGCGCTTCTGGCGGAACAGACAGACCCGTCCTCTGGGAAGGGGCTGGTCTACCTCTGGGCTGAGGTACAGGACAGCGCTGGGCGGCGGGTTCCCTGGGCGGATCATGAGATCACCTGCTCTATCTCTGGGCCTGCCCGTATCATTGCATCCGGTTGTGGGAATCCGAAGAGCGGGCATCGCTATACCGCTCCTGCCTGTCGGGCGCACCATGGCAGGGTTCTGGTCATCATACAGAGTGAAGGCTTGGCGGAAGCGATCCAAATATCGGCATCGGCTGACGGTTTGAAAGGTGCGGGATTTTTTATGAACAAATCGTAATCATTTTTTACATGGTTTGATTTTTTGGTGGCAGAAAGGTATTTTTATTGTTCTTTTTTTGTGTGGCTCTATTACCCCTCTATTAGACGAGGAGGGGCCCCTCCAACAAATGGTGGGCGGGAAATTTCTGAACTCTGACCATACTTAGAGCCTGTTTAAAAACTTTTGACAAGATGTAGAAAGAAGCGGATAATAAGGGAAAAAACAGGCGGGAGATGAGGTCGGGATGCATCAATATCCAAGCGACATCAATCGGGAAGAATACGAGCAGATACGAGAGGATTTGGAAGGAGCGCGGAAAAAGACGCGCCCAAGAGAGTACGATTTGTACGACGTGTTTTGTGCAGTGC